>CBCSKA010000022.1:0-8038 GCA_965140885.1 Legionellaceae bacterium | reverse complement strand
CGACGGTTTATCACTTCCTTTTTATTATCGTACAACGACAATAACACTTTATTTATAACATTTTTTTAAGATACAAGGTTTATTTTTAGTTTATAGTCATAAGGATTCGTCATGTATTACAAAAAACATATATTTTTTTGTGTTAATCAGCGTAGTGATGGTGAACCGTGTTGTAATAATTTTGGCGCAGAAAACGCTTTTACTTATATTAAAACCAAAGTTAAATCACTCGGGTTAGCGGGAAAAAAGAAAATACGAGTGAATAAAGCGGGGTGTTTAGGGCGCTGCGATGAAGGTCCTGTCATTGTCATTTATCCCGATGAAATATGGTATCGTTATAAAAATGAAGCAGATTTAGATAAAATTGTTAATTGTTTAGAAAATGATACAGTAGCCGAAGATTTATTAATAGTATCAGAATAAAAAGCAGCGATTACTCATGAAGTTTACAATTGCTATTTCTTTCGTAATTGTTATCATTGGCATTTTTCATTTCAAAAGATAGTTAATACAAGTTATGGAACCCATTTCAGAAACAACATTCCTACGGCGCAATCGAAGTTTTGTTCGTCGTGAAGGGCGAATGACGATTAGCCAACAAAAAGCCTTAGAACAATATTGGCCACATTATGGTTTATCTGTAAGCGATAAACCCATTATATTGAATAATGTATTCGGTCGTGAGGCAAAACATTGTGTAGAAATTGGTTTTGGCATGGGAAATACACTCCTTGATATGGCAAAACAACAGCAAGATTGGAATTTTATTGGTATAGAAGTTCACCGTCCTGGTGTAGGTGCTTTATTAGGGGGAATTGAACAATACCAATTAAAAAATATCCGTATTTTTTGTGATGACGCGCTTGATGTACTGAAGTATTCCATACTTGATAATAGTTTGGATAAAGTCCAATTATTTTTTCCTGATCCCTGGCCTAAAAAGAGGCATCAAAAACGTCGTATTATACAACCAGAATTTGTAAATTTAATTCATCAAAAACTAGCGATTAATGGTGTATTTCATATGGCAACAGATTGGGAAAATTATGCTTTTCAGATGTTAGAAGTGATGCGTAATCATTTACATTTTATTAATTTGTCACCAACAAATGATTTTATTCCCCGTCCAGAAGAACGGCCTTACACAAAGTTTGAATTACGAGGCGAACGTTTGGGGCATGGAGTATGGGATTTAATGTTTAAAAAAGTTTAAGGAAAAAATACGATTATTTTAATTGGTAAATATTTAAATGAGAAATGAATAATTTCGTATCTTTATAATGCGAATTGCACTTGAACTAAAAAAAAGGGTAGTATGCTTGAAAGAATATTAAATTAAATTTATTTCATTTATAAAGGGAGTCATTACATGAACCGATATCTTTTTTTCTTATTTTTTATTGGCTGGACTCAATTATCTTTTGCTAACATTTCTGATGCTGAAAATATAGCGAAGCAAGCCGGGGCTATTTCTGGAGCTGCTTTAGCTTGTGGGCAAGATACGCAATTATTAACGAGCCGTTTACAAGAAGTATTTTCAGTTATGCAATTAACTCAAGTAGAGCTAAATAGAGTTAATTTGATTTATCTACAAGCAATGAATCAAGCAAAAGCATTAGAAATACAACAAGCAAAAATTGCTTGTGATCAAGTATTAAAAGATTATAATAGTTTGCCATTGTTAAGACCTGATTATCAACAAACGGTTTTACCCAGTATGCATGATGTGCCTACAACCACTAATCCACAGGAAAATACACAAATTCAACAAGTACCACAGGCTACAATGCCTCAATCATCAATACCTCAAACAATTACCCCTAATTCAACAATGCCTAATTAAGCGTTTTTTGTCGGTATTATAAAATGAGTAACTTAAAATTTTAAAAAAGAAAATCTGTGTATGCCAATAAATACTTGTTTTGAAAAACAGTATTATAAAAATGCATTATCACAAAAATTCTCTCAAATTTTAGATACTAGCGTAAGTAATAATTCAAATAATTCAGGAGCACTATTATGTACAACTCTAAAGCGACTATTGAAGAATTTGATCCTATATTATGGGATGCAATGCAAGCTGAAGTTCAACGTCAGGAAGACCATATTGAATTAATTGCTTCTGAAAATTATGCGAGTCCTCTTGTTTTAGCTGCACAAGGTTCTGTTTTAACCAATAAATATGCCGAAGGTTATCCTGGGAAACGCTATTATGGTGGATGTGAATATGTTGATATTATTGAACAATTAGCGATTGATCGCGCAAAAGAATTATTTGGAGCCGCCTATGTAAATGTACAACCACACTCGGGTTCACAAGCAAATGCCGCAGTTTATCTGGCTTTATTAGAACCGGGTGATACTATTTTAGGTATGAGTTTGGCACATGGCGGACATTTAACACATGGCGCTAGTGTTAATTTTTCAGGTAAATTATTTCATGCCATTCAATATGGTATTAATCCAGAAACAGGTGAAATAGATTATCAGCAAATAGCGGATTTAGCGCATCAACATAAACCTAAAATGATTTTAGCGGGATTTTCAGCTTACTCAAAAAAAATGAATTGGCAAAATTTTAGAGATATTGCTGATCAAGTAGGTGCTTATCTTGTTGTTGATATGGCTCATGTTGCAGGTTTAGTTGCAGCGGGTCTTTATCCCTCACCGGTTAATATCGCTGACGTCACCACATCAACTACTCACAAAACCTTGCGAGGCCCTCGTGGAGGGTTAATTTTGGCAAAACCAAATCCTGAATTACATAAAAAATTAAATGCAACAATTTTTCCGGGTACGCAGGGTGGTCCATTAATGCATGTAATTGCAGCAAAAGCTATTGCTTTTAAAGAAGCTTTACAAGCTGATTTTAAAATTTATCAAGAACAAGTATTAAGCAATGCGCATATCATGGCAGAAACAATTATACATCGAGGGTATAAAATCGTTTCTGGGGGTACAGAAAATCATTTATTATTGATAGATTTAATTGATAAAAAAATTACGGGCAAAGAAGCAGATGCGGCTTTAGGAAATGCCCATATTACCGTTAATAAAAATTCTGTACCAAATGATCCTTTATCCCCCTTTATTACGAGTGGTTTACGTTTAGGGACACCCGCGATAACAACGCGAGGTTTTAAAGAAAAGGAAACACAGCAACTTTCACATTGGATTTGCGATATTTTAGATAATATGAATAATTTAGCCATTCATTCTAAGATAAAACAAGAAGTCATTACGCTTTGTCGTCAATTTCCCGTTTATCAAAGGTTATAAAATTATTATGTATTGCCCATTTTGCCATCACCCTGACACAAAAGTGATTGATTCACGTCTTGTGGCGGAAGGAAATCAAGTGCGAAGACGACGTGAATGTATTGTTTGTCAAGAACGATTTACAACATTTGAAACGCCTGAATTAATATTACCTCGTATTATTAAGCGAGATGGGCGTATTAGTCCTTTTGACGAAAATAAATTACGGGCAGGTATGCTACGTGCATTAGAAAAACGTCCTGTCACATCGGATCAATTTGAAGTTGTTATACAACGTATTTTACACAAACTTCAAGCGACTGGAGAGCGTGACATCAGTTCTCGTTTATTAGGTGAATGGGTTATGGAAGAATTGAGTAAATTAGATCAAGTGGCTTATGTACGTTTTGCTTCTGTGTACCGAAGTTTTCAAAATGTGAATGCTTTTAATGAAGAAATACAGAAATTAAAAAATGAGAAATCAATATATGAATAAGAAACCTAATCCTTATATGCGCCGCCAAGCTCGTTTCTTATTGGTGCAAGCTCTTTATCAATGGTTAATGACCGGTGCTAATATCAGAGAAATTGAAACACAATTTCTTTCGAATGAAAAAAATTTAAAAAAATTAGATATCACTTATTTTCAAGAGTTATTACATGCTATTCCACAATCGATAGATGAGATAGAAACATTATTTATTCCTTACTTAGATCGTCCCATTAAGCAAATTGACCCCATCGCTTTAACAATTTTACGTTTAAGTTGTTATGAATTACGAGCAAGAATAGATATTCCTTATCGCGTCATTATTAATGAAGCATTGGAATTAGCAAAAATTTTTGGTGCTGAAGAAAGTTATAAATATGTTAATAGTATTATTGATCGTATTTCAAAATCTGTTCGTTCTATAGAATATCAATCCTAAAGATTATGCGTGAATTTGAACTTATCAATGCTTTCTTTAAACAGCAATCCTTGCAACGTCCTGATGTTTTATTAGGTATAGGTGATGATGCTGCTTTAGTAAAAATACCCTCTGGCGAAGTATTAGCCATTACTGTTGATACCTTAGTTGAAGGTATACATTTTCACCCTAATGCAAACCCTTATGATATTGGTTATAAAGCATTGGCTGTTAATTTAAGTGATTTAGCCGCTATGGGTGCTCAACCGGCATGGGCAACGTTAGCCTTAACGCTGCCAGAAACGAATACGGATTGGTTATATGAATTCAGTCGGGGGTTTTTTGAATTAGCGCAAGTATTCAATGTCCAGTTAATCGGGGGAGATACTACCCGTGGTCCACTCACAATTACAATACAAATGCAGGGTTTTACGCCAGAAAATAAAGCGTTAAAACGCTCGGCTGCGAAACCGGGAGATTTAATTTATGTTACAGGGACTTTGGGTGATGCGGGATGTGCATTACAATTGGGTTTAAACGCGCCGATTGAATTAGCCCAACGTTTGCATAGACCCTTTCCCCGTATTACAGAAGGTTTATTATTACGTGAGATAGCGCATAGTGCTATTGATATTTCAGATGGTTTAGCAGCAGATTTAAATCACATTTTAGAAAATAGCCAAGTAGGTGCTCAACTATTTATTGAACAAATTCCGCTATCTACCGAATTATTAACACAAATATCACCTCAAGAAGCACAACAATTAGCTTTATGTGCAGGAGATGATTATGAACTTTGTTTTACTATTTCACCGAGTAAAGTGAATTTACTTTTAGAAACCGGGATTTCCTGTACTTGCATAGGTCAAATTGAATCCCTGCCAGGTCTTAAAATAAAAAATAATAATGGGGAAATTATAAATTTAGTACATTTGGGTTATAGTCATTTTGATTCTTAATTCATTAATTTTTGCTAAAAATGGTGTAAAAAAACCATTTGTGGTATTAGTATCGTTACATTTGGAATAATGCATAAGAAATCTTATCTTAAGCAATATGTATAAAAATTTTATTTTGGTGGTAGATTATGTCTCTTAATATTCTCATTCTTGGCATTAATGGTTTTATTGGTAGTCATTTAGCAGATCAAATTTTGGCAAATACAGATTGGAATATAGTTGGTATGGATTTAACCAATACTAATTTAATCCAACATAGTCAAAATGAACGTATGTATTTTAAAGAAGGTGATATTACAAAAGAATCTACTTGGATTGAAGAATATATTCAAAAAAGTGATATCATTTTACCTTTAGTCGCTGTCGCTACTCCCGCAACTTATGTGCAAAATCCTATACGCGTATTTGAGTTGGATTTTGAAGCGAATCTTCCTATCATTCGCTGGTGTGTAAAATACAAGAAACGCGTTATTTTCCCCTCTACTTCCGAAGTTTACGGAATGTGCCCTGATGAAACATTTGATGAAGAAAATAGCCAATTAGTTTTAGGTCCTATTCATAAAGAACGTTGGATATATTCTTGTGCTAAGCAAATGATGGATAGAGTCATTTATGCTTATGGAGCACACCAAGGTTTACACTATACATTATTTCGACCATTTAATTGGATTGGCCCTCGTCAAGATAATATTTTCGCAACAAAAGCAGGTAGTTCACGCGTACTTACGCAATTTATTAGCAATGTTATACATGGACAAGATATTCAATTAGTAGAAGGTGGATTACAAAAACGTTGTTTTACTTATATTGACGATGGTATTAATGCACTGATCAAAATTATCGCTAATGAAAATCAACAAGCGGATAATCGAATATTTAATATTGGAAACCCTTATAATAATTATAGTATTCAGGAACTTGCTGAAAAAGTTGTTGCTGCAATTAAAAAATACCCCGCTTACACTGAATTAGCAGAAAAAACGCGTATTATTACTACGGAAGCCAAGCAATATTATGGAAATGGATATCAAGATGTGAATTCACGAGTCCCTGCTATTAAAAATGCAAAAACTTATTTAAATTGGGAACCCAAAATAACATTAGACGATGCCATTATAAAAACACTGGATTTTTATTTTAATAAGCGCTGAAAAGTCGGTTAATTTAGTGAATGAAGAATAGCAAAGAGGAAGGTATTTTTTTTAGTGCCGTTTGAACTTGTTTATATTCACCAATAGAGTAATTGACTATCTATCAATTTATATATTTTATGAATCATTACTCATAAATAGGGCTGTGATTCATAAAAATTATTTACTACTTTTTAAATGATTGTTCAATGATGCATTAATTAATTTTTCCAATTCTGCTATTCGTTCAATTATTTTTACCGTTTTTTCATTTTGAGTTCCATAGAATTCTTTTTTAATTACATAAGCGTCTTTTACTCATTCCAACGCTTGTAAATAATCGCCTAATTTTTTAACGTATGCGCTTTTTGAATCAAGCTTTGTGGAAAATTCCACGTGATTAGTGAAATGAAAAAATTGTAAATCAATTTAACGTAGTTACAAAACTTAGCAGAAAGTGAATTTAGTGAGAGTTATGAAAATATTCTTATCTTTAGTTATTTGCGGACAGGCAAAACACGCTTAAGTCTTCCTATGGCGCTTAAAAGGATGAAAATTTATTCCATAAATGCGACTAACTAGTACAGCAACTACCGCAAAAAACAAAGTTTAAACTTATAAGAGTTTTACATATTCTTGACATGTCTTATTACTCTTATAAACGTTCGGATACAAATATTTTATTTCAATTATTATCTGAATCTTATGAAATACACAGTATATTAATTACAACTAATTTGCCTTTCCTTAAGTTTAAAAAAATGGTTAAAGATTAAATGACAATGGCGGCTTGTTATTGAGCGTTTTTTTATTATTCAGCAAAAAACAATTTGAGATATTACCAACTGATATTATTGGATTACCCTATGCCTTTTCACGACAAATTTTCCTTATCAGTCTAGGTGATTTTTATGCTTTCATTAGATTAATAATTTCCTTCTTCATGTCTTTTCTCCTTGCTCAAGTATAATTAATCAAGAAGAAATTCTACAATTTATAAAGGAATGGCAAGCACGCGTAACTTCACGTATCGTTTCTTTAGAGATTTAGGCATTGAACACCATAAATTATTGATACTGCAAGAATGGAAATGTATATGTATCGAAAAAATACCCTCACAGCGATAAAGAAGCGGTGAGTAAACGCAATCTTTCATTTAACAATGGGGAAATAAAAAGAAGTCAAAACGACTTTTCTCTATTCTTCTGTAGAAAGTAATACACAAATAGTCGATGAAATCAGTAAAGTGATTCTAAACGTCTTAGGGGTAAAAGAAGCCACCCAAGATAACTACATTAAATATATAAAAACTATTCTACCTGAATCAAAGAAATAACCCTTAACCCTATATCCTATCTATCTTTTCTCCCTTTTCGCCTTAGAAGGAAACTTTTTTTGTCTAAAGTTGGCTAAAATGTTAGCAACCTACTTGCAATTCTTATTTGACTTAGAAGAAACGCATTTTTCACTCAGAGATAACTGTTTACCCACACAATTATCCACAGAAATTGTGGATAATTGTTTTGTAAAAAAATTAAGTGATTTTTTACTATGAAGTCAAGTGTTCTCTCTTAACAAACTAAAAAAATATAAACACATAAAAGATTTTTATGTGTATTTTTAAAAAGTATTGAATACGAAATAATATTATTTTTAAAATTTAAGCTAGATGCGAATGTTACATTTTACCCGTTAATAGATTTTCTGGGTCTGTCCCAATAAGTGTGTAAATTTCTTCTAGGTTATATATAGTTATTATATAAACTTAAGAGGAAAAAGATGA
>CBCSKA010000021.1:8104-8557 GCA_965140885.1 Legionellaceae bacterium | reverse complement strand
TGCTCGTTGTTGAGCAGCTCTCTGTTGTGCCAATTGCTGTGCTCGTTGTTGAGTAGCTCTCTGTTGCACTAATTGCTGTGCTCGTTGTTGAGCGGTTCGCTGTTGAGCGGCTTTTTGAGATTGTTGCTGTGTATTTTGTGATGTTCGCTGTTGAGTTTGTTGAGATTTTACTTGTACTGCATGTGCTTGCTGTGTTCTTTGCGTGGCTTTTGCTTGCTGAGTTCTTTGTACTGTTTGTGATGAGATTAATTGTGGCGAGCGATATTCAGTTTGTGTGTACGAAGCAGAAATTGTATTTGTACTACCTATTTTTTCTTTTACAGCCCAAAAAGTTGGTCCTATTATTTTAGATGAACCAAGTGAAGCTGATTTATTTAGCTCTGCATTAGAAGAGTTTACAGTGTTTATATAAGATTTTGCAGGTTTTAAAATCTCAATTGAATTTATTGTTTT
>CBCSKA010000021.1:0-8094 GCA_965140885.1 Legionellaceae bacterium | reverse complement strand
TATGCAATATTAAATGCAATTTCTCAACATATTCCTGATTAGAAAAAATCGCTTTTGATTTTAATGAGCTTAATCCAGAATAGGTAAATGCGGGATCTTTCGCTGTAAATCCTATTGAATTTATTGGTGTTTTTCGACCCGATATTGTGGACAATAACGCATGAGCTTCCTTATTATCTTCCGAAAAGTTTTCTTGTTCTGCTCCACTGATTGCTAAACAATATGGAAATTTACGTTTAATAGCAATTGTACGAATTGTTTCACCTTTATGATTAATTGCATTTAGATCAGCGCCTAAGCGTTTTAATCTGGCTAGAATTTCATAGCGATTATGTTTTGCTGCTAAATGTACTACGTGATTACCTTTCTTGTCGGGTAGAAGCAATTCTTTAGAAGTGTGGGTTCCGTATTTTAATATGGTATTAATAATAGGAAGATAAGCGTTTTTTACCGCACGGTGTAATAATGTTGTTGGGTTTTTTCCACCTGCTGCGTATACCTCTGTGAATATTCTGCGTAATTCTTGTGGTGTATACAAAGTTTTTGCATGTTCTACGAGGACTTTAAATTTTTCAAAATGATTTTCTTCAACAGCTTTATGTAGATAAAGTGGTAATTCTAAAGTTGAAAGATTCGATAATTGTAAATTTGTTAGTTGTTTAATACCTTTAATACAGGTATTAGATGGTGCGCCGTTTGGAATCGCCCATTCATGATATCCACCACTACTATTATAGTCAGAATGAATAACTTTCCAAAATTTGCTTTTTGGTGTATGTTGTTCTCGAGGAACTAACTTCATAATACCTTGACGACCCATTGTTGTTGTGCTTGAAGCATGCTCCCAGACGAAATAAGGCTGAAGGTTGTGTTTGCCTTTTTTTCTATTTTTAATAATAAATATAGAAAGCTCCATGTTACTTATTCTTTCACAAAATTGCACTCCCTCTTCTTCGCATTTTTGTAATTGATTAAGTAAAATATCATTAGATATTTTAAAATGTTCTTGTCTTTCTTTACCAAAATCATTAATGCTTAATTGAACACAAAAAAGCGAACTATAGGCATTAGGAGAAAAAGTACCTTTTTCAATTTCATGCTGTTTTTCAATAATATCATTCTTCATACAATGCCCCCAACATATTTTCAAATGAGTTCATAATAAAAAAAGACTTTGGTTTTTCACGCTCTGTATATTTTAGTAACCAGACTTGAGGTATATTTCCTACCCATTTTAAAAAATAAATAGCGCCTTCATCATCTTCAGCGATAGGCAAAGAATTTCCCCCCAAAAACTCTGAAAATTCTTGAATGGCCCACCAAATATTTGGTGGCATTTTGTCTTGACGATTATCTAATGCAAAAAAATAAGAAACTGTACATATTTCATTAATTGAATTGCTATTATTTTCTGGAATAAAGTTTCGAACGGAACTGCTACAGCCATTGTAATACTTAAATATTTCTTTTAATGCGCCAGGAAGCGAGTGACCACAGTAATGTTCCAATTTTTCTATTTGCGCATCAGTAGCAGGAGATATAAAAACATCATCACTAGTACAAGGTTCTAGTTTTAATAAACTAAGATCAAACATTAACTTTCCTCAATATAAGTTTTAACTATTATCCTAACTTTTAATTGTACTTAGGCTCATTTTTTCTGATGGGACTATTAGAATTGTCTAATTCCTGGGATAAAATAGGGGTAAAAAATCCATAAGGCTTATCAGTCAATTGGAATGTATCATCATAAATATCTTTTTCATCTTCATCTTTTAAATCTAAAGCATTGCTCGCATTAAATGCGACTTCTTTTAATAAGTTATGAATTTCATTATTTTCTACTAACGCAAATACGTTATTCCCTGAATTATCTTTTAAGTTTAAGTTAGCATTTTGTGATAAGAGAAACTTTACGATTTCTATATAGTTTTCACAAACAGCAATCATAAGTGCAGAACAACCATTACCATCTGTAGCATCAATAACTTCATTAACATTAATTTCTTTATCATGACAAACTGATTGAACAGCAGATAAGTTATTTGTTCGTGCTGCAAATAACAATTCATATTTTTTAAGTGTGATATAAATTGGGTTTGTTGGGCAGATTAAGTCACTTGCTTTACATCCATCTTTATTGGTAAGCAATGGATTTGCTCCATTTTTAAGAAGAATGTATGTAAGATCTTCATCCCTAATACCCACAGTCAATATTAAAGCAGTATTACCATCTTGTCCCTGATAATCAATTTTCGCGCCTTCATTAAGATATTTAAGTAGAAGCAATGGTTTTCTTTCATTAAAGTTATGAGGTGAAAACAAATCGTGTAGGGAAGAGTTTAATTTTAAAATTTTATTTTTTTCATTTTGTATTTTCTGATTTGTTTCTTTGATATGTTTTTCTTCGATAGATTTAGCTTTTATTTTTTTTTCTTCTTCACGTTTTTTATCTTCATTTTCAAGTCGCCCTTTAACAATAGGCGTGCACTTTTGAATCAAAGTTTTAGCAAGATCAGGATAGTTTTTTTCTTCTCGCTTAAGTGCTGCATTTTCAATTGAATTAAGATTTCCGTATTGATTTTTTTTCTTTATTAAATAATCAAGATAACTTTTATTTTTTTTATCAATCCACATGCGATCATCTGGTCCAGGCGTATAAGTATAACGATATACTGATTCATAAAATGCAGAGTGATAAGTAACTTTTCCATCCCCAGGAAAAGTGCGATCATAAGGTAAATCGTCTATCTTGATAGGTACAATATAATCAAGATATCCGTTTGCAAAAGATGATTCATTTTTTTTATATTTTTTCTCTAAGTTATCATTAATAAGATAACCCGCCTCATACTGAAGTCGAAATAAAGTAATAGCATATTTTTTTAAATTTTCAGAACTACTGAACAAATGATAATATAAAATTAAGTTATAATTACTTTGTTCAATAGGCTCTAATATAAGAGTTCCTGAATAAACATTTAGTTTAGCTTGATAGCTTGGTTTGTATTCAGACATTTTATAATCCAGGTGCCATGACCATAGATCATCTTGTCGATTTATCGTTTGTTTATGGTCTATGCCAAATTCATCTTCATAATTTGATTCTTCCGTTGTCACTTTAATTTTCTTATATGGATAAATAACAAAATCGATAGTTTGATATTTAGATTCTAACATTTTTAGATCACAGTTTTCTTCTTGTTTATCAACAAAAATTGTATTATTAATTTGTTTATCTGAATTTTTTATGTCTAAAAATATTTCAATAAAGTTCCTATCTATATGTTTTTTAAATTCCATCTCATAAAGTGAATTCTTGCTAAATAACGAAAACCATTTTCCTAATTCTTTTTTTTCATCAAATGTATCTACAAAGTTATTAATACAGCTATAGTCAATTTCATATGGCAAGGTATCAACAAGAAACACTAATGCCGTCCAAAGGTATTTTGCCTTTACTGTTTCTCGACCTATGAGATTGAAAGTGTATTTTGTCGCCGAATTATTTTTTGAATTTGTTCTTTGACAGCTAAGTCTTCCTGTATCTATATTTATGTTAGCTCTAACTTCTGATACTGATAAAATACTTTTTACTCTAGCAATAATTTTAATAGCATAGGCTATAGAAAAGTTTGTCATGTTCTTCGTAAAATCAGTTTCATTTTTTGGCCAAAATTCATTAAATTTGACTAGCTCTTCATCATAAAATTTATTATTTACGCCGCATTTTTTTTGCTCATTTATTTCTAAATCACTTAAAATGTTATACATGATTTTTCCTTAATATTAATATAGTAGTAATTTATTACTAGCGTCGAATAGCCTATTTTTAAATCTTTATTTTAGGGGAAGCTAGCAATAGTGAGTGACAGAAACATCCATTTTATCTTCTTTTATTTTATTCAATAATAAACCCGCGCGATTGCTAAAGAAGCCACTGTGAATATCCGGTCTATATTTTTCAACTACTTTAATAATCCTTTCCTCCGATATTTCCGGATATTTAAAAAACGTGTTTCTTAAACCTATTAATATCGATTTTTTATGGGAGTTTTTATTAAACCACGAATTTTCATAAGTGTTTATCTGGTAATTTAGATTACCAATTAACACTATTCTTCTTGCAAATTTAGAATGAAAATTTTCAAAAAACACAAAAAAACTACTAATAATGCTAAAAACTTCAAAAGGGATTAGTGTTAAATTATTTTTTGAAAGGCAATTATTAAGTGCGTTAAATACAAGATAATTCGTTAAAATTTCTTCGCTAGTAATCACGTTATCTATATCTAAAGTATTATAATTTTCTAATATATTTTCTATACTGATTTTTTTATTATTTTCTTGCTGTAACAAACATTTTTTAATATCTTTTGTATTTAAATATGCACTAATATGGCGCCATGAAAAAATCAGATATAACAATATATTCTTATTATAATTATAACTCGTTATGTTACTATTATGTGTTTGAACTCTTTTTGAAATCGATAAATTAACTTTATTTACAATTTCTGTATTAAAGTTTTTATTTCCAGCTATCAATAATGGTTTAAAATCCGAAATATATTTGAAGGGATTTTCTTCATAAATTAGTAGATGTTCAATATTAAATGCTTTTCGTAAAGTATAATCATGACTAATATGCACGTCAGCACCATATTCAATCAACAAATTTACGATTTTAATATGGCTATTTTCAGCAGCTAGCAACAAGGATGTTTCATTAAATTTATCTTTTTCTGTAACAGATGCACCACCTTCTGCAAGAAGCCATTTGACTGTGTCAAAATGTCCATTTTCCGCAGCAATTAACAAAGGCGTTTTATCAATTATATTTTTACTAGTCACAGAAGCATAACCATCTTTGATAAGACATTTGATGGAATTGAGATGACCACCACCTGCAGCATATAATAAAGCTTCGTTCTTATTTTCTTTAGTAATAATAGTAACAAGAAGATTTTCTTCTAACAGCTGTTTGATAATATCAACATGCCCATTTATTGCGGCTCTTGCTAAAGGTGTTGCATTTATGATTTTATCCGGATAATAAAAAGAAGTACTTTTTTTGAGAATTAATTTAACCGCTTCAATGTTATTTAAGGCTGCAGCATAATGTAACAGCCCTGAGCCCCATTTATCTTTTATTAAAGAGAAATCTTTTTTATTTAGTATTTCTTCTAATAAAGAGGTGTTTTCTTTTAAAATAAGCGCAAATTCAGGTTTATCAAATGCAAAACCTAATTCTAAAAGATACGCTAATTTTTCACGTTGTTGTTGGCTTGTTCCGCAATGAGAAAAAATCACGTAATAAAGAGCATTACGTTTTTCAAGCGTTTTATTAATATCAGCACCATGTTGAACTAACCATTTTAATGTTATTATATCTGAAAACCGAACTGCAAAAAGAAATGGCGTCAAACCATCATCTATTTGATTTATATCGTTGTTTATTCCAATTTTTATTGTGTGTCTATTAAAATATAATTTGTTTAAAGCAGTAATATCATTGTTTCGAACCGCATAAAAATATTTGTTCATTTTCATTGAATAAACGCTCCAAGAGTTTGAAATACTTATCACAGAAAACAAAATATTGGCAAATTAAGGTGTCATTCATTGGTACCGTCAACTTAACTAATTCAAGCAATTCATGAGAAAAATTTTATCCAAAAAGAGCTATCGTCAAATGTTGTGTATAGCGTAACTTTTCATTAGGCGGCGATCCTGGTTTTTGATTCATCAGTTACCTGTTCATTTGGCTTTAATTCCATTTTACCATTCACAAATTTTATCCCTTTAATAACATTATCCAAATGATGAAATCCACGTAATCTAATCCAGCTCTTCTGCGCACTTTGCATTAATTTGAATGCCATCGTTAAAATGGTTTTATTTGAAAAAGCGCCTTTAACTTTATAGGTCCTATTTCTCACCGTAGCAAAAGTGGATTCAATCGGATTTGTTGTCCGCAAATGGGCCCAATGCTCTGCTGGAAAATCATAAAAAGTTAATAGGGCCGCTTTATCTTTTAACAAACATTCTGCCGCTTTCGGATATTTGGCGCCATATTCATTAATAAACGCATCAAACGCCTGATAAGCTTCTTCCCGCGTTGCTGACATCCAAATTTCATGTAACATTGATTTTGCTCTACTTTGCTGTGCTTTAGGCAATTTATCTAATACATTACCCATTTTATGAAACCAACAGCGTTGATGCTGCGTCAGCGGAAATACTTCGCTTAGGGCATTCCAAAAACCTAATGCACCATCACCTACCGCTATTGCCGGCGTATTAATACCCCGCGCCTTTAAATCGCGTAATAACGTCAACCAACTTTCCGTGCTTTCACGATAACCGTCATACAGTGAAATTAATTCTTTATTCCCTTGCTCATTTACACCCATGACGACAAGTACGCATCGCCTATCATCATCACGTACGGAAAAACCAACGCCATCAACCCACCAGTAAACATAACGCTTATTATCCAGTTTCCTTGATTGCCATTTTTGATATTCCTCTTCCCAACCCATTTTTAAACGGCTAATCACGCCGGCAGATAAGTTTTTTGTTTGTTCACCAAAAATCGGGCTTAATACTTCCACAAAATCTGATTCTGAAATACCTTTTAAATACAACAGCGGCAACACCTCATTGAGCGTTGCTGTACGGCGCATATAGGGCGGAATCAATGTCGATTTAAAACGAATTTTATCTTCCGTTTCGCCTCGATCTCGAACGCGGGGAACACGAACATTCACTTTGCCAATACCCGTCAGGATTTCTCGCTCCGGTAAATAGCCGTTCCTTACAATACGGGAGTTGCCATCCGATAAGGCTTGTTTGACTTCCGATAAAAACGCTTCCAACTCCGCTTCAACGGCTTGCGCTATCACTTCTCGTGCACTTGCTCGCAATAATTCCGTTATTGCATCTGTCAATACTGGATTTTTTAATTCAACTACTTTACTCTTGTTCATGGTGTATAGCTAGTTCTATATAATTTGATTACGAAAATACGATTTAATAAAAGTTAACTTATTGGCTTTATTAGGTTATCAATTAAAGATTATATCCAATTTATTAGGGATTAGCTATATCTGCTCCTATTGGGGTTGATTGATTAGCACAATCAAGATACACCACCTATTTGTTTCGGTCACCTCATACACAAAATTCCATCATAGCTCCCAAAAATTAATTCATTTATGCTTAGAAGTAGAACTTTTATTTAAATATAAACTTATTTAATAATAATGCAGTTTTTTATTATATTTTAAATTGCAGAGTTAAGTTGAAAGTACCAATTAATGAGCATAAAATGCGAACAGAAAATAGCGCCAATAAAAATCATGACACAATCGTTTATTCATAATAAAAAATTTTATTAAATGAATAAATAAACCCTATTTTCATGATTTTTGAAATGGGAAATTTTATCGTCTTACCATTGTATTAATAGTTAAATCTTCTTGCTCACTTTGTATTGATGTATTTTCTTTATCCAGTTTAAGTAAATTATATTTTCCATCAATAAAAAATTCCTTAATTGCTGCTGATTGAACTGATTGCAGTGAACGAGAAAAATTAAAGCTTAAACTAGAAACAGTTCCTCCAAAAGTAACAGGTATAAAATTACGTTGATAGTTTAACATTTTATATAAACCTTTTTCTGAATCAAAAACATCTCTTAAAAGAGTGCGAATAGCTATTGTAGGAGAACTTGTACTCTCAATAATTTCACTAATTTCTGATGCAATAGAATATCTTTTATCTTTGCTAATATCATAAGTTTGAATAATTCGAGATAATTCTTTGATAAATAAATTGTCATTAGGGTATTTTTTTAAAAACGCTATAGTAGAAATAATTTTTTCACTTCTTTTACTTTCTCTTGCTATATCTTCTGGAGAAGGAGAAACAGGCGATGATATAGGAGAAAAAGGAGAAAGAGGAGAATATGGCATATTAATATCCTTTTTATATAATATAAATTTAAAGTAATTAACCTGAGTTGCATATAAGAGTTGAAGAAAAGCCCCCTATGTGATCAAATATAAGTTACCCACAAATAAAATGATC
>CBCSKA010000020.1:0-40993 GCA_965140885.1 Legionellaceae bacterium | reverse complement strand
GTAAACAACAACACTGTTCTATTTATGATCTATTTAAACACCATTGCGCGTAACCAATTTATAAGGAATTAGCTATATCCCTTCTTTTAAACAGTAGCATTCCATTAAAAACAGAAAAAAAAGAGGCCATTCATGGATACTCATTCTATAATAAAACAAGAAAATGTGGATTTTTCAGTAAACCCTGGATTCAATTATGACGTGCGACAAAATCTACCCAAAGATTAGTTGCAAAAATTATTAATTGAATTATTCATAAATATATTTTATTTAAGAAATTCATACATGGTTAATGTTAGTATAGCAATTACTGGATAAAGCCTAAATTTTTTAAAAGGATTTGCGCTTAATTTAGAATGCTAAATATTAAAAGGATGATTTTATGCTAATACTAAATACCTCACTATTAATGAATTTAGATTTATCAAAAATCTCTCATGATTTTTTATGTCCACTCACAAATAAAATCATGCTTGAACCTGTAAGCGATGATCTTTTAGAAACCTATGAGAAGGAAGCTATCGAAGAATGGTTCAAAAAATGCAAAAATGGGATTTTTATTACCCCTCATACAAAAGAAATTCTAGATAATAACCAAGTAAAAAATAATCGACGAATTAAAGAAAAAATTTCTACTTTTTTAGAAAAAAATCCTGACTATTGGCAAATCGTTTATATATCAAAAGAAATACTATTGAAATTTGAGACAGCATTAAAAAACCAAGACAAAGATGAATTAGCGAAATTGGTAACAGTGGAGCCACGTTTAGCGTCAGAAAATAATTATCAATTACTTAAATGGGCAATTGAAGCAAAGGATGAAGATACACTTGTAAAAATAATCTTACCTGCATTAAATTTATGCGGACAACAAAAACACATTAATAACATCGCTTTATTAGTTGCCCAAAATAATTGGCTTCGCGGATTTGAATGCCTCATAGAGAGCAATATCTTAGAAGAAAATGATATTTTTGAATACATGAAAGAATGGATAGCCCAATCAGAATTAACTGCCTGTAAACTTTTATTATTTATTATTCAAAAAACGAATGTAGATATAAATAAAACAGATATACAAGGGAATACACTCTTACATCTTGCAGTAATAAACAATAATCCTGACATGGTTACAGCCTTATTAATGAGCGGCATAGATGAACAAATCACCAATCAAGAAGGTAAAACCGCCCAAGAAATTGCAGCAGTTAATCATGAAACAAACATCATCAATCTATTTATTCAATCAGGCGATCAGAATAAAAAATTAACCGGATTACACTCAAGTAATGCGCAATTACAGTTACTAAAAAATGAAGTATTTGAATTAAAACAAGATATAATTCAGCTTCAAAATACAATTAAACAAGATATGCTTCAACATAAAAAAGAACAAAAACAGCAAATGAATCACTTAATTACAGGGCTTCAAAAGGCTGCTTTCTCATTTTTTTCTAACATAAAAAATGACGCTCAGCAAAATACGATTAAAATAATTATCGAAAGAGTGAGATTAAACGATATACACATACTTCCAAACGAAAATATTGTTGCATCCGTAGGTAATGAAATAAAAATATGGAGTAGCAAAAACGGTCGTTGTATACAAACAATCAGGGATAGCGGAGAGCTCAGCACGTTACCAAATAATAAAATTGTTTGTTATTCGATTACAAATAAAACATTGAAAATATGGGATACCGCAACAGGTGAATGTTTGCAGACACTCGCTGATACCACGGAAAATAATTATTCCACTAAGAGTTTTTCAGGTTTTAATTTTGGCTCTACCCAAAAATTTTCGAGTCAGCCCAATAATACTTTTGATTTAAGGCATATAGCTACGCTACATAAAGATAAAATACTGACTATTTCCAATGATAAAATAACAAAAATATGGGATAGCCATACCGGCACATGTTTAAAAACCCTTCATGGAATAGAACCCGGTAGATGTATAGCAACTTTCCCTGATGGACGCTTCGCCATTGGTTATTATAATCCGGATAATACCTTAAAATTATATGATAGTAACACGGGCAAAACTCTTTTGACTTTAAGAGGGCATACCTATCATGTTGTTAGTATCATTGTTTTAAAAGATGGACGAATTGCGAGTGCTTCTTGGGATGGAACAGTAAAAATATGGGATAGTACAACAGGACAATGTTTGCTTACATTAAGTCAAAAGGAAACTGAATTTTCTTTTGGTGGGGGGCGCATAGAAGTTGAATGCTTAACTGAATTGCCTGGCGGCCTATTGGCAAGTGGTTCACGTGATGCAAAAATAAAAATATGGAATACCACAACAGGCGAATGTGTCGAAATATTAAATAACCATACCAACTGGGTGGAAGCTATCGCATCATTCCCCGATGGTCGTATTATAAGCAGCTCAAAAGATGAGTCCCTCATACTTCGAACCACTACCGCAAATATAGTAGCATCACAAGGTGAAAAATTCTTAGAGGAAAATTTAACGGAATGTAAAATAATGTAAAAAATGTCATCACATAGAAGCATAGAAACGGTAAACCAATGTAGATATTCATAATTTCTACATTGGTTTAATTACACTCACCCAAGAAGAGAATGTAAAGTGTAATTTACACTTTTTTTAAAAATTCCGGGCTTCTACCCTCAGCGTCTAAAAGACGTATAATTTTGTGGTACTGTATGATAATACGTATTCAAGCGGTTGATAGCATCTTGATTTCCTTGTCTTGCAGCCAATTGATACATTTTTATGGCTTTTGTTATATCCTTTTCAATAATAGTACCTTCTTCATAACATTGACCTAACGCATATTGTGCTTGTTCATAACCTTTTTCAGCAGCTTCTATGTAACATTTAATCGCTGTTTTATGACAAATAACAGGAGTACCTAATCCATAGTGAAAACAAACCCCTACCATATAAGTAGCTTTGCTATTACCTTTAATCTCTGCTTTGGCAAAACATCTAAAAGCTTCTGGATAATTTTGAGTAACGCCATTTCCAAGAAAGTAAAGAATGCCTAACATCAACATTGCCTCATCATTTTTATCAGCGGCTTTTTGATACCAAAGCAACGCTTTAGTAAAATCTTGCGCAATACCTCGCCCTTGATAATAGCAATTACCAATCTGAAGCTGGGCAGATACATTGTCATTTTCGGCAGATTTGAGATACCAATTTGCGGCTACGCTATGTTGTTGGTTGACACCATGTCCTAAGGCATAACAATGTCCTAGTAGTAATTGGGCTTGCGCATTATTTTGTAAGGCTGCTTTAGTAAGCCATTTTACGGCTTCAACATAATCCTGTTTTATACCATTTCCACCACTATAAAAAATAACACCCAACATATATTGGGCGTTTTTTTCTCCTTGTTCGGCAGGTTTTAAAAGCCATATTTTCGCTTCGTTAAAATTTTTTTCTATGCCAATACCATAGACATAACATCTTCCTAGATTTATTTGTCCCTGAATAAGCCCTTGTTCTGCGGATTTCTGAAACCATTTAAAAGCGACTTTTTCATCTTTAGAAACACCAAAAGCGTTTTCGTAACAATATCCTAAGCCATTTTGACCATAACTATTTCCTTTTTCTGCGGAAATAGTAAAAAAGTGATAAGCTTTTATTTTATCAACCGTAGTACCCCAACCATTTGCGTAGCAGCGCCCCAAATAAGCTTGCCCTGCTGGATATCCTTGCTTTGCAGATTCATTGAACCAATAAAAGGCTTCCTCATAATTCTTTTTATCTAAATAGATACAGCCTAATTCATATTGTTTAGCAGAATTACCTTCGATGGCTTCTTGTTCTAAGAAAACATCATTATTCTTTTTTTTAACCAAATCATTAAGCAAACCTAATTCAAATAAAAAACCAGTACTAACAGAAAGTAAATTATTTTCAATTAATGTTTTTAGATTCTCCATTTCATCTAATAAAATAGAACTATTTTGATTAAACCAATCTGGATTTTCTTTATTCAAGGTAGAAATTAATGATAGTAATAATTCTTGTGCATGTTCACTGGTTTTATTGAATTTTTTGGGGCTTATATTTTTATCATTCAATATTTGTATAGCGGTATTAAATGAGTTAATGACAGAATCAATTGAGCTCATTTCGGTAATAGGCAGCATATTTTCATCCTTTTTTAACATGTAATGTTATAATATTTATGTTAAATTTAATCGATAGAGTCGCTATTTTTTACGAAACTTGACGGGACATCCAAGCCCCCCTCAGGAGTAAAAAATTAGCGACTAGTGTGCCTTCGGCGGCTCGCACCAGTCCTGCGTTCTTTGCGTTGAACTTATCGTTCAACACAACTACCACAGTGACTTTCTATCTGTATCGGTACACCTTCTATTTTGTCTTTGCCTATGCTAATGCATAGACCTCGACAAAACAAACGGTTCTACAGATGATGCGAGGGCTGTCACACTCGCTTCGCTTCCTTGTGTTTCAGCAAAGATAGGGTTGGTTAATGATTTTTGCAAACAAGTATAAATAATAGTTTGATATCATCACTGAATACTTGTTTAGCTATTGCATCAGCAAAAAGGATTTACCACTAATTAATTGAGAAAAACCCTTATAGCATTACATCTCTAACAAAAATATAATAGCAAAAGTTTTAAAAAAAAAGGAATCGTAGATTAATTGCGTAATTAGTAAAGTAGTAATTGATAAAAGGAATTTAAAATGACAGAAAACTTACCTATTTTCCCCGATGAGTAATAAAAAAGCCCTTTTAAAAGGGCTTTTTCTTAACTTTTTTAGTGAGGACACATCTCTAAAAAAGTATGTTTAATTTCATCAACCTGTTTGACATCTTTGAAGGGTCTTTCAAAACCAAAGATATCTGCAAGCTTATTGAGTATACGTTTACCGGGTTCAAATTTAATACTAGCAGCAGCTTTATCTATGTAAATTTTACATTTATTCTCTGTTTTAGCGATAAACGATTCAATCTCTTTATATGACAAATCATCCTTTTTTAATATTTTAATTTCTCGTTTCAAATCATCTAAACCAATACTCAAACTTACACAAGGATGGTCTATTTTTTTATTCGCAATTAACGTTTCTGCTAATTTTGAGGCTTCTTCTAGTTTGTTTCCAAGATTTTCAAGTTTTAACTTTGCTTTTTCTAATTCTTGTCTATTAGCCACCGAACAATCATCTTCCGTAGGATATTTACCTTCGATAATAATATTTTTTAAAATATCATTGCTAACTTTAATTTCCTGCAATGCATAAGTTCCGTTTTCTTTATTATGAACAAACATTAAACTCATTTTGCCAGGCAAAATTCCTTTATTATAGGAAGATATATCTTCTATACATGTTTCATAACATAATTGCTTACTTTCATTGGAAAATGAAACATGTTGTATTGTTCCAGATGACGGATTTAAAATAAAAGAAGTCCTATTTTTAATAGGCGCGCCAGAAAGAATTTCTGCAAATTTTCCAACATCTGACAAAGACTGACAAAAAGCACTATCTTTTAACATCTTCTGGATAGCAACATTTCTTGTTTTTTGCAACTCTTCTCTGGTTAGTATTATCATATAAGCACCTACAAAAATTATATTTCATTTGCTTACTTTATAACATAACCATATTAAGTCAATATTAAGCATTTTTTATAATGGAGTTATTTTAAATTTTACGGATAACTCGAAAGGAACCCTCATTGATGCGATTTAGCCAAATTTTAATTTTTTTCGTTTTTTCTCTTTTATCTGTAAACACATGGGCAATGCCCTTTGAAAAAGAAGCAACGTACGAAGTTTGTTTTATCCCAGGTCAAAACTGCACTAACACCATTGTAAAAACGATTGATATGGCAAAAGACAGCATTTATGTCATGGCCTATAGTTTTACCTCAACCCCTATCGCAAAAGCGCTTTCTTTAGCCTATAAGCGTGGTATAAAAGTACATGTCATTTTAGATAAATCACAACAACGTACACGCTATTCATCAGCAACTTATCTTTATAACCAAGGTATACCGGTATTTATCGATTATAAACCCACCATTTCACATAATAAGGTAATGATTATTGATAAACAATCCGTCATTACAGGAAGCTTTAATTTCACCAAAACAGCGCAAGAAAAAAACGCGGAGAATGTGATTATTCTGACTGATAAGCAAATTGCTAAACGTTATTTAGCAAATTGGTATACGAGATACCACGTTTCCTTACCTTATAAAGCGACTGTAAATAAAACAATTCACCCAAAAAAACAATTTAGGCATGTAAGAAGATAAGTTACATATAAAAATATCCACTAAAAAAATCAAGTTGATTCTCATTTGGCAAATAGGTCAATGTCTTTCTATTCATCATTATTTTGTATAAAGATTAATCACTGATAAAAAGATAATAATGCTTTTTACGTTAAATAATACGTTGTTTTTGAGCGAACACTTAACCCCCTAAGTTGCGATCACTTAAGAAATAAGCTTTTTTAGTTTATCCACAATTTTTGTGGATAAGTGCTGTAATAACCCGTTAGCTTTTAACTTAATTGAAATTTTTGTGGTGTATTTAGGATGTTTTTAAAGGCAAAGTTAACGTTGGTTATAATATAACCAAAAGAGATGTTTCTTTAAATAAAGAAGAGAATGTTTTTTAGCGGGTGTACTTAGAGAAGAGATGGCCTTGAGAGTGCGTTTTTTAATAGGCTTTTTAAGGACTGCCCATTTTTAAGCTTTTGGGCTATTTCGTCGGATTTTTTAAGCACTTCATCATAAATCGAAGAATGTACCTTGGGTGTACGTTCAGTGGGGGTAAAAGATTTGTTTTTTAATAACTCTTGAAATAAATTTTTAGCTTTTGCATACGCTAATGCGGCTTTTTTTCGTTTCCAATGCCGCGCTTTTTCAAGCGACGCTAAATTTATCCCCACTTCTTTAAAAAACTTATGGGTTAATTTGCGTAACGAATATTCGCCATAATAATTCATCGCGCTTGTTTTTTTAAACCGCTTTTGGCAAGTAAGGTAACCCGCTTTAACTACATCACGAAGCGCTCTTGTTGCTCGCCATAAGGGAATATTCGCCATTTGGGCGATTTCTTTTAATGAAAGGGGGCGTGAATATTCGAATGTAAACACTTTACGTACTTCAAGCGTATCTAATTCTGTATGATGAAGCAAAACACACAATACGGCACAAATAGCCTCTCGTCGTTCACTTTTCTTTTGTTTGTGAGAAGGATTTAAAAATGATAAAGAGGCTAAATATTTTTTAGGCGATAGAAATGCGTTTGCTAGACGCTCTTTTGCTTTTTCAAGCACAGAGGGTCTTTCTTTATGGTGCAACGGTAATACAGGCGAACGAAACACATCTTTTTTATGGCCACACTTATTACCGTATAATACTGTATCGTTTATTGTTTTTATCGATAACATAAAGGTATCAACTCGGGTTATTGGTAAATCAGGTAAGAATTCGCGCTCTTCATTAATCGCGTCCATTTCTCAATTAAATGAAACTCATTATTTTCAATGGTTCCTTTGTTCTTTAAAATATCTACCAATAAGGCGCTTGAAGCTGATATCGCCTGATATTCTTGCCATTGTGCTTCATTTAAACGCAATAAATATATTTTTTCATGACTACTCATACACTATCCTATTTCTGGTTAAAAATTACGATGCTGTTTTTGCGTAACGCGCCGTTACTAATTTGCCATTTAACACTATCGTAGCAATGGTCTGTTTATAAACTAAGTTAGTCTGATCCGAATCTAAAAAAAGACAGTTGTCATCAAAATCCGCAATATACCCCTCTAATCGAATACCACTCGTAAGGTAAATACTGACCCATATTTTTTCTGTTTTAATTTTCTCTAAAAAGGCAAACTCTTTATTTTCGTTAGACATGTGAAACCCCTTTTAACAAAAGAGATTGAATCAGAAAGTAGGTTTTAAGGCGTTGAATAAACTTCCCTGCTTTTAGGTTTTTAAATGCCATCTTCAGTAATTGACGTCTAAAATCTTCTTCTACAAAACCCAACAAATTATCGTTATCCATCAATTGCTTTTGTGCATAGGCATACTCTGCCTTGATTTTTGTTAATTCAATCGCTGAAACGATGCCAGAGGTTTCCATAAAGGAAAGTAATCGGTCATTTTGGGCTTTTGTTCTTACATAATTGTTATATCGCATAGCGTTACCCTCTTTTTAATTTCCTGTTTTATAAAATGTTTTTTTATCCAGATATGCTCGTTGTTTTTGTTGTCTTTTTTAATAAAACCAGAAGACTGCTTTTGTAATAATTTTGCTTATTTAAATACGCTCTTGTCTTTTCAAGGTGCTGATGGTATTGCGTAATTGCCGTATTCATTTTTATTTCCTTATTTTTGTTTATTTATCCGTATTTATTGGGTAAATGTTAATGCCATAACATTTCATTTCTTTGCATTAATTTTTTAATTAAAAGTTCCATTAAATCATCAGATATCGCCTCTAAATCTTAATGCTGCCCTGGATTTTTGAAGCCTTCTGCTTTTAATAACGCCAATAAACTGTTTTTGTAATCGTGCTTGCCAAAATAGCTTTGGGCTTTTGAAAGATAACGGCAATATTGTTTTGTTGTTGTGGTATTCATGGCTATTTCCTTTTTTTATGTAGTTATCGGTACTTATTCAAAACAGCTTCTAAGTCTTCTTGAAATAAAGGTTTCATTAAAAAATCATCCATCCCAGCCTCAAGACAAGGTTCTTTAAAACTCTTTCCAGACGCCGTTGCCGCAATAATAAACACATGAGAATTCAAGGATAATTCTTTTTCTCGAATACGACGCGTGACTTCCATTCCATCGATATCAGGTAATCCTATGTCCATTAAAATGAAATCATAGCTTTCATCAAATGCATTAAGCGCTTCATATCCATTGCCAGCTACCACAACGTCATAACCCATCATATCCAATGTGATACGCGCTACTTTTTGATTTAAAGGTTCATCTTCAACCACTAAAATTTTGGGTCGTCGCATAGAAAAGTCCATAACCATATGTTGTGATGTAATTGTGTTTATTTGTTGATTATTTTCTAAGGTTTTCATTTTCTTTTCCTTTTTTAAAATTATTGGTGTTTTTTTAAAATGCTTTCTAAATGGACTAACTCAAACGGTTTTTGTAAAAAATCATCCATCCCTGCTGCTAAACAACTTTCTTTATACTGATGGGTATTTGCGGTACAAGCTATAATTAGGGGGCGTTTACCCACTTCTTTTTCACGAATATGCTTTGTTACTTCGATTCCGTGCATATCAGGTAATCCTAAGTCCATTACGACAACATCATACGTTCCATCAAAACGTTGAAGCGCGCTTTTGCCATCAGACACAATATCAAAATCGCAGTTCAGCATAGTTAACATAGCACTTAGCAGTTTTTGATTTATTGTGTCATCTTCAACAACAAGGACTTTTAATTTTTTTGTTTCAAGTAGTTTTTCCATAATAAACCTATAATTAATACTTTTGTTTGTTAACAAAATTCTGTTTATACTATAAAGTAGAGTTAAAAACGTTAGCCTGATTAACTTAGTTAACTTTTTGTTAACTCTTATTGTAAATTTAGACAATAAATAAATACTTGTCAACTAATTTTATTTAATTTTAAAAATGGTACATCGCTGATATGGATACTAATGACCAAAATTCGATTTTATCTTCAACAGAACAACGCGCTTTTCGCCTTGCTTACTTGATGGATAACGTTTTGAAAATGAGTAGAAATGATTTTGCTAAATTAGTTGGCGTTACTAAAACCAGCATTAGTTTTTGGCGAAATCCAACGGATAAAAGAGGCTTAATGGAAAGCGCTGCAGGCAAAATTTGCCGTGGGGTATTAAAGCTTGGGTTAAAATGCAATCCTTCTTGGCTCCTTCATGGTATGGGTGCAAGTCCTTCTTGGATAACATCCGATGAAACAGAAAAAGTAATATTGCCTGAGCGACAATTAGAAATCAGCAGCTTTTTAAGCTTTTCAAAAAGTGCGGTGGTTTTTAGAATTCAAGATAATTCCATGCAACCCCTCTATTTTTATAATGATATAGTCGGCGGCATATGGCAGAAAAGCAATGAAATAGATGAAAGAAAAACTTATATCGTCGAAGTAAATGGACAACTTCAAGTCAGAAAGCTAAAAGCCACCAATAAACCCAATCACTTTGATTTATTTTCACTTTCTTTTATCGAAAACCCAAACTATCTTTATGAAATGAAAAATATTTATCTGGAAAAAGTCGCGCTTATCATTCGAGTATGGAGTAATTAGCTTTCATCTGCCATGGCTAGCGTATGTGATACCAGTAATTCTTTAATATCTTTTAGCGTCACCGGTTTTTTTAACAAATCGGTTATCCCGTAATCATCAAAGCGCATTTTATCTTTTTCAGTACTGTGAGAAGTTATAGCGTACATAGTCATGCTTTCACCAAATCGCTCTTGAACCTTTCTGGCAAAAGTAAGGCCACTTGAATCTTGAAGCGTGATATCGATAAATATAATATCGAATGTTTCCTTTTCAATCTCCTCCAATGCCTCTTCCTCGGTTGTAACTCCCACTACAGAACATCCACACATCTCCATGAATTTTTTCTGTATATTTAAGGTTAATACATCATCTTCTAGCAAAAGCACATGGTAAGGCGGTATTTTAATATCTGTTTTAGGTTTCTTTAAAAAATTAGGGGCAATTACCGGGTTATTTTGCCTACTGTTAATATAATCCTCTAATTTCATTGTTGGATTTTCATAAGGCAATGTAAATATAATTTCCGTACCCTCACCTAATTTACTTTTAATATTAATAGTGCCACCTAAGATATCTAATATTTGCTTTACTATCGGCAGTTTATACGTCGGATTTCCCGCATAAGAATCTTCACCAGGATTATAATTTTCCGCAAACAAAATTGTTTTAAATAAATTCCCTAGGCGATTTTCACTAATACCACAACCCGTATCTTTAACCGAAAGAATTAAAAGATTTTCTGTATCTTGACTATTAGTAACATCAATTGTAATTGAGCCTTTTTCAGTAAATCTTGCCGCATTACCTACTAAAATGGTCAAAACATCTCGTACCATGGCATCATTAATCAGTAGCAATCTTGGGCAATCTTCACTAATTTGAACAATAAGCTTCACTTTTTTATCAATATCTATCTGATTAACACAAAACAATAATTCTTCTATAGTTATGTCTGTTTTGAATGTTTCAAATTTATTATATTTAAGCTCCATTAAATTTTTTAAGTTTTCTAATTTTTGCATCGGCTTATTAAGCTGCTCAGTGTATTCAGAAACATTACTGAGTAAATTTTGTATCGCGGCTTTCTTCTCTTCAGTTAAGGGAATGTCTTGGAATATCGCAGATAATTCGGGCACAAAAAGCGAATTAAAATAACCTATTGTAGGGGATAAAGCCCCGCGTATATCATGGGACATTTTTGCAACAAAATGATAATTAGCCTGATTTATGAGCTGAAGTCTCTTTTGAACTTCTTTTTTTTCAGTTATATCAAATGAAACACCCATCACACCAATTATTACATCATTTTCATATAAGGGTGATTTGAAAGATAAATACCATTTACCTTGGTATTCTTCTTCTAAAGTCTCACTATTTCCTGTATACATAACCTTAAGGCAGGAATTCCAAGCGTTTTCTTCTACTTTATCAGCACGATCAGTTTCACCCACTATTTCACTTAATTTTCCATTTTTAGCAATATAATATCCATTTCTATCAATAGCAAAAAAGTTAATATTCAAATGATCAAATATCAAGCCCAGTATATTTGCATAATTTTCATAAATTAATTTCGCATTTTTTATCATCTCTAACCTCTTCCTTGAGCTCAGCACAAAATTTGATAAATTTCATACTAAAAATGGTTTGGTGTTCTGGTTTTATATTCATCAAGTCAATATGATAAGCCAACGAACGCGAGAAAAAAGTAGGAGAATAATTACCATTATTTCGGCTATTTTTTTCTGCACTATCCATAGGTTTTTCTTCTACATTTAAATTTGTGTTGATAGTTTTTAATTCTTTTCCTCTAAAACGATAGCTTTTTTCTTCACATTGAACTAATGATGATGTTATATATTTATTTTTAGCGTGAGTAATACAATCGTTAAATCCACCAGGGTAACTAAATATTACTTTCAACTTTTTAGGATCTTCAACGTTAGTTTCTTTGATAATTTTTTCAGAAATAAATTCAATTATAGCAAGATATCCAGCTGTTTCGTCTAATATAAACTTAACAATTTCCCGCAATGTTCCTTTTTCTATAAATTTTTCAGAAAGAATCTTTACTGATTTTCTGTATGCTAAATCAACATCCTCTCCATTTTCACTACCAGTATAGTCTTTTTTTATAGAGTTATAATGTGGCTCATAAAATTTACTTTTAAAAATTGTTTTATATGAAATATATTCATAATCTATCTGCAACTTTTCGAGAAAGCCTTTATTATTTTTAAACCAATCTGTTTCCATCGTTTCATTGGAAAATTTATTATCATAATGTCTATGTAAAAAACTTGTATCAATTATAGCTAACTTTTTAATTTTATCTTTTTTGCTATTTATCATTTCAATAAATGCTTCAAAATATTTACCAGATTGTTTTTCATTATCTGCGCTGACTATCTCAACATATAAATCAGCATTATCAAAATCGCCTTGAATACTTGCTTTCAACATTTAATTCACACCTTTTCCTATGTTTATATTTAAACTAAAAAACTTAACAGATGTTAATATATTTTTTAAAAATTTCAGATAATACAATATGATATGAAAATTCGCTTTTTTAGGAATATTTTTATACATAATTATAATACAAAAACATTTTCTATTTTTGTAGCATACTAAACATCATATGAATGCAATATTAACAATGGCCATAATATCTTAGCTTGTTCCACTAATTTAACTCAACGATGCAAAGCAATCATAACCAAGATGGATAATACTAATATTCAAACTTTATTTAAAAATAACCATAAAAATTAAATTGAAACGAATTTTTTTTGTTCAGAAAAATTTTAAACTTCTTTTTTAATAAATTCATCTTGATTTAACCACTCAAGTCGATAAATTTTACCAAAAACCTTACCCTTATCTCTTAAATAGCAATATATATCACTTGGTTCCCAACCTTTATTACCACCAGAAAACATGATGCCTTCATTTCTAAGATTTTGTAGATTTATAGATAATTCTTTTTCTGAAGAATATGATAAATACCATATTTTAGAAAAGTAAAATTTTCTACACGCTCCTAATTTTTTCAAAATCTTATTTTTGCATTTATTATTATTTTTTATAATGATTTTATCTTTCTGTATTGCACTAACATAACATAGATTTTCTTTCATCAGTTTTATTTCCATGGCCAAATATTAGTAGGTAATGAATCTATTACCAGCTCTGGACCTCCACCAGGCAAACCTTTTCCAGCACCCATGAATAAATCATTTCCTATAATAGGGTTTCGTGGATGAAGTTCGATTATATTAGTAACTCTAGAAAACCTAAATCCTTCGCTAAGTGTTTCTTTTTCTAAACCTAAAGCTTTTTCAAGTTTTCTCGCTTTAAAAAAACTTAGCTGTTCTTTTTTACTAAAAAAACCAACATTTAATTCTTTGTTTGCACGATATGGCCCAATAACTTTTGCAATTGCTCGATAATCAGTAATATATGTTCCATCGACACCAATTGATGGATATCTTTCAAACCATGAAATTGGAGAGATATTATAACCTGTGTTTTTATGAAGCATTCGTTCTTGACGTATAACCAATTCATTATGATCTAACTTATCTATAAACCCACTTACTTTAATTCCTTTTAACATAGCGCTACCAAACTTAAAAATTCCGGTAGCAAGCCTAATTCCAGCACCGCTTAAAAACATATCTTCTAAAAAATGCACTGATTCTATGGGTTTATCTTGGATATGCTGCAATTGTCCTCGCCCATCATAGCGGTATAAATCACCGGTTTTAGGATTATACCAACTGGAGGTACCATCTAACCCTTTTAGCTCCATAAAATTAGGGTTATGCTTAAAGCTTGATTCTTCATGAACCGTTAGTGACGTCCATTTCTTTGTTGTCGGTTGTTGCGTTTTCCATCGCGTTAATCGGCTTGTTTTATGGGTATTGTTTGTCTGTTGGGCTTCCGTTATTCATATTCCGGGTTTTTTGGGCAATAACTGCTTCTCTAATAATAATTTTTTTGAAATTAGTAATGTAATATTGCTTCATACCAGCAATACCAAATTGTTTATTAGCTTAAAGATTAAGAAGCAGCTTTCAAAGGAAAAACAATCACCGTTTTACATTCATTACATACAAAATATTCTTTACCTGGATCATGAGGTTTATCTTTTGTTTTTTTATATTCAATTCTATCTATATCCGAGAAAATTTTATTTCTTAAAGCAGAGGATAACTCACTATTCATCCATATAACTTTATCCATTAATTCTGATTTTGAAATACTAAGAATAGTATTTCCCTCTGCTTCAGAAAGCTTAAGTATATGGTCTATAGGTTGGCATGTATTCATATCTTTCCTCGAGTTTAATTATATTTGTTAATCTAAGCGTTCGACTAAAATTATTGATAAAAAATTGGTCCCCACCTCCAATACCTAAGGCCGGATTAGCGGCAACGATACCGGTAGGAACACGTACGTTTTGTGTCACTTCGTACATACCAACTTCTGGCCTATACCCTAGTTCTAGATCAGGTTTAACTTGTAGGCTTTTAAACAGTGTTTCACGAGCATGACCTGACGCTAACAAAGTTCGTTCAGATGTGTAATAATATGATTGACCAGGTAATCCCCCATAAACAATATCTCCTTTATTCAAGTTAATCATAGACCAATAATCTGGATTATAAGCACTAGAAATTTGATTTTCTTTTGCCGCTAACACTAAGAAGTTAGAATTATTTCTAGCGCCTTGGCTTTTAGAAATGTTATTTAATATTCTTGCTTTTGGATTTTCTAAATTAACTGTCTCTGCTTTTTTATCAAATAACGATTCGCCTAATTTAAATGCTTTTAAGGCCGCGCTACCGAGCTTAAAAATCCCTGTGGCAAGCCTAATTGCAGCGCCGCTTAAAAACATATCTTCTAAAAAATGCACTGATTCTATGGGTTTATCTTGGATATGCTGCAATTGTCCTCGCCCATCATAGCGGTATAAATCACCGGTTTTAGGATTATACCAACTGGAGGTACCATCTAACCCTTTTAGCTCCATAAAATTAGGGTTATGCTTAAAGCTTGATTCTTCATGAACCGTTAGTGACGTCCATTTCTTTGTTGTCGGTTGTTGCGTTTTCCAGCGCGTTAATCGGCTTGTTTTATGCAAATTATTCGCGTGTAGCACTTCATTAAAGTCTGATTCATCGATAATTTCATCATTGGAAGCGACTTTGATATATCGTCGTTTCGTGTTCTTCCCTAAATCGCCTGCTATTTTTGAGCTGCTTTCAGTATTCGTTTTTTGCTGAAGCGCTATGTCCCTTTTCTCTTCCTTAAAACTCTTTACAATCGAATTACCTACGTACGTACCAACGGCAGTCCCCACTAATTGCGCCGCAAGTTCATCTAAATGTACGGGTTCATGGGTGATGGCACTGGTAATTACACTGCCACTTGCCGTGTGTATCATATTTCGCATTAATTCATCGGTATACGCTAATTGAGAATGGGTATAACCCAAGGTGGTATCTAATTTCGTATTGGCAACCCCTGATGCAATAGAGCCTAATACACCCGCGACATTAAAATGCGAACGAATACCTATCGCCATTTCGGCTAATTGCTCAGTGACCGCAGCACGCCCATATTCCGCAATTTGTTTAGCAATACTCGCTTCTTGAATAGAAGGGTCAATCATTCCCGCGGTAAATCCCGCTTGTACCGCACTTTTAAGCACCGCTTCAATCGAAAACTGCTCTTTAAGTCCTAACCCAATAGCAACCCCTTGGCTTATAGCACTGCTTAAGGCCGCAACGCCGGCGGCATTCACCGCGGTGGCTAAGGCGCCTGTAAAACCTAAACTACTGCCTAGCGCAAAACCTATTTGAGGGGCCACAATACTGACCACTACAACCACGACAACTTCAACAACCGTATCCCACAGGTTACTTTCAGGCTCTGGAATCACTTGTTCTAAATGCGGATAAATAGCCCCTACCATTAACCCCATAAATTGCTGATACGGCCGGTATTGATTGCCTCCATTATGCACGGGAATTAATTGAGGAAGGGTAATACGCTCCCCCGGAATTAATTGGTCACTACCCGGGTGTGCAAAGGCAGATAACGCTTCTGCAAAACTACTGTCCCCAAAGACTTTTTGCGCAATACTTAAAAAGGTATCCCCACGACTTACCGTATAATAAAGGGGCGCACTTGGCATCAGGGTGCCATTTAACGGTTGTATATACGAGGCCATTTTAAGTTCTCCTTTTCCAGTAAAGAGAACCATGCGAGAGAGCATTTTTCCAATTGCAGTATCACTGGTACCCGGTTTCTTTTTATATTCGCAACTCGCTAAATATTGCCCATTCACCGTATAAAAATACTCTATTCTTTTTTCTGTGGGAACAGGATTTTTTTCAGAGGCCATATACCGCTTTTTAAGAATTAATCCATCATGGGTTGTATCTAAATACACAAGTTGCCGTTGGTTATTTTCTTCAGCCCCAATAATCGTGCTGTAAATACCATTAGCGTCATAGAGTAAATCCGCATTACTGTAATCCCCCATCCCATATTTATTGTGGCGTTTACCCCCCACTTTCGTTAATTGCCAATTCTCAAATCCCACATAGTCATTGTATAAGGTATCGGCAATGCTATTATTGTCATAAATAATATATTGCTCTTTGGCTAACCCAAGCGGGGTAAAATTTCGATACCGACTATCAACTTTCACGGTAGTATTTTCAACTTGCACGTCGGTTAATTGCCACCCATTTTCATTACAGGTAATCGTTCGTTTTTGTTTTTTAGGGGTTGTTTCTTCATAGGTTTGTAACCAACCGGCAGGATGGTATGTTCGGGTGGAAAAAATGGCATCTTGTGTTGTACTTAACCTATCATCCGCATCATAGATAAATACCGTTTCTTGGCGTTTATTATTTAAAATAACCGTTTCACTGACGCGATGAAGGTGTCCCTTGTACGCAATCTCAATGCCTTTGCCTTCTTTAATCACAATTTGATTATTCTCTAAAATACCCCCATTAATAAGGATTCTATCGTCTTCATCATAGGCGTGCCACGCCGTTTCTTGTTGTTCTATTTTCCCTTCATCCCCATAGTAATACGTATTAACTTGACGGCGATTTCCCACCGCATCATAGCCTGTTACCACCATTAACTTTGCATCGTACGTCCATTCTTCCCGTCCTAAGGCATCAATACGGGTTTTAATTTGGCGAATAACCGTGTTATCCGACAATGTTAACGATAATTGGGTACGTCGACCTTCACTGTCGTATTCATAGGCGGTTGTTTTTTCGTTTGCCTTATCAGTGACACTCATTAATTGATTCGTTCGATAGGTATACACTAAATGCTGATTAGGCACCGGTTTGGCTTCTTTTTTATAACCGGATATACGCCGACCAAATAACTCAATGGTGTAAGGAACAAATTCATAATAATGCCCGTGATTGGCTTTTTCAGTACGCTGCTCGCACAGTTGCCCTTTAAAATCATAGGTATAAAAATAGGCCGTTCCACTGATATCCGTATGCGTTAACACCCGCCCAAAATCATCCCGCGTCCATGAAAGAGTAGAATTATCGGCATTTAGCTGTTCAATTAATTGATGCCGTGCATCATAACGATACTGGATTGCTTGCGAAAGTGGCTCAAAACTTATGGCTATATTGCCATTGACATCATAATTATATCGACGCATTTCATTAGCAGGATTATTTTCACTGGTTTTTAAACCCGCTTCATTATAGGTATAGCGTGTTATAAATTGTAAGGGCGAGGTAATGCTTAACAAATGGTTATTTCTGTCATACCGACGAACCCAGGTATGCTGCTCTGGCGTATGCGAATACACGCGTCCTAAATTATCATAGCGCGTAATATCATTAACGCCGGTCGCGTTCGAATACTGCCGTAAAATATGCCCTACGTCATCAATGCCAAACCCGCGAATATGATTATTCGCATCCACCCGTCCAATACAATATCCCAGCATATCGTAAGCGTAACGGGTGACGGGATTCATGTGCGCTGATTGGCCATTTTCATGTATCACTAAAACAGATGGTTCTAAAATAACATGCGCTTTATTAAAATAATTGTATTGTGTTTTTGTGGTATACCCTAAGGTATCCGTTTCTTCGATGATATTATTCCAGGCATCATAAACGTAATGTCGCGTCGGCTGAATGAAGGTTGTAACGGCTTGTTGTAAGGTGTCACTGGGATAGACTAATGCGCCTTCAGTGACCCATAAATCGCCTTTTATGGCCGTTTCATTAACATTTACTTGATAAGGATAACAACCTACGGCCATCCCGGTAAAATCAAGTGAAACCCCATACGCCGTTATGCCCGTGGCAGGCACGGTTATAAAATTCGCTAACCTGTCTTTACGGGTATCTAACACTAAAATCTCAGGCGGTGTCTCTAAACCTCCTAAAGGCGATAGATAAAGACTAAGGCGAGAAAGAAAAGTAAAATTCTGGATATCTTGCTCTGTCTCATCTAAAAACCACGGCGATTTTAAATGCGGCGCTAATTGACTGTTTGGCGTCGTAAGTTCAAGCGCTTTATTTTCAGGTGCATCGACCCATTCCCATTCATCATCATGGTCAACCATTTCCCAACCAGGCTCCGTCAATTTAAGTGGCCTTTTACTTTTTGTCGGTTGTAAGGGAATAATAGGCAACACATTTTGTTGCAAAATAACCCATTCATCTTTTTGTAATTCCAATAGAAGGGTGACTTTTAAGATTCGTTTAACCGGTTTTTCAAATTCCGTATTACAAATTAATTCCTTTCCTGTTTTATCTTTATAATGTCCTTTATCAGTTCCGGGGGTAATAATATCTTCATGTTGATACTGTTTATCATCCGTACTTTCATACGTGCATTCCATTTTGATGGGTTTTTCTGAAAACGCCTTGGGTACTGTCCATATCACTTGCCCATGCGTATCTAACGTCAATATCCTTAATTCACTCGGTAATTCAAGGGATATGGGTTCTTTTGCGGGATTTTCCGTATAAATTCGAAACGGCAGACTGAAAGGTTGCGCTTTTTGGTTTTTAACAACAGGTTTTATTTGATAGGTCCCAGAAGGATATTCGGATAAATCGATTAACGATGAAGCAATGGGATTTTTAACCGGGATAACAGATAATTTTATTCCCTGTTGCCATAACTCAATGGCTGTCACGTCGGTAATCGCGCCTTGTAATTGTAACTGAGTGTTTTGGCTTACTGTCACAACCACATGCAAACTGCCCGTATTATGCCCTGTTACGCATTGCAAAGTCCCTTTGGTTTGATAAAGGGGCTTAGTATCTGTAATACCCGTTTCAGGGTGTTGTAAATAATAATGGATGTGATAATCATAAACATCGGTTGCAAAATCACTGACATCAACCCCTAAGCGCCCATCTTGTGCATTAAGGGGTAAGCTTTTCTTTAGACTTTCATCCCCTTTGGGCCACAGCACAAATTGGAGACTCACATTCGTTTCTTCCGGTGTTAAAAAACTAATGCTGACTGCTCCTAAGGCAGGATAAGCATCACTACACACCATGTTAAGAGGTAGCGGTAAAGGCGCATTATCATCAATGCCATAATACGCGGGTAATCGTCGAACGACTACGCGACCTAAGTTATCCCGCCGTTTTTCTGTTTTTTCAATGTCGGTAATGGGGGCTGTGATAAGAGTATTTAAATCCGTGTACGTTACTTCATGTAAATGACGTGTGGGGGATTGTAAACGGGCCGTTTCTCTATCCTGTAAATCATGCAAAATAATCGTGGTAACCCCATCTTCACTATTGGTTTTCCAACAACGCCCTTTTGCATCATATTCCCGAAAAAGGGGCCAATTGCCTTTCCCAAAATCTTCTTTGATAGGTTCATTAAACGCATTGTAAAGGGTTTTTGTACTTTCTTGGACAACATTATCACGCAAAATAGTGAGTGTCAGGACATTATCCACGGCATCATAGGTAAATTGTTTTTCATCCAAATGCGTTATCGTACTGTAGGTATTTTCTTTTAATTCCCAATTGGTTAACGAAGACCACTCTCGCGCCATTTTCTTACTTTTAGTATACGTGTATTGGCTAAGATGACCTTCCGGATCTTGTTGGTAAGTCACTAATCCCCGCTTATCCAGTAGCGTTAACGTAATTTGATCATCTATCGATGGTTTATTGGGCAAAAAGGAATAATCGGTATTAGTCGCGCCATAAAGATAACGGATTTCTTTTACGGTGCGCCCTAAGGCATCAATGCCATATAAGGTTAAACAAGGCGCCGTTGAATCTAAATCCCCCAATTCCAAAAGAGGGCCACGTTTACCCAGTAAAAATCCCCGCTTATCATACAAGGTTTCTTGGTGTAATTTCCCTTCTCCTGTTTCAGTCACGACATAATCGTGAATGACTTTCCCCAGCACATTATAGGTATAAACATGGGTGATATCGTGAACTTTATCGACTAATTGATACGGCGAAGTTACCGCATCATCAATCAAGAGTGATTGGAATGTCACGTTGACGTTAATTTCTTGTGATAATAAACCCACCTTGTCATATTCAAAACGGGTATGCCTATCATCCGGGGAAAATACGAGCATCTTATCTAAGGATGATAAGGGTAAGGTCGCGGTTGGGCTTTCACTTAGCGCTATCGCTAATTCTTTTCGTTCGTCGATATCACCAAAGGTATTGAGACTATAACGCGTCACATAATTTTCAGCATCGACGGTTGCGACTTTTTGCCCTGCTCTGTCAAACCATGTCAAGGTATTAGCCCAGCGCGCTTTTTGAGGTTCACGTAATTGATGTTCAGATACCCTATCACCAAACGCATTGTAGATGTATTTAGTTTTACTGACATCAACCCCTGATACAATCTCGGTTTCTGGAAGATAATAAAAAATAGGCCCTTGCTGTTTTTCAATTAATTGACCTAAGGCGTCATAATGGAATTTTATAATTCTATCGTCGGCACTTTCTTTTAGTAATGGCGTAATAATTGATAATGAAATCCCTGTTTTTTGATAGAGACTCGTGTCTAACTCAAGGGTTATGGCATAATGCCCTTCTTCAATCACATCGTTAAAGGCATTATAACGGTACCCTACCACCGCTTTTAACGGATCCACGGTATAACATAATCGACTCTCACTATCATAAATACGAAAGGTCCACGCCTCTTTTTCATTTTTTTCGACGATGGGTAATCCTTTAACGTTATAGAGAATTTCAGTTGTTAAGGTGATCTTTTTTTCAGGTCGCACACTAAAACTCGCCGGTAAAGTCGGATCATCAATGACAATATCCTCAACCCTTGTACTCGCTATTTGGTTTTGTGGGGTATACGTTGACATAAGGGTTACCGCTTCTTCTAACCCATGCGCTTCTGTCACGCTGATTTTATTTCCGTTTTTATCGTAGCCTGACTGTTTTTCAATAGACGTGTTTAACTCAGTAAACTCAAGCTTGCCGTCTTTTAGGAATGTCCGGGTAATAGGGACTTCCGGCGATATTTCAGCAATTAAACGCTCGGCTTTATCATAGCGGTATTGCCACAGGGAGTTTGCTTTATCAATATGGTGTAAAATGTTGCCAAGGGCATCAAATCGGTAGTCATCTTTTCCGTTATAATCCTTGCGTTCGATTAAGCGATTAGCTAAATCATAGTGATACTCAATGGCCCGTTCACCGGTATATTCGCTTTTTTGTAATTGTTGCGCTATTGCCTCATAAGGTTGTGGCCATACGCCGTCAATAAAGCCTTCTGCTTTATACACCAAATTATTTTCAAGGCTGTAACGATAATAGGTGAGTCGACCTTCGCCATTAATTAAAAATTGAACCCGATTGGCATTATCATAGATTTTATACGTGACTCTATCTTGCTCATTATTTAAGTGTAAATGGGCACGAATGTCTTCTGACTTTAATTGCGCAATCACGATTGGATTATCAATGAAATTAGCATAGTCTGTCGTCATAATGACATTGCCGGCTTTATCAAATTCTTGTTCGACAATGGCACACGAGGGATGAATAACAAAACGTAATTGATTGGCTTCATTAAAGATTCGATAGGTAACTCTATCAAGCGTGGAGTTTGGGGTTATTCGTTCTTTAATATCTGTGAGATTGGCATTATCAAGGTTTGTGATTGCAATCGGGGTTTCATAAAAAACGGTTTTCACTTCCCGCAACGCATTGTCATAGCATCGCTCTTTAACATAGCCTAAACTATTTACCGCATAACCTTCACAGCCATTTTCATCATAAAAATACCACGCGATGCTATCCTCTTCTGTTTGCACCAGTTGCTTTTCTAACGCATCAAGTGTTAAGTCGTCAGCCATGGCTTTTAAATTAATAGCCGTGGCATAACATCGATGTTGTGTTACCTGTCCTTTGGGATCATAACGCCAGCCTTCTACATACCCTGATGGATCAACGGTAAAACGTTTTTTTCCCACGACATCATAAAGCGTATATTGGGTATTTCCATTCGGATCTGTTTTTTTAATCAGCCTGTCTTTTAGATCATAGCCATAAGCAGTAGTAATTGCTAAACCATCTGGGTTATTTTCTGTGACAGGATCCAGGGTTTGCCGTTGGCGTCGTCCAAACGCATCAATCTCAAATATCGTATACGATTGGTTTTCATCGGTTACATCGCCCTTTTGACGCGTAAGGAGATTGGCATTGGCATCAAACGTCGTCTGGGTTTTGATATTTAAATGATTTGTTCCAGAATCAATCACTTCGCTAACAAGATTGCCTAACTTATCGTACGTATATTCTGTCTTATTTACATTTAACGTGACCGATGTCTGCTCTTTAAAACTGTTCCAGGTATAACGATAGCGTTGCTCCCCTTTCTTTTTAAGGATTAATTGCTGACACGCATACTGATATTCGGTTAAAACGCCATTGCCATCCTGATAACGGGTTTTATCACCAACAGTATTATACGTATAGGTGGCAATGGGAATACCAAGACCATTGATATGTTGGGTAATTTGCCCATCGGGATTGTGTTGCCAAGATTCTGAAAGTCCTAGGCTATCGGTTACCGTAATAATTTCATCAAAAATATTTTTTTCGGTTATTTTTTTGGCGAATTGATTAGGATAAATTTCGCTTTCAATGGATGCGTTCGGATCATACTGATACGTTGTTTTTTCCTGTAATGCATTGATTAAGGTTGTAACTCGATTGAATGCATCATAGGTATACGTGGCTGTTGTTATCGACAAGGGGTTACTCGTTTTTAGTAAGCACCCTTCGTTATCGTAACAAGAGTCATATTGCCCTCCCACTTCATCAATTAACCGGGTTAATTTACCGAGATAATGCTGGTATTCTTGGATAACAACGGTGGTCAAATCACTGGCTGTTCTAGTAGTTTTAATTTCTTGGCCACGCGGATTATATTCATGTGAGATAAAAAGGCTGGGATTTTTTTCTAAAATTGGATGCCCCTCTTTGATACACTCCAAAAAGGCATTTGCTGTGTAGGTATACATAAAACCCGCGGGATCAATTTTTGCGATGACAAACCCTTTTTTGTCGCGCGTATAATGCGTTATTCTGTCATTGGACTCATTTGGTGTGTCATCGTTTTCTTTCGTATTGTTGCTGTAAATGGCGTGTTTTACTTCAATTTCATTAAACGCATTTAGCGTATATTCAAACGAATCAATGACAATATCGCCGCCTTTTTTATATTCACTGATTAAACGGTGATCGAGATCATACTCATAATGTGTGCTAAAAAACGCATTTTCGACGGATAAAAGTTGCTTCGTCTCTTTATCATACTGATAACGAACACTTTGCGTTTCCCATACTAAGCGTTCTTGATTTTCTTTTTCTTGGGGGCTTAAATTGGGATTTTCTTCAATTATTGCTAAAACTTCAGCTACACGTTCATCGGCTTTGGCGCTTAGTAACCCATTTTGTCCATAACGCATAAGGGTTCGCCGACGTTTATCGGGATCAATGGTATGTTCATCTGCACGATTATCCAAAACTTCTTCTTTGATGATATTCCCCATCTCATCATAAGCGGTTAACACGGTTTTATGAAAAGGATAGGTAACCTTAACGTCTCGCCCCAGTAAATCATACGTATACGTTGTAATTTGATCGTAGTCGCTCGGGGTAGGTAAGGCTAATTGCCCAAGCGGTGTTGGATTAAAAAATGAGGTACTTTTACTTTTTTTACCTTCTGCATTATACGTATGCGCGATAATATACCCTTGTGGACGTTGTTCTAAAATACACAGTCCTCGCCCATTGTAGTGATAAAAGGTATGTGCATCCCGAGGGCTTAAGGCCGGTTCCTGAATAAAAGGAATGGGCTGTGGTTTAGCATAGCAAATGGTTTCAATTACCTGTCCTAGGGGATTTCGTCGATAAACTTCAACATACCCTGCCGGATCTTGCACACTGATGTTATCGCCATTGTCATCATAGCGATAATGCCATGCCCTATCTTGAAGAGGATTGTATGAAATGAAAAGTGTTTTACCTTCTAATAAGGTATTTAATTGCTCAGAGCTTAATGGATTGGCATAGGCAATTTTAGTGGTGACTTGGTCAAATGCATTATACCGATATTCAACCACATAATTTTCAGCATCAACCGTATAGTGCGTTAAACCAAACACATTTAAAAATTCGTAAGATACTCTATCTTGTGTTGCATTTTTTGTTGTTTGTAATACGTTAATCAGCGTCGATGCAAGGGGGATTTCGCCTTTTTGGGGTGGCTCATTCAGCCATATTTTTTTGACATCAATGGGGTTGGCGTAGTGTATCGTTTTTGTAAAACGCATTTTTCTGTCGTATTGGTATTCTGTGACATTGCCGCACGCGGTGACGGTAAAACCTAATCGATTTTGCCTATCATAATAGTCATACACGCGATCAGCGTATCCATTTCGCTTCGTAACAACGCGCCCACCCAAATCATATAAAAATGCTACATCAACGTCTTCTCCATACCCATAGTGAGCACTATCTAGTAAGCCTTGATTATTATACGTTTCTTCATTGATTGCCCCATTAGCAAAATACGTATTCACACACCCTAATTGATTGTTAGGATAATAATCATAGCGCGTCTTTTGCGTTAAAGGATTGGATATTTCAGTTAAACGTTGTAATGCATCATAGGTTTTTTCTGTTGTGGCAAATACCGTATCCCTTTGTTTGACCGTTTTTTTTGTCCACTGCCCAAAGGCATTCCATTCATATTGTGTTTCTCCCATGGCACTGTTGCGAATACCTTGGCCACTCATATCGACGCTAGCATATTCCCGTACCCGTATCGGTTGTCCCCGATTATCGTATTCATACGTGATTAATTGCGTATTTTCATGCAGTTGTCTTACCGCCCATCCTTGCATAGCCTCTAACGAAATCGGTATCGCAGGATCCGATAAATACGTATACCGGTTGTTAAGATAGGACATCTTTTTAGCTCGGTTTCCCCATTTATCCGCGATATATTCGGTTACACCCCCGACAGGATTTATCTCAAACCGTAAAAAAGTGTGTTCTTTTCCTTTTCGATCATAATTCGTATCATAGATATAGCGCGTAACGGCTAACGTCCCCGCGTTCGTTTTTTTAGCGATACTGATTAACGACGGTTTTTTCGTGCCCGGTGTATAAAAAAGGGTGGTTTCTTGTTTTAACCCTATTCTATGATTGACTTTTATCCCTAAATCCATGAGATAAGAAAAGGTTTCTTCACTGCTATCAGGATGAATGATAGTCTCCAATTGCCCTTGTTCTCGGTAACGATAGCGCGTACAGTCAATCACACCGCTAGGTTTATCATACCCATTATCTTGCTTAATCTCGCTAATACGCTTTTTATCATCTAATATAATCTGAGTTTCACTCCCAAACCCATTGGTGACGCTAATTGAGGGGTAATGTTGGTAATTTAACGTGGTTTCATTCGTCTCCCCTACCACAACCTGATGAATACAAGGTGACCCATTCATTTCTTCATAACCAAATTGAAAGGCGGGCCTTTTCGTGTTCGTTTTAACATCCTGGTACGACACGTTAACAAGCAGTGGCGTATTTCCTTGGTAGGTATACACGAGTTTAAATTCAATGCCGGGGATATGCGTTTCTGATAACCGCCCACAATCATCAAAAATATGGCGTTGTAATAAGGTCAACTGCTGGTCTTGACCTAAATAAAATTCAACGACATTCGCATTTTTATTGATTTCATAACGATGGTAAACATCGCTTTCAACCGCCATTAACTCATGTTGCGCCGTATAAAAAAAACAGAGTCCTCGACCTAAGCTATCTTGACGTCGCACAAGATAACCCTCAGCATTATAAATTTCGGTTAGTTGCGTTTTAGGGTGATACCATGACCATTCCTTTGTGTCACTAAGGTAGGTAACAAAAGGCGTACCATCACCACACATCGGTGCGGTATAGGTTAAGGGGGACATCTTCGTCACGGTATATTCCGTTAAATGCCCATCTTCTTCCTCTAAAACAGCAATTTGGGATAATTGCGCGAACGGTGTCGGTAATACCGTAAAACGCTTGACTAACGCTAAACGCCAGGCTTTTTCAACGCTTTCTTGGGTATTTAAGATAAACCCTAACGTCACAAGACCACTCATTTCGGGCAATTGAACGGCATGGTCACGAAACACTAAATTCCCGGTTGCCACATTCAAAAAGCATTGCATCGACGTCTCAGCAAATGTCGTTAACGGAAATACAGGACCTATTTGATCTAACGAGGAATAAGAAATACCCAAGCCTTGACTTGAAAAAGGGGTAAACGGATAACGCATGATAAGTCCTTACTTAGCGAAATGTTAGGATGGTGTGTTGGTATTGTTTTAGGTAACGCGACAGTGTATTGGTCAATTTATCAATCATTTTTAAGAAAAAAACAGGAAGCATTTGGGGTAGCAAAAAGAAATCGTGATAAGAACGCTGAAAAAAATAATGCCGTAGTGTTGAAATTAATGTTGTTTTGGGTGGGAAACTCAATGGCGTTCGATGTTTAGTCTCTTTCGTATGACTAGAGGTCTTTTGGTTAACAATATGAAAATAAAACCCTATGTTTTGCGGCATAAAAACACGTCCGTAGGCTAATAATTATTATAGAAATTCGTTTTTTTAGTAACATCCTGTTAAGTTAAGCCTTAAAATGCGAGGGCTTAAGACATTAGCAAAGCGCTAATCATGTTGTGTATTAAATCTACTGCAAAAAGGGGGAATTTGTCTATATATAAACATAAATTATATGAAAGTGGAGTGAAAATTTTTAGCCGTATAAAAAAACAGTAGGCAAATTGCTTCTTACTTTGCGATTATGTCTATGTTATAGAGTTAATGGTGAAAACCGAAACGACAAACAGCAGAAAAAAATGAGAAAATTTAAATTGCCAAAGCAATGTCAGGGTTTCTTATCGGCACATGGCCGCATTTATAATTTTTTTAGTTTTTTGGGTTACAAAAATCCTAACGATAGAAGATACATTCTTCAAAATGCTTTTAAAACCTGAAATAATGTTGATTTACAGAGAAAAGCTATCCAAAATTAATACAAAACCTATATTTTAGGGTTTTAATATCAGTTTACTAATAAGCTGACAGCGCCATAGTGGCAATAAGTTATTGCGCTATGCGATTTTTTATTTAGAATTCAACTTTATAAAAAAGATAAAACAGAAGGAAGAATAATGTCAGAAAAATCCACCTCGCTTTCAAAGTTCAAAGACAAAAAAATTGCCTTATTAATACAAGTTAAAGCCGCTCATAAACGATTATAAGAATTAGGAATGAAGCGCTAAATGAAAATTACGAAACTCGCAATACAATACCGTTTAGCTGATATGAATGAGCATATTTTAAAATCGGCTTTTGAAAAGATAGCCAAAAACCATGCGTAAAACAGTCCAATATTTAAAACACGCTAGACAAAAATTAGCACGGGTAAAATTAGGATTAGCCAGAGAACGTCATAAAGTTAGACAAATTTATACGCGTCTAAAATTGAAATCGGTGATTTAATAGTTAAAGCCAAATTAAACGATGAGTCGTCTTCCGTTATTTTAGGATTACTGATGGAAACCAATAAAAAATTACAGGATGTAAACGCCAAAAAGTATAGGCAACAATCGTAAATTAACCGACAAAGAGAGTTTGAAAAAACTAAAATAGTTAAACACTTTATTAAAAAATAAGAGAATCCAAAAATGTTGAAAATAAAAGATAACGATAGATTAATGTTTAATTTTTCTAATACAAATGAAAATTCTGAAAATATTGATACTCTCTATTCAGAAGCTAATAATCTTTTACAAAACGATAAATTCGAAGAAGCACTTCAAATTGCAAAAAAAGCGTATAGCATTGCAAAAACAGATAAAACTTGTTCTTTATTAGGTTCAATATATATAGAGTTACACCAGCCAGAAATAGCATTGCAATATATTGATGAAGCATTAAACTTATCGCCAAATGAATTTTCTTATCATCATATACGATCAGTTGCTCTTATATCATTATCTCGTTTTGATGAAGCTATAAATTCAGGCGAGAAAATGATAGATACGTTCACACCAATGGATGCTTCTGATGAAAAAATATTACCTCCTTTTTTATTTCACGATTCATTAGATTTACATAAAAAAATCTTTTCTGAACATCATCGAGGAGAAGCTCTAATTGCGCTAATTAAAAAAAATTATCAAGAAAGCTTTAAAAATATTGGAGCTGGTTTGTCACTAAATCCTAAAGATAAACTTTTATTATTACTGAAAGGATACTTATTGCTTCATCAAAGAAGAAATAAAGAAGCGTTAGAGTATTTTTTTAAATCAGAAGAACAAGGCTTAACTATTTCAGAAGTTTATCGTGGAATAGGATTTGCGCATTTATATGAAGGGAATTTAGATTTTGCTATTCAGTATTTAGAAAAAGCATTTGAACAAGATAAGGCAGATCTGACAACGGCAATAGCATTACATGATGCATATATTCTTAGTGAAAATTTTTATAAATTAGATAAACATGTTAAAAATTGCCAACTACCTGGTTTTCCAGAATTAACCAAAAAATCACCTAGTCTGTCTAAAGAAAAATTACCTGAATCTTATGTTTTGGTCTATATATGGAACCCAAAACACGATCCAAAACCACCCTATCGAGACGCAGATTACGGTCATGCTGCTATAAAAGTTGTGCATAATGGAGAAACATTTTATTTCAGCTGGTTTCCGTCAGGAGGTGATTACCAAAACGAGCCTAATATACCAAGAGCAACACCTGCATCTTATGGAATAAATAAAAAAATCGATACAAAGGAAAAAGCAAACAAGAGATTAAATTCTCTATTTGGTGAAACATTACCTGAAAATTCAGAAAAACAAATTGAACAAATGCTAAAACTTCAAAGTGACAAAGAAGAATTTCGTAAAAATGCTACCTTTAAAATTTTTTTCACTAAAGGCATTAATATCGATAAGGTATTAAATTGGTGGAAAACTTTATTAGAGACAGAACAAACTTATGATGTAAACAGTTATAATTGTTGTGATGTAGTTCTACACAGTTTGCAACATGCATTAGACGATACGATTAATGGTCTCAGCGAAATTCAGACAGCTAAAATGCAAAAAAATAGAAATCATGATGTTAATTCTATTTTGCAGTCCCATCTCTATGAAACCTCGGCAAATACAGGTACAAAATCAACAACAATTTATCAATACTGTTATTTATTAGCTAAAAGAATAAATGAAGAATACCAGCAAAGAGATACAATTTCACCGGTGATAATAAGATATAATCGATGGAATAAATCCTTAAAAAAAATTACTAAATTTGATTATGACCCTCTTAATTTTAATCCAAATTGGATGGTAAGACCCAAAAAAATAAGCTTGGCTGATACTTATTTGAATTCAATCAATTTATTTTTTTCAGAATATGTATTTGAAGAATATCGTAATGAAATAAATGAAGAACAAGTAGAAAATATAAATAAACCTTGAGCTTATATTTGTATCTAAAATCTCAGATAAATAATAATACTATTAGATTTTTCTGACAAAAATGTTAATTTTTTCAAATTAAAAAAAACATAATAATTTAGCTATAATAATTTTATACTGAATGAATGGGGGCTTAATTTAGCCTAAATAAAATCTATTAGGCGCTTTTAACTCAATTTTTCGATATAAAACATTAAAGGAATATAGATGAAAGAAGAATCTTATGAAGAAAAAAAAATAACAATATATGTTGACCCGAATAAAAAAAAAGAATTTACTATTGAAAAGATAGATGATGAAACATTTAAATTAAAATTTAGTGAGAAAAATTTCCCTAATAATAAAATTGTATATTTGAATATCATTAATGGTGAAGAAATAAACTTTAATGGTAATTACAAAGAAATTCCTAATTTCAAATATGAAGATAAATTTTGCGTCATTGATATCTCATTCCTCGAATTTTTAATGATTAATAATAAAACAAAAATCATAAATCACTTTCTTTCTAGGGATGACATTGAAGAAAATCAGTATTCTAATTTTGTAATAACTTATAAATCTGATGCTAGTTCTACTGACACAGTTAAAAACAACACTATATTACATTTGGCTATCCTATGTAATAATCCTGAATTGGTTAATATTATCCTTGAGTCTCAAATCATAGATAAAATATTTTCGAAAAAAAATGAGAAAAAACACACAGCCTTAAATATGTCCATCTTTCTTTACAAGAATAAAGTCGATGATATTAACAATAACAATAAAAATTTACGTGCCTCTGATAAAAATAAAAAATACGAAGAAGTAAAAATTGCCTTATCTATTATCAATTCACTTATCGATTACCACATTGACCATTCTGAAGATATTAAAATATTAGGCGAAGCGCTAAACGCGATTACAAAACCTGAAAAACCAAGTGAAATTTGTTTTTTAGATTTTGAAACTAAGACGGAAAAGTTAAAAGATAAATTTAACAAAAAAGTTAAGAACCTTTTAGAAGAAATAGTACAAAAAAATGAAACAACTATTTATGTCGAAATATACCGTAATTACAAAGATTTTTTGGATAAAGATAATCAAAATTTATTAGAAGAAAAATTAAACGAACATGAGAAAAAATTGGCAAAAATTTCAAAAACCAAGTGGGATTTTATTGAAACAGATAAGCTAGATGTAAAATACACTTCTAAGAATAAAAAGAAAAGTATACCAAAAATTAGCTTTGACGACATACATAATACATTAGCTAAAAATAATGTATTTGAGCGTAATGATTATTTAAAAGATATAAATGATAAAAATTGTAAAACAAATTTTATTTTGGCTAATTTAACATTTATATGTTCCGATAAACCCTGGGAAAAAAATGGAGAACACAGCAGAAAAACAATAAGTTTTCCAATTAAAGTAAATGGACAACCCTATTTCTGGAATAAAACTGATAATCAATCTTACTCTAAAATACTTGGAAGAATCATGACCAGTGGTGACACAGGAAAATATAGAGCTTTTCTTGAAAGTGTTCATACAGATAATGAATTTAATAACAAATTTACTCCTACATATATGCATTCTGAACAAGCATTATTTAATTATTTATCTTCAGAAGACGGTTTTACAAACATAAATACTAATCTTGAAGGACAGGGAATAAAGACAGATCATAAAATTTATGGGGTTATTCTAGATATAAACTCAACTTTATCACCTTGTTATACTGAAACAAGTTATAAAAACCAAAATTGTGATTCCAATAAGCCCCCAGAAAATTCTTGCAGAAGTACTTTGTTTGGTTTTCAAAATAGCCAAAACGATAAATATGGTTTTCTTTATGGACTTAAAGAACAATTTAAAAAAACATATAAATTTCCAATAAAAAAAACAGTTCTACCTATGATAATTCGTTTTTCTGCTTTAACAGAACATCATACACATACGGAACAGAGTAAAGATAATAGTAGTATGGCGATTTTACATTTTTCTAAAGATGAAATGAAAAAACTTAATACTCTTGTTCAAAATACGAAACCAAAAGACAACGAAATTGATTCGCAATTGAGAATGAAAATTATACAAATTGATTTAGATGAAATTGATGAGTGGGAAACGAAACGTTTTAAAAAAAAAGAAACAGAGAGTTTAAAAGAATTTTTAAATAACAAAAAAGAAGAAATGCTTATCAAGAAACTTCTGGTTGAAATAGATGAACTGAATCCAAAAAGGGACCCCGAAAAACCATCTATAAACAATATTATTTTATATAAAACAATTGAACAACCCTCAGAAGATTCAATAAATAATTCGAAATATGAAAGAAAATATACTATTTTCGTGAGTGGCACGAAAGATATTAGTGCCAATCTAATAAAAGAAAACTCGGGAATTAATAATACGAACCCAATTATAAAAAGTAATGATAGTTCAAAAAATATAGATTTTTTTTCAGAAAATACAATAAATAATTCAGAAAATAAAAGAAAACTTGAAACTTTCAATAATGATACTAAGGATATTGGCGAAAATCCGAAAAAAAAACGATAGTGTAGGGATTTTTTAAAGGCTATTTTGTTTCCACCGGGATTTAATTTTGAAGTGCAACAAAGTTCGCGATTGTTGAGTTTTTTAAACTGTTAATTCTAACTTTTTTTCTTGAGAAGGGTTAATTTTTAACCTCACTAGGGGGATAATATTCAACTTCATTTGACAGAAACAATATAGACTACTTTCATTGTGGATTTATACTCCTTAGCCAATATACCAAAAAAAATACATTATTGAAGGCAAGAGAATTATTGCCAGAATTTATAAATATCGCTTCTTCGCTTAACTATTGGGACAATTATATCAATAAAAATTTAATTGATTTAAACATTGTCCCTCGTAAACATGAAAGTATGTTTTAGGAATTCCATGTTCAAAAACTTATAGAAAAGATAAACACTTAATGGGACTGAGCCAGTTTTAGGAAAGACTCTACTTATCTGTTATTTGAATATATCTTTCATCGTTTTTGCGAAAACTGCCTTTCTGCCCCATAAAAGCAAGGTATCAGCATCTGCATTATTGATAAGATTTAGGTATTCTTCAGGTATCACATGAAATTTGGCTTCTAACATGCAAATGAGCATGTTAAGTTCGCCTTGAGCAATACCTTGAGAAATACCTTCGTATTTACCTTTTTGAATTAATTGTTCAGCAATTGTCATCACTTCATCACCTATTTCTTTATCTATATTATTAGCTATATACGTAATAGCGCTTTGCCCATCAGCTGTTTCAGCTACCGTTGATATATAATTGACTAAATTAATTATATAATCTTTTCCGCCTTCATGCCCAATTAATTGCCACAATTTTATGGATGATTCTATATAAGGCATAATTTCTCTGGCAAAAATATGCTTAAATATATAAAGCATTAAACCAGACCAATATTTCTCCCGTAAATTTTCATCCGGTATTTTATGCGTATCCACCAAGGTAAAAGGTTTGAAAAGAAAATTCTCGATTAATTCTCGTGGCGCATGTATTAAATCATTTAAATCAGTCGAGTAAGGATAAACAACTTTACCATGGTAAAGGACTATGGGTATTACGAGAGGTAAATCATCGGTAGGATATTCATGTCTATGCCTTTCCATGATTGAACAAGTATATTTAATAATTCGTAAAGGTAACCACTTATCAGGCGTACTCTGATGCTCGACAAGGCAATAAATATACCCTTCTTTTCCACTAAAATTGACAGAATACAAAACATCACTGGCGGTTTTTTGTAATTCTTCATCAAGATAAGATTCTGAGCATAACCGTAAAGTTGAATAATCAATGCTCTCTTTAATTGCTTCAGGCAAATATTCTGAGAAAAATTCTTTTGCCACTTTCTTATTCATCATTGAGCTTTTAAATACGGCATCGTGCGGATTATTAATTTTTTTCAACTAATACCTCTTCTGTTTGTTATAGAAAATATCCTACAAATCTTATCTGTGATTTAACCTGGCAGTTTTTTACTACTGCATCATACTTACACTATCGGTAGCATTCATCACGGATGATGAAAATAAAAATGGAATTACTACCGTTTGGTTAAATGGATATTAACCCCCAAGCCTCTTGAATTAACGGACTTTTTTAAGGATGAAAAAGTCCGTTAGGGTATTTTTTCTAATAAGGCTTTTCCTGCTTCTTTTAAAGACCCATCACCATTTACATACGCATATAATGTCGCGGTTGTAATATTCAATCGTTTAGCAACTTCTTGTGCGATAGCCGTATAATCCGACATCGCTGCCATTGCCATTTTTAGCGTTTCCACATCCATTTTACGCGGTCTTCCGCCTAACCGCCCTCTGGCTCTTGCAGCTTTTAATCCGGCATGCGTGCGTTCAATAATCAATTCGCGTTCATATTCGGCTAGTGCGGCAAATACCCCAAAGATTAAACGTCCATTAGGGGTGGTTGTATCAATTTGGGCACCATGTCCGGTTAGGACTCTAAAACCTATGTTTCGTTGGCGTAAATCTTCTATGATAGTAACCAAGTGTTTTAAATCTCGACCAAGTCGGTCTAACTTCCAAACAAGTAACTTATTTCCCGGTTGTAATGCTTTAAGGCATTCATCAAGTCCCGGTCTTTTTTCTTTTTTACCTGACACCATATCGTGATAAAGACGTTCTTCTTTTACCCCTGCTTCAATTAACGCATCTTTTTGTAAATTTACTTGTTGCGAACCATCACTTTTAGACACTCGCATATAACCAATTAATACAGACAAAATAAAATCCTTCCAACTAAACTCAAAAAGTTAAAAGCATACCATAAAATTAAGCATAGATTTATCAATGGCTTTTTTAATACAAATTCAATTCGTTTTAATTACTTTTTGGGAGTGCTTAAAAAACGGTCGTTTTTCTTGTGGTTTTATCATGACAATAATATTAAAAATTTTCATGAATCGTGTTCGTTAAATTTATCTCTCCTCATTTTTATAACAAACTTTGTTTTTTGATTGCCCAAATGTTGTCTTCAAAATATTTTTTCAAACACCCTTCCCTCGCCTCTTTCATATTCATAAATTGTTTAGGGACAATTTCATTCATAACTTCTTCTGCAACAGTCCCTAGCCAATTTCTAAACTCCACATCCTTCAATCGATTTTCGAGCGCTTCCATTTCTTGCCGCTCTTTTTCTTTGCGATCTAATAATTCACGCATCGCTCTTTTTTGCGGTGATTCGTAATTGGATTCTATCCAAGCTCCTCCTTTTCTCAGTACTCCCATGAATACGTTTAGCGGTTCAGCGTATTCTTTAATTTTTGAATTGTTCTCTAACCCAAAAGCAAAATGATAAATAGATTCTTGAACTACTTCCGGTAAATTTAAATTTTTTTCGTATAGCTGCAGAAGCTGTGTTCGAGAAAATCCAATATGCGAAATAGGTTCACAATCAATATCCTTCCATTCATCTGGTAATCCAGTAGTATTAGTTTTTTTATTTAAATTTAAAATACTACTACTATAAGTACTTGTGTCATGTTTTGTGTTATTTTGTGTGTTAAGTTTGTGTAAACTTTGAGTTCTGTTTATGTATAGTTTTTGCTCTGTTTCTAACTGTAGTATTTCTCGATATGTGTTATCTGGAAGCTCATATTTAGCCCAACCCCCACGTCCATTTTTGAATTCAACTCTATTTAAAAAGCATTTATCCATAAGCCTTTTTATAGTAGTTTTTATGCTACCAACTCTTATATTTAAAGCGCTTGAAATATATTCTACAGTCAAAGGTTCAGTTATTTTCGATCTTGAATTTTGACATTCGTTATAAATCAAAAAAAGTATATCTTTTTGTAAACCAGTTAGCATAGAAATCTTATGAAATATGATTTTCTTTGTGTCAAATTTGTGTTCTATTTTTGCTTCATTTGTGTCAGGTTTTGTGTTGCTTTTTGTGTAAGGTTCGTGTGAAGTTTGTGTTAGCTTTGTGTTTTTTTGTATATCGTTTGTGTTTAGATTGTGTGCGGTTTGTGTTACTTTTGTGTTTTCTTTTGTGGTAAAAATGTGTTCAGTTTGTGCTGTGTTTGTGTTCAGTTTGTGTTCAGTTTGTGTTCGGTTATTTTTAGATTCCTCTTCAGGACTGTTTACAGTTAACAAAGACGGATTTTGATTATTACTTGTTACTTGGCTATCAACACCTCTTAATCTAGCTAACCTTCTTCCTGAAGTGGAATTAGGTCGCATAGCAACAATAGAGTTAAAAACATCATCTTTGATAGCCATATTCAAGACCTCAGTTGTTTAATCTAGACCAGATAGTTTCGACAACATTATAATAATCTTGTGCAAGTTGGGAGTTTGCGTCATACTCAATGACACTTTGATGATAAGCACTTGCTTCTTGTCCAATCACTGCATGTCTAATAGCTTTTGTGATAACATTTTCGCCGTATTCACTGATATAAGATTTATATATTTTATCTGACATACCGGTATTTTCTAGCAAGGTTGTAATCTGTATAAAGTGTTCCCATTGAATTTTCATTGCTGATTCGAAATCAAATAGCATAGATAAATTTTTATTAACCGCTCGATATGCTTCAATTGAACAACCCATAGGGCAAACTATAGAGTTTGCTGCAACTAATGAGTTTTCAACTAATCCATTCCACCCAGAACCATTATCAAAAAGAATGACATCATATGGTAAATTACTTATTAGTTGTTCTGAAAAAACGTATTCACGTCTTCTCATTGCTCTTAATTCGATTTCAAGTCTTGTTAATTCTGGATTTTCAGGAATAATATCGAGTGTAGGAAGTGAGGTTTTTCTTATGATTTGTTCTATCGGATATTTTTTTACAAAGTAGTGATATAGGCCAGGTATTTCTTCTTCGATATCCTCTAATGATTCTGCTTTTTTAGAAGGTAGGGCGCAAGTAGTTATTGATTCTTGAGCTGAATCTAGACCTATAATTATTACTGATATGCCATTCAAAGCTAGCATCCTAGCAAAATTATAAGAAAAATTAGTTTTAAGTACCCCGCCTTTTGGTGCATAAATAGTAATAACATGCTTTTTTTGATTAGTACTTAAAAAACCAAATTGTTTGCCAATTTCTGGCAACTGATCTAATCGCCACTGACGAACCATAACGGAACCTCTTGCTATTCTGTCGGCTTTTGGGATAGTTCCTTTCTCCTCAGCATAGAATAGTGTTCTTTGACTCTTAAACCGTTCATTAATTTTAAATAGGCGGTATATTTCATTTGCTGTCCAATAATATTTTTCAATTGTCGCCATGTGATTTCCTGTTTTCATGTTTAATGCTATTTTGTTTATTTAAACATGAAAAAGAAGGTGTTTCAATATTTTGGATGCTATTTAATTAAAAAAAAAATTAACATCGAATTGTATTATTTTTTAATTTAAAATTGTGTCTTTTTAAAGTTGTTTTTTTCTAAGTTTCCACAAAATTTCGGAATTTTAGAATACAAGTTTTGTGTCATAATTGTGTCATGTTTGTATCATGTTTGTGTTATGATTGTGATACGTTTGTGTTATTTTTGTGTTATGTTTGTGTTGCAATTAAGGTTTGTGTGTGTCGAGTTTGTGTGATATTTGTGTGATATTTGTGTCAAGTTTGTGTGGCGATCAAGTTCTTTTCGAATTGCGTTTGTGTCATGCTTGTTTTTAGTTAATTTTTTTTTAAAATAATAAAAACCTGTTTGAAGAGCATTCAGCATTCAGCATTCAGCATTCAGCATTCAGCATTCAGCATTCAGCATTCAGCATTCAGCATTCAGCATTCAGCATGAAATATAGACCCTTCTTAACTTATATCATGATCCCATTAGTTAAAATTGATAATATTTTTTTAGGGCAGGTGATCCTATAATGCATTAGTGAAACTTATATCTAGAATATATTTGATTATTGTTCAATAATTAATTATATTTACCTATAATTCTATTAACAAAATAATAAGGAAAAAAACAATGCCTTCAGGTGGATATCGCCCTGGCTCTGGAAGACCCAAAGGAACAGGCAAATATCAAGAACCCACAACACCTATTCGTGTCCCAGAAAGCCTTTATTTAGAAATTAAAGCCTTTGTTGAACATAAAGGGTATAAATTACCGTTTTATGGTTGTAAGGTAAGCGCAGGCTTTCCTTCTCCTGCAGATGACTTTATTGATGACAAATTAGATTTAAATAAACATTTAGTCGCCCATCCCGCATCAACGTTTATTGTTCGTGTAAGCGGAAATTCTATGCGCGATGCGAATATCCATGATAGCGATTTATTAATTGTCGATAAAAGTTTAGCGCCCGTGAGTGGAAAAATAGTGGTCGCTGCTATTAATGGAGAATTAACCGTAAAGCGCTATCAGTTAACGCAAAAGGGAGCTTATCTTTTACCTGAAAATCCTGAATACCCTCCAATTCCTTTAAAAGATGGATTAGACGTCCATATTTGGGGTGTTGTAACGGCAGTTATTCATCATGTGTAAATATGTTCGCGCTTATTGATTGCAATAATTTTTATGTTTCTTGCGAGCGGGTATTCAACCCTCGTTTAGAAAATAAACCGGTGGTTGTTTTATCCAATAATGATGGGTGTGTGGTTGCCCGCTCCAATGAAGCCAAAGCGTTAGGTATTCAAATGGCCGTACCTGTCTTTACCATAAGACATCTTATAAAGACCCATCATGTTATTACGCTATCCAGTAATTACGAATTATATACGGATATGAGCCATCGGGTAATGCAGTTACTTAAAGAAGTTTCTGATGATATTGAAATTTATTCCATCGATGAAGCGTTTTTAAAATTACCCCGCATGGCCAATTTATCCTATGAAGCCTTCGTGTTGAAATTGCGTAAACACTTATTTCAGTGTTTAGGATTACCTGTCTCAATTGGAATTGCCTCAACCAAAACGTTAGCAAAAGTTGCGGGTTCGTTTGCTAAAAAAGGGGAGGGTGTTAAAGCTTTTGTGTGTCAAAAAGAGGCGGCGGAATTTCTTAAACAATACCCTGTTGAAGAAATCTGGGGAATAGGACGACAATTAGCGCCGAAAATGAAACAACTTGGTATTTCTACCGCACTTCAATTAACTCAATATCCAGTAACGTTATTACGAAAACACTTTAGTGTAGTTGAGCAAAAAATCGCGTATGAACTTTCAGGTATTTCCTGTTTGCCCCTTGAAAAAGTGATGCCCCGAAAAAGCATTCAATCAAGCCGTTCGTTTGGTATAGGTGTTACTGAATTAACGGATTTAATTCAAGCGATTAGTGTATATACTGCAACGGCCTGCGAAAAATTACGCGCTCAAAAAAGTTTATGCCCCATGATTGGGGTTTATTTACAAACCAGCCGTTTTAAAGAGCCGCGTTATTACAATTCCATTACGATTAAATTGCCCGAAGCAACGCAAGATACCCGAGTCATTACCCAATATGCCATAGCGGCGATTAAAAGCCTTTACCAAAATGGGTATGAATTTGCCAAATGCGGTATTTTACTTTTAGAGCTTAGTGAAGAAACCTTTTTTCAAGGAAGTTTATTACAAGATGGTATGCAATCAAACCCGAAATTAATGCAGACCATGGATAAAATTAATCACAAATTTGGACGAAAAGCGGTTTTTTTAGCGTCTGAAGGAACCACAAAAACCTGGCAAATGAAGCGCGAAAATCGTACGCCTCGATATACCACGTGCTGGGCTGAATTAATGATAGTGCATTGCCAATGAATTTTAGATAAGGAAAATCCTTCTTCAATTTATTATCCTAAATTTGAATTAGCTAATAAAGAGGTATTTGAAAAATGAAAAAAAACTACCTTAATTATCATACCGATTTGCAAAGTTTATGTTCTTCATTATCAAAATTAGGCATTAAGATGTTTTGTTATCATCGCATATTTCCTGATAACACTGAAATAATGTTGTCAAATAATCCTAAATGGTCAGAGCAATATTATCAGGGGCACTACTTAATAGATTCAAGAAATTTTGTGTTTAATAATGCGGTTGATTTTGCTAATTGGATTTGGCCACTTCCAGAAGAAAAAATCGAAGCTTTAAGTGATTGTCGTTCGATTGCTGATATATTTCATGGGTTTTCACTTCTTCTAGGAAGCAAAGAATATATTGAAGGATTTGGTTTTGGTATTGAATCTAAAAACATGCATGATTTTAGTGTGTTATTGAATAATCGTCTTTACTTGGAAAATTTTTGTCTTGAGTTTCGTCAAAAAATTAATTTTATTATTGATACGTATTCTGTGCAACGAATTTGTTATCAAAAACAACTTGATAAAAATCAATTATGGGGAGATTGTTTATCACACTTAATAACATCCAAAGAATACACAAGTAATGAAGATTTTTTTTCTCTTTTTTTTAAGAAAAGGTTTATTTTAACGTCTAGAGTTAATTTAACGCCTCGTGAAATGGATTGCATTAAGCTTCTCATGTTAGGTAAAACCGCAAAAGAAATAGGTAATCAGCTTTTTCTATCCCAAAGAACCATCGAAAGTTATCTTGAAAGTATTAAAATCAAAATTGGTTGCCAACGAAAATCGCAAGTTATTAGTCATTTATTC
>CBCSKA010000019.1:0-8780 GCA_965140885.1 Legionellaceae bacterium | reverse complement strand
TTCATCTGTAGTATCAATACGACAAAGTCGCTCGGTAATTAGTCCGACAGTCTCCCTCGGTAATGACACTAATTCAACTAACAACCTATTTGCTGGCATTTTGTCGGCTAACTAATAAAAATCTTATATTACAAAAATATTAGCACTTTTTCATTTTTTTTCATCGAGACTATTAACTACATTTTTCATTGTTTATGCTCCAAACTGAGATAGATAAGGTGCGTTATCCATCTCAGTTTGAAATATATTTAAACTGCTTTAGAAAAGTCCCTTTATTTTTTATAAATTTTCTCTAAATAATTCAGTTTAGCTTCTATATTTTCTAATTTCTTTTGCCCATTTGTTTTACTAAATAAACCTTGTGAATGCCCAGTAGCTATACGTGAATATATGCGCATTCCAATATCAATTAAACCACCGATAATAGTTATGTAAGCACCGATTGTTGCTAAAATATTTTTATACTGCGTTCTATGCTTAGTTAAATCATTGTTTAATTTAATTGCATTAAAACTTTCTTTAAGTATTGAATAATTCTTTTTATTAGGTTTCTCTTTTAAGTTGCTGAAATTTTTTGATAATTCATCACTTATTTTTTTTGCTGTTTGAGCTTTAGCTTCGCAAGTGTGCTGAGAATATTTTTTCAAATCAGCGATGGCTTTTTCTAAACGAGACAAATATTTTTCTAGAAGTATATTTCTTTTAGGGCTTACCTTTTCACTAGTAAATTCTATTTCGATTTCTTCGTCGATTAATTTTTTTTCATTAAAAATTTCATCATGTAAATAATGAAATTCTTTAATACAGTAATCTTGTAATGTATCATCAATGGAAACTATAACCATTTTATTAGGAGAATAAGCATTACAATCTTTTAGTGTTTTTTTTGCATCCTCTAAAGATCTTCTTCTAACAAATCCATTATATTGTTCGTTTTCTTGAGTTGATATTTCTTCTAAAATAAAGCTTTCGGTTGTTTCTTTATTTGTCGAATCATAAGGTTTTTTTAATTTAATTATTTGGTATAACACTTAATTATTCTCCGTAGCTAATTTATAAAAACCAATTATGTATTTATTTTAATTAACTTTAATTTAGTTAGCTTATTAAAAGCTTAATATATTAAATATCTAACTTGGAATAACCAAGCTTTATAGGTTTGGATTATAATTATTATTAAAAGATAATTGTTGGATTCCAAACCATCTTTCTAAATTATTTAAAATAATCTGACGGATTTTTTGTAAATCAAGCATATCATTTTTATAGTTATATTTTACTTCTAACCATTGACGGAAAATTGCGGCTTGGCTGGCTAACATATTATTTGTTTGGATATTATCATTACTCTCTGTACCTGGATATGTATAAAAATAAGGCATATAAGGATTCAATTTATTTTGGATGGATCTTGCTTTTCCTACTGCTTCACTAACAGCCATTGGCATTACGTTATCAAATAATGCTGATTGCAAAGAGATTTTTTCATTTAGTATCAAATCTAAAATAATTTGATGGACTATTAATGATGCTGGGTTACGGGCTACTTCGCAACCAAATAATAAATAAGTCATTTCAGCAATAAAATCAAATAATATCGTTTTATCTACTTCTCCTAATTCTCGGTTGTTAATATCATTAAACTCCTCATTCTTAATCATGGCACGTACCCAATTTACTAACATTTTATCAGAAATAGCAAATTGGTATTCAGATAAGAAATGGTTTTGTATTTTCTGAAATCTCTCATATATATCCGAATATTTTCCTGCATTATCAATTTTATCTTGGCGGCCTTCAGAGCTTATAATAATGCCTTGATTTTCCTGTACTAGATATTCTCCTTGAAACAGCCAATTACGGTAAGTATGTCGCTTCTGATTCCCACTATATAAAGAATTAAATAAACTATTTTTATAATTTCTTATTTTGCGTTTTTGATCGCGATTTGCTAGACGAAGGTGGGTTAGAAGATCGAGACTACTATTAATAATAAATTGAGTCTGTTCATTTAGGGTATTTCGGTAGTAATCTCGGTTTCTAGCTTTTACTAATTGCTTTGATAAAATGGAAGAAAAATTATTCGTTATTTCACGAAATAAGAGCTCTGATCTTACATTAAAAAATTGTTTTAACTTAGGATATTTACTGAGTAAGTTTAAAATTTCGTCATCATCTTTATGGTTACATCGTTGAGTTAAGTCTAAAATATAATAATAAGGTAAATCAAAAGTGCTATTTAAACCAGAAGAGTTGCCTTGAGCAGATGTACCTTTTTTATTTGAAGAAAGAAGGCGTCCTGATTCGGGGGCTAAATAGGGATAATAAGTTAGCAAATTTGGATCTAATCCTTTTCCTTTTGAATAAAGTTTTTTACCATAATTATCAAGAAAACCTAAACGTATAAGTTCTTGAATAGCTTTTTCTTTTGCTAATTCTAGTAATTCTAGTTTAATTAGATGGCATTCAGGTTGATTAAGATATTGAATATCCGAAGTAGGATAATAGTTGTATCCATATTTTTCTGATTTTTCGGTTATTAATTGAAAAATAGAGTGCTGTAATTCATTTGTGATAGTGACAATTGAATTTTCAAAGCTAAATAAGTTTTCGTAACGTAATAATTCCTTTATTTTTTCTTTATCGCTTGTGAAATGCTCAAATAATTTTTCCGAAGTTTGATTAATCTGAATTTCCACAACAGATAAAATTTCTTTTTGAAGAGAAGCGAAGTCCTCAGTTTTGAGTTTTTGAATAATATTTTTTGGGTCACAAAAATATTCTGGTAAATATGTTTCAATAATTTCACTAATAGTTTTAATCAGTGATTTTTTTATAAAAGCGAGTATTTTTTCTTCATTATTTTTGCTTTTTAATAACAATTCTTTATTTGGGTAGTATACGTTATTAACAGGTTTCGCATATAAAAGTTCAATACCCATACTATGTAAAAGAAATGCAAATGGAATATGTTCTTCAGGAAAATTAATGTCATTTTTCCAATAAAAAAAAGTTTGGCTTTGCTTAAATTTTTTATATGAAGAAACTAAATCAAACGATTGCATAGCCTCATTTATAGTTTCTTCATCAGAGGAATCATCGTCATAAACTAATTCTTTTTTTAGTTGAATTTTTGATACAGAGGAAGAAGTTGGTTTTTGGTAAAATAAATTTGTATTCTGAGTAAAAGAATTATTAAGCAATAATTTATCTTTATTTTCTACCTTAATCACAAGTTGTGTAAAACTATTTTGGTTACTATTTTCTTGCTGTAACTTTACTAATTCTGCTTTAGGTAATAGTGGGGCATAATGATTTCGATAAACACATAAATGCAAGATAGCGTTGTTTGAATAATCAATATCTTTTTCAACCACGCTTTTACTATTTTCTTTATCAATGAGTTGATGTCCTAACACTATATTATTTTCATTTTCATGTAATTCAATAATATGAAGTTTAATGTTTAATACTTCAGATAGTATACGGCCATCAATATCTTGTTCACCCCAAATAGGTTGTTCAAGATTTAATCCTTGGCCATTTAAAATATCTTCATAAGTATATTGAATATTAGCAAAATAATGTTGATATGCTTTATCTGCGATTTCTTTTACTTGTTGACTATCCTTATTTCCATTTTTTGCATTAACTAAAAAACGTTGATATATCCAATTATCTTCTCTGGGTTTTTTATCAATATCAATAATATATTGATGACTTATAATTCTTAATGTTTTAGCTGTATGGTTTTTTTCTTGTAAGGATGCAAAATTTAAAGATTGAGCGATTGAATCAAAAAAACAATCGCCTGTATTTAAAGAAATACCCGAATCCCACTCATCAGGTAAAGATTGCCGTAAATTATTTTTAGCTTCATTATCAAGTTTAGAGTCTTTAAATAATCCAAATTTATTATTTTGATTAAGAGTCATTTTACCTCACAAATGTACAGTTTATTTTTTAATTGTATTTTTCTTAAAATACAGAATACTTCTATTCGACTTATGCAAAAATCCACATTTGAAGAGCAGGCGTTCAACAAAATGCCTGCGCAATTGTGGAGTTCGTGTATAAGTCAAACTCACGAAACTTATAAAGTTTTTCATGAGTATTTTGTTGATTTTTCAAATTCTCTTTGCCCTTTGATTTGCCATTGTTGCCGAAACTTTTCGCCATTGATATCCTGTAACTGTTCCTTGGCTTCCATCAACAATCCTAAAATAACGGAAGCCGATTCTTCGTCTAATTTGGCTTTAATAAGTAAGCCGCCGAGCTCAATTTTTCGACGTGTATCGATTTGTCTTACTTTATGACGTTCTCTAGCCAATCCTAATTTCGCGCGTGCTAATTTTTGTCTTGCGTGTTTTAACTCTAAAGCTGTTTTACTCATAATCTTTGGCTATTTTTTCAAAAGCGGATTTTAAAACATCATCATCTATATCGGCTAACCCACAACGAATAGCAAGCTCCCCAATTTCCATTTTACGTTTCATTTCTAATTCTTCTAATCGTTTTTGAGCCGCTTTCACTTGTTTTAATAAGCTATCTCTTTTTTCTTTGAACTTTGAAAGGGTAGTGGATTTTTCTGACATTATTCTTCCTTCTGTTTTATTCATTTCTACAGTCGAATTCTAAATAAAAATGCGCGTAGCACACTAACTTGCCCCGCATTCAAGTTTGAAGTGCGACAAAGCCTTTTGCCAAGGTACCATAATGTTTTTCAAAAACTTCTGCTGGGGTTTTAAATCCTAAGCATTTCATTGGTCTATTATTAATTTTGTTTATTATTTGGTCAATTTTTTTTTGTGATAATAATTGAATATTTGTAGTTCGGGGTAAATCATATCTTAAAACCCCATTACCATTCTCGATAGTCCCTTTTTGATAGGAAGAATAAGGGCCGCAAAAAAAAGTATTAATCTGTAGTCTTTTTGAAATCGATTCATGAGCTGCAAATTCACCCCCATTATCCAATGTTAGGGTTGCAATTAATATTATTTTTCGTCCTTTAAATTTATTAATAATATTATCAGCTGTTGTTTTAGCCTCTTTTGTTTGATTTTTAATAGCAACTAAAAATCGGCTTTTCCTTTCTCGTAGCGTAATTAAATTACAGCGTTGATTGCTAAACAGGACCAAATCACCTTCCCAATCTCCAAAATTATTACGCTCATTCACCTCAGAAGGTCTATCGTGTATTGATGTTCTGTTAGGAATTACCATCCGTTTTAATTTACGCCCACCCTTGCTTTGCCTTTTTTTATGCTGCCGTTTCAGGTGAATATGTAACTCATCCGTTATTCCTTGTTTACTGTAAATATATCCATAAATTGTTTCATAAGAAATAACTGATATCCCTTTCTCTGATTTAAGTCGTCCCGATATTTGTTCTGGCGACCATCCCTCTTGCAGTTTCTCTACGATATATTTTTTTAATTCAGCATTACCTTCTAGCTTTAGTGGTTTTACTCGCCGTTCAATTGACATTTTTCCCGCCCTGTCTGGAAGGTAGCCTAATCTACATCTGTTACGCTTTATTTCACGATATAAACTTGATTTATGACACCCTATTTGAGCCGCAATTTCTTGCTTGCTCATATTCAACTCTAATAACTCGTACGCTGTCGGCCAAGGAAGCGACGAAGGAGCGAGGCCGATAGTCCCTGGTAGACCGTAGTGCCGGATGTTTTGCCGAAGGCAAAATATAAGGCCCACAAAACGGTCGACAAGTCATTTGTGGAAGTGAAGTTATGACACCTAGTCGTGTCATAACGAGCGTACGCAGGACGGCCAGGGCTGCCGCAGGCATACTTGTCGACAATTTTTGAGACCCCTTTTGGGGACTTGGATGTCCCAAAAGGGGTCTCAAAAATGGCGACACTATCGTATTTTTTCTCTTTTCTCTATATCAATATGTCTATAAATTTGTTTTCTCATCATCAATCCAAAATAGTTAATTCTAACCTATTTTGTCGCACTTCATAATTGAACCCGGGTTCAACTTCATTTGACACTCCTGGTACGATTTTCAGACAGGCGAAGGCGGTAATCTTTTTAACCTTATTGGTAAAAACTTAGGGCATCATCCTAAAAAAGACTTTTTAAAAACGGCTGAATATGCCGCAGGGCTCGTCGGTTTTATGCCAAGTGAAAATGAGAGTGTTAGTAAAAGTAAAAATACCAAAATAAGCATAAAAAAACTGGGATTTACCGAACACCAGAAAAAACGTATAGCCCTTGCCAATAAGCTCGAACGAGAATCCATGATAATTCATGGAACTTTAGGTGAGGTTTATTTACGAAAACGACGAGGTATCACCTGCCAATTACCGGAAAGTTTACGTTACCATCCCAGCATTTATGTACCTGAAGTCGGTAAACATTTACCGGCACTTCTTGTGATTGCCAAAAATGAAAAAGGAAAAACACAAGCCGTACAAACGATTTTTCTTGATAGAGAAACACACAATAAAGCAAATATCGAAACTAATAAACGCATTACAGGTCCTATAAAAGGCGCTATCGTCACAATACAAGAAGGTAAAACTAAAGACAGCCCTACTTTAATTGCAGAAGGCATTGAAACTGCATTAAGCCTTAAAATGGCTAATAAAGACGCCCATATTAAAGCAACCCTTGGCGTTTCAAATTACCTAAATATCCCGCAATCACATATCAGTAAAACGGCTGTGTTTTGTTTAGATAATGATGGTGCCAAAAGCATGAGTGAAATAACCGCTTTTAAAGGTATGCAAAGGCTTAAAGAATCACGAGTCACTGTTTTCTATAATCAGCCAGACACAGTTAAAACAGATTACAATGATGTATTAAAACAAAATGGAATTGATGCGATTCATGCAAAAATAAATACGTCTATTGCTTATCAACCAACAAAAGAAATTTCGCCTAATTTTGAAGAATATCAAAAAGGAAAAATTACTTATCAAAAGGGAATAAATCACATTGATTTATGTGATCTGTCAACAAAAAATTCAGGAAAGACAATTTCGATAAAAAGTGAGAAGAATAAAATACATGAGCTAGAATTATAATTAGGTATTTTAAAAAAAGCTTATGATTAGGAAATAAAATTAAAAATTAGGTTATGGAGAAAAATGTATGTTTAAGAAATCATCAAAAATAATAGTTCACGCTACTTCAGGAATACATCCTTCCCTGACAAAAAATACTAGGACATATAAAACATTAATTGTGAATGAAAATAACAGATTTGAAACTAGTGAAAGTGAATTTAAGTATGTATTTCCAGAAAATATTGGTTTTTTAATGCATTTAACGCATGATAAAAAAGAAAATGAAAGCAAAGTTGATTACATTGAACGATGCACTAAAAAAATTAACGATATTATTCAATCATATGGCGATAATTACTATGTTTTTTTTGCTTATGGTACTGTTTTTTCACCAAGAAAAGATTTTGAGTTCAATGAAGAATCAATCACAAATCTTAAAGAAAAGCTTATAAACAACAGGCCAATATCTACGAAAGATCCTATGGTGACTGAAGGTCATATAGCTGTATACACAAAAGAAGGTAACTGTATTAGTCATAGACCAGAAACGGATCATTCTAAAAATGAAAAGATTGATCAAAATAAAGTTATTGGTATAGATATTCAAAAATCATATTCTCAAAATCAAAAAACATCCACCTATATTGCGGTTTTGAATAAAAATTGTTTTAAACCAATTGTTTTTGAAAACTTAAATAAAACCATTAAACCTTATGGTATAACAGCAAACGATGATAATTTTGAAAAAGCAGAACACGATAATTGTGCTACCGCAATACAAAAGGTTTTTTTGAACATGAAAAATAGATCTATCATGAACCCAATTCAAACGTTAAGAACAGTAATTCAAGAAACAATGGACGCTAATAATAACAATTTAACAGTTGAAAAAAAGAATGATATGATGATTAAAATGGAAGATTCAGGATTGACAAGAGATCTTACAGAGGTATCTATGGATGAACAAAAATATAGTAAAATCTTTAACGAAGAAATGTCTATGGATTTTAAAAAACAATAACCTAATACTTCCCTTATACTTTCGAAATTAATGAGGTCATAAAGATGAAAAAAACTTTTTTTAATTTAGCAAAACAATCTTTAGAAAATAAAAACTACAGCACTATGTTGCAAAAACCAATAAACATTAACCATCTTAGTAACATACTATCTCTTGTTTCAATAGAGAAACAACATTTAATTACTCAAACTGTATTTAAACAATCTATAGAAGAGGTAAAACAAGATATCGTAAAAGGACAAGAATTTCTAAATAACAAACAAAATCGCAACCCAATTTCTTCCATAGAATCATTTAACAAAGCAAGTCAATTAACAAATAATATAATTGAAACATACGGAATAAACAGTTTACATCTTGAAGACAAAATAATTTTATCTGAGGCTTATTCTGGTTACGCAAACGTATTATATAAGTTTAAAACAAAAGAAGTTGAAACAATAAAAGAGATGATTCAAAAATCTCTAGAACTTAACCCTAACAACGAAAAAGCAAAATCGATCGATTTTGATCTGCGACTTTATGATGTCGTACCAAACCTAAGCAGAACATAAAATAGAATGTAGAAGTCAACATATGATCTGTACTAGTTCAAGTTATCTGTCAGATTTTATGTTGACTTCTACATTATTATGGATTCTAAAGCCCAGCTTACAGTTGATATTATATTTAAAGTAGCTCAGGGAAAAATAACGATAAACAATGCTACCAAATTACTTAAT
>CBCSKA010000018.1:0-9143 GCA_965140885.1 Legionellaceae bacterium | reverse complement strand
ATACTTGTCGACAATTTTTGTCCCTTTTGGGGACTTGGATGTCCCAAAAGGGGTCTCAAAAATGGCGACACTATCGGCTTTTTAATTTTTTTAATAGTTTAATTAAATAATGGATAACATAAAGTTTTAATAAGCCGGGCAATGTAAAACGCCCGCTGCAACTTTTTAAGATGACAGAGAATAATATTACTTAAATTTTATAATCGACATTCATTTCTTTTTTGTAATTTCAGTATTTTCAACGAAAGCAGCCACTCATTCAGTTTTGTAAAAGATTTATTAATAGCCCTTAATTTTTTGTCAGTTATTTTGGTTGAATGTATTTTTGTTAGCCTATTTTTAGACATTAAATAGTGAAACAAACACTAATAAATGGACAATATCATCTTATCAGATATTTTCTAATGTGATATTCTTTAACGCTAAATAAATACAGCCCATTTTTTTGCAAATGAAGGCTTAAGTTAATATTTTATTTGGGTGAATCGGCAAAAAAAAATATAACTTGATATAGAATAATTTTGCATAAGTGATTATTCACATTTAATCAATTATTTATTTTCTGTATTTAATCTATGTAATTATTAGAAATTTTATATAACCTATAAGTTGTAATACTTTCCATTATAATACCTATGCTGGAATACTGTTTTTTTGACCAAATGAATACTTGCGCTTAATTCAATAGACTTTTACACTATCTCAAGCTGAAAAAACGTTTTTTGAATGTAACTATTTTTATATGTGGCACTATCATGCTAGGACTTAATCAAAATCCGTGTCTGTAAAGAAAAATGTATGCTTCTGCACAGATTTTTATAAAATCAAGCATGTTTTATGTATTTTATCGTTATCATTAATAAGGGAGAATTAGCCAATGACGCATTCATTACCTCTTTTACCATATGCACAAGATGCACTTGAACCCATTATTTCTAAAGAAACGCTGGAATATCATTATGGAAAACATCATCAAACTTATGTGAATAATTTAAATAATTTAATCCCAGGAACAGAATTTGAGAATAAATCCTTAGAAGATATTATTAAAACATCCACAGGGGGTATTTTTAATAATGCAGCCCAGGTATGGAATCACACTTTTTATTGGAATTGCTTACGTATCCCTCTTGAAATAAATGAACCTAGCGGAAAAATAGCCGATTTAATTACAGCGAGTTTCGGCTCGTTTGATGAATTTAAAAAAGCCTTTACTCAAGCGGCTGTTGCAAATTTTGGTTCAGGTTGGACTTGGTTAGTTAAAGATGCCGCAGGTTCTTTAGTCATTTTAAATACCAGTAATGCAGGAACTCCAATGACAGAAAATAAAAAAGCATTATTGACGTGTGACGTATGGGAACATGCATATTATATTGATTATCGAAATGCTCGTTTAAAATATGTGGAATCTTTTTGGAAGTTAGTTAATTGGGATTTTGTCGCATCACAATTATAATACATTTTACTACATTATTGATTTCAAAATTTTGCGTTATTATTTGATATTGTTTTAGTATTTCAACTATTTTAGTTTGGTGAAAAATGTCTACGGACAATACAGTTTATTCCATTTTTTTAATTTTTACTGGCACGGCTATTTTATCAACCTTAGTCTTGTATACCCGTCAATCATTATTAGTGGCGTATATATTATTAGGCATGATTTTAGGGCCTTGTGGTTTAAAATTAGTTGCCGATACGCATTTAATTACCCATATTGGAGAAGTCGGAATAATTTTTCTTCTTTTCCTATTAGGCTTACATTTACATCCACAAGATTTATGGAATATGTTACGTAAAGTGACCTTAGTCTCAGTCATAAGTTCTGTAATATTTGCAGCAATGGGATATGGTGTTGGTCGTATATTTGGTTATACCGTAACAGAAAGTATTGTTATTGGTGCAGCCATGATGTTTTCCAGTACAATTATAGGCTTAAAATTATTACCTACCACAATATTGCATCACCAACATATTGGTGAAGTCATGATTGGTATTTTGTTAATGCAGGATTTGATTGCGATAGTTGTACTATTATTATTAAATACCGCAACCAGTGGTATGGGTTTTACATGGTCACATACCATCACAATGAGTTTAGCGTTACCAGCATTATGCTTTATTGCCTTTGTCGTGGAACGATTCATACTCACTAAATTATTAGCTCGTTTTGACCAAGTTCAAGAATATATATTCATATTGGCTATTGGTTGGTGCTTGGGAATGGCGCATTTAGCTAAAATTATTGGTTTATCAGAAGATATTGGTGCTTTTATCGCAGGGGTTTCTGTCGCTGCTGGTCCGATTGCATTATATATCGCTGAAAATTTAAAACCATTAAGAGATTTCTTTTTAGTTTTATTTTTCTTTTCTATAGGTGCCAGTTTTGATTTTAGTTATTTATCACTAGTCATTATTCCTGCGTTAATTTTAGGCATGTTAGTTTTACTGGCAAAACCTTATTTATATCAATTTTTATTACGATATACGGGAGAACGTTCACGCGTAGGAAAAGAAGTTGGATTGCGTTTAGGGCAATCCAGTGAATTTTCATTATTAGTTGCCCATATGGCAGCGAGTTCTTCTACAGTAACCTTAATTAGTAATAAAACGAATTATTTAATACAAGCAATGACAATTATAACTTTTATTGTATCTTGTTATGTCGTTGTACTACTTTATCCAACGCCGTTAGCATTAACGGAACGTCTGCGTAGAGATTAAGAAAAGGAAAAAATAGCAATGAATCATCCGTTTTTTACTGATAGTGATCCTCAAGAAACACAAGAATGGCTTGATGCACTAGCTTCGTTAATTAAACATGAAGGTTCTGAACGAGCAAAATATATCCTTCAGCAATTAGCCTCTAAAGCGAATTTAGAAGGTATTCGCCTTCCAGTAACGACACCTTATATTAATTCAATTCCTGCTGAGCATGAAAAAAGTTATCCCGGTGATCACAAAATAGAGGATCGCATCAGTGCTTTAATACGATGGAATGCAATTGCCATGGTATTAAGAGGGGGTAAGCAAGCACCAGAACTAGGGGGGCATATTGCAACATTTGCTTCATCTGCATCACTTTATGAAGTTGGATTTAACCATTTTTTTCATGGTGCAACTGATGAACATTTAGGCGATTTACTTTATATTCAAGGCCATTCTTCTCCGGGAATTTATGCCCGTGCTTATTTAGAAGGTCGGTTAACAGAAGAACAATTAAATCATTTTCGTCAAGAAGTGAATGGAAAAGGTATCTCTTCTTACCCGCATCCTTGGTTAATGCCTGAGTTTTGGCAATTTCCTACGGTTTCTATGGGATTAGGGCCATTAATGGCAATTTATCAAGCCCGCTTTTTAAAATACTTGGAAAATCGTGGTTTAATTAAGAATGGCGAGCGCAAAGTTTGGGTATTTTTGGGTGATGGTGAAATGGATGAACCCGAATCCTTAGGTGCTATCAGTGTTGCAGCAAGAGAAGGTTTAGATAATTTAATTTTTGTCGTTAATTGTAATTTACAACGTTTAGATGGCCCTGTTCGTGGTAATGCAAAAATTATTCAAGAATTAGAAGGGGTATTTTACGGTGCAGGTTGGAATGTTTTAAAAGTCATTTGGGGCTCAGGCTGGGATCGTTTATTAGCGGCTGATAAACAAGGTTTATTACAAAAGCGGATGAATGAAACTGTCGATGGTGAATATCAAAATTATCGTGCCAAAGATGGGGCTTTTATTCGTGAACAATTTTTTGGTGTTGATCCTACTCTTAAGGCTTTAGTGGCTGATATGTCTGATGAAGAAATTTGGCATTTACGTCGTGGGGGGCATGAATCTATTAAAGTTTATAATGCTTATGCTTCTGCGGTTAAACATAAAGGTCAACCCACCGTTATTTTAGCTAAAACGGTAAAAGGTTTTGGTATGGGGGCAGCAGGCGAGGGTATGAATATTACCCATCAGCAAAAGAAAATGGATATTGAAGCATTAAAAGCATTTCGTGATCGTTTTCAAGTTCCTATTTCAGATGATGACATTGCAGATGCTCCTTTCTTTAAACCGGCCTCAGATAGTCCTGAAATGCGTTATTTACAAGAAAAGCGTAAAGCTTTAGGTGGTTATTTGCCCCTAAGACGTAGTAATACTGAAACGTTAACTATACCTGAATTATCTACCTTTGAACCTTTATTGAAAGGGACGGCAGAACGTGAAATTTCAACAACGATGGCCTTTGTTAGATTTCTGAATATTTTAATGAAAGATCAAACATTAGGTAGTCGTGTCGTACCTATCATTCCCGATGAATCACGCACTTTTGGTATGGAAGGTATGTTTAGGCAATATGGAATTTATTCAGCTGTTGGACAATTATACAAACCTGTTGATGCTGAACAAGTCATGTATTATCGAGAAGAAAAAAATGGACAATTATTAGAAGAAGGGATTAATGAAGGTGGCGCATTTTCTTCCTGGATAGCGGCTTCAACATCTTATAGTACTAATAATTTTTCCATGATTCCTTTTTATATTTATTATTCCATGTTTGGCTTTCAACGAACGGGTGATTTAGCTTGGGCTGCTGCAGATATGCAAGCCAAAGGTTTTTTAATTGGCGGTACCGCAGGACGAACAACACTGGCGGGTGAAGGTTTACAACATCAAGATGGGCATAGTCATATTCAAGCAGGTTTAATTCCCAATTGTGTGAGTTATGATCCCACGTATAGTTATGAATTAGCAGTCATCTTACGAGATGGTATGCGTCGTATGTATCAAAATAATGAAAGTATTTATTATTATATTACGGTAATGAATGAAAATTATACGCATCCTGATATGCCAGAAGGGGTGGAAGAAGGTATCATTAAGGGGATGTATTTACTCAAATCAACCGAGGGTAAAGTAAGAGTCCAATTATTAGGTTCGGGAACCATTCTACGTGAAGTCATCGCAGCTGCCGATATTTTACAACAAGAATTTGATATTGGTGCTGATATTTGGAGTGCCACAAGCTTTAATGAATTAGGGCGTGAAGCACGAAAAGTTGAACGTTATAATCGATTACATCCAGAAAATAAACCTTTAATGAGTTATGTTGCTCAATGTTTAGAAAACCGTTCAGGTCCTGTAATTGCTGCAACAGATTATATACAAGCTTATGCTGATCAAATTCGCGCTTATATTTCACAAGCTTATACTGTTTTAGGTACTGATGGTTTTGGGCGAAGTGATACCCGTAAACAATTGCGGCACTTTTTTGAAGTTGATGCTAAATATATCGTAGCTGCAACACTTAAAGCACTTGCAGATCAGGGCAATTTTTCATTGAAAAAACTTGCCTCTGCATTAACAAAATTACGGATTGATCCAGAAAAACCGGATCCACTAACTGTTTAATAAAGGAGATTTAACATTGACTATCCTTAAAGATATTTTAATACCTGATTTAGGAAATGTAGCAGCAGCGGCTATTATTGAGGTTGCTGTGAAACCAGGTGATAAAGTGAACAAGGATGATACCTTATTAACTTTAGAAAGTGATAAGGCCAGTATGGAAATTCCATCGCCATTTACAGGAGTTATTGAAACTTTAAAAGTAAAAGTGGGTGACAATGTTTCATCCGGCGATATATTAGGTGCTATAAAGATGGAAGAAATGCATGATGATGCCACTGCATCAAAGTCTTCTCCTACGCCTGAAGTGCCTAATAATGAAGAAAAAGAAATGAAAAATGAGATTGCTAAAAAAATAGAAGAAGTTATTGTTCCAGATTTAGGTAATGCGGCTAATGCTGAAGTTATAGAAATATTGGTAAAATCAGGAACAAGCATTAATCCTAATGATCCTTTAATTACGTTAGAAGGTGATAAAGCAACGATGGAGATTCCTTCTCCATTAAAAGGGATAGTAAAAGAAATTAAGCTTAAAGTTGGCGATAAAGTTTCAACAGGAAACCTTATATTATTACTTGAAACTGAAAGTAAAGAAGACGTTAAAATTCAGACACCCCAAAATGCGGAATTAGCAGAAACAAAGTCTATTGAATCTACTTCTGCGACAAACGAAGCTTTTAAACCCGTTTCTTCAAGTGCAATTTCATTCGCAAATATACATGCCGGTCCAAGTGTTAGACGTTTTGCCCGTGAATTAGGGGTTGATTTATCACAAGTTCAGGGTACAGGACCTAAATCACGTATTTTAAAAATGGATATACAGGCTTATGTGAAGAAACAATTAGCCATGCCACGTTCGAATGAATCAGCAATGGGTTTACCTGCAGCGCCAGTCGTGGATTTTTCTAAATTTGGCCCGATAGAAACTAAACCATTAAGCCGAATTAAACGGTTAACGGGTATTAATTTATCACGTAATTGGTTATTAATTCCGCATGTTACTCAATTTGATGAAGCGGATATCACAGAATTAGAAGCATTTCGTAAAGCACAACAAGTAAACGTTGAAAAGCAAGGTATAAAATTAACGCCTTTAGTGTTTATTATGAAAGCAATTGTAGCAAGCTTGAAAGCATTTCCTAACTTTAATGCATCTTTAGACTCTAGTGGTGAACAATTAATTTTAAAACAGTATTACCATATTGGTGTTGCGGTAGACACTCAGGATGGTTTAGTGGTTCCTGTCATTCGTGACGTGGATAAAAAAAGTTTAATTGAGTTAGCCAAAGAATTGGCTGAAGTGAGTACTAAAGCAAGGAATAAAGCGTTAACTTCCGCAGATATGCAAGGAAGTACCTTTACTATTTCAAGTTTAGGAGGCATTGGCGGTACTGCATTTACTCCGATAGTTAATCTTCCTGATGTTGCGATTTTAGGAGTTTCAAAAGCAGCGATTAAACCCATTTATCAAGAGAATCAATTTGTACCCCGTTTAATGTTACCCTTATCATTATCTTATGATCATCGGGTAATTGATGGAGCAGAAGGTGCACGTTTTATTGTCCATCTTTCTGCAGGTTTAGCAGACATCCGTCGTTGGCTGCTTTAAAATTTTGTTGAGTCATTTCTCAACGTAAATATGGAATACTTTTTTTTGAATGTATAGAGGTTTTTTAAATGAGCGAAAGCAAAAAAATACAAACAGAAGTGGTTGTATTAGGAAGTGGCCCTGGTGGTTATAGTGCTGCATTTCGAGCAGCGGATTTAGGTAAAAAAGTCGTTTTAATTGAACGTTATGAAACCTTAGGTGGCGTTTGCTTAAATGTGGGATGTATTCCTTCTAAAGCCTTACTACATGCGGCTAAAGTCATTGATGAAGCTAAACACATGTCTGCCCATGGCATTGATTTTGGAACCCCCTCTATTGATTCTGGTAAATTAAAAAATTATAAAGATAGCGTTATTAAAAAATTAACAACGGGTTTAAAAGGCTTAGCAAAACAACGTAAAGTCGACGTTGTTACAGGCTATGGTAAATTTATTTCTTCTCATGAAATTGCTGTAGAAGGAAAAGAAGGTACTATAACGGTAGAATTTCAAAATGCCATTATTGCCGCGGGTTCACAACCAGTAAAATTACCTTTTATACCTGAAGACCCTCGTATTCTAGATTCAACCAGTGCGTTAGAACTTAAAAAAACAGACGGTAAATTATTAGTGCTTGGTGGTGGAATTATTGGTTTAGAAATGGCCACGGTTTATCATGCTTTAGGTACAAAAATAAGCGTTGTTGAATTTATGGATATGATTATTCCGGGTGCTGATAAAGATATAGTGAAACCTCTTCATAAGCGGGTGAGCAAACAATTTGAAAGTATTATGTTAAAAACAAAAGTAACACAAGTTGAAGCTAAAAAAGAGGGAATATGGGTTACGTTTGAAGGAGAAAATGCGCCTAAAGAACCTCAATGCTATGATCAAGTATTGGTAGCGGTTGGTCGACGTCCTAATGGAAAATTAATCAATGCTGAAGCTGCGGGTATTCACGTGGATGAACGGGGTTTTATCCCAGTAGATAAACAATTACGCACTAATGTTCCTCATATTTATGCAATAGGGGACATTGTAGGTAATCCTATGCTGGCTCATAAAGCCGTACCAGAAGGTCGAGTAGCTGCAGAAGTGATTGCGGGTAAAAAACATTTCTTTGATCCTAAATGCATTCCATCAGTCGCTTATACCGATCCTGAAATTGCCTGGGTGGGTGTCACTGAAATGGAAGCAAAAGAAAAAGGTTTAGCCTATGGAATAGGTGTATTTCCTTGGGCGGCTAGTGGACGTTCATTATCCATTGATCGTGATGAAGGCTTAACTAAATTAATTTTTGATAAAGAGACACATTGCATTATTGGCGCTGGCATTGTGGGTCCCAATGCTGGTGAATTAATTTCAGAAGTTACATTAGCGATAGAAATGGGTTGTGATGTCGAAGATATAGCATTAACGATACATCCTCATCCTACCTTATCTGAAACAATCATGATGGCTTCCGAGGTTTTTGAAGGAACTGCTACGGATATTTATATCCCTAAACGTAAAGAAGAATCTAAATAAATTTTAGCGTAGTATTAAATGTGACATTGTGAAAGTTTATTCTTAATTTAAGAATAAACTTTCACAAACCCTCTTCATATTTTTAACAGTAAATTTTATTCGTGCCAATCAAAATAAAATAGTAATATTTTTTATTTATTTTTAATTTTTCATTACTTTTCAATGTGTGATAATATGTTTTTTCTTATTGATTTTATTCTTATTCAAGAAAAAAGAGTCAAATATGAAAAAAATCCCTAATCCACATGATGCTTTTTTTAAAAGCTTAATGACAAATAAGAAAGTTGCCCGAGAATTTTTCTCTCAACATTTACCTGAAACTGTGGTAAAGGCAATTGATTTATCCACATTAGTCTTATGCTCAGAAACCTATATTGATGTTTCATTAAAAAATTCAGCGAGTGATTTACTGTATTCAGTCAATTTAAAAGGTGAAAAAGCCTATATTTACATTCTTGCAGAACATCAAAGCAGTTGTGATAAATTGATGCCTTTTCGCATATTAAAATATACTTGTGCTATTATGGACAAACATCAAAAACAATATCCACAATCTAAATTACCTTCGCTGTCGGCCAAGGAAGCGACGAAGGAGCGAGGCCGATAGTCCCTGGTAGACCGTAGTGCCGGATGTTTTG
>CBCSKA010000017.1:0-9227 GCA_965140885.1 Legionellaceae bacterium | reverse complement strand
TCAGAAACAGAAAAACCTTCTTATGCAACATTAATATTGATAGGAATCAATGAACCGTTTTTTTTAAAGGAGGATATAGCCAATCAATTTTGGGATGGGAAAAAAAATACGTATCAACCAAAGAATGAAAAATTGGATGGGCGGCATCCCGTTTATTGTATTTCCTTAGGAGACAATAAATCCAACATTTACCTAAAACTTTATCCATCATTGCCCATATTCCATGATGCTCTTCAATCCTTATACCGTTTATCTTTTGGAGCACAGGATAGTTTGCCTTGGAGTGTGGTTGGTAAATTAACAATTAATGGGCAAATAATTCCGGTTTTAATTTCAAAAGAAGAAGGGGAAGCCATCCCAGCTTTCAACCATGAAGAAAAGCCTTCCAAAAAAAATACGGAAGATGCTCGTTTGGATGATTCAACTTTAGATAATTATACCTTTAGCAAGTTGCTGCTTTTTACAATGCTTACTAATCCTGATGATGGGAAAGGACCTAATTTCACCATAAAAGACGTTGATGGTAAATATTTTCTTTTTTATGTGGACTATGAGCAGAGTTTAATATTAGGTGAAGCATTTTTAGAATCTAACAGTTTTTTATCTTTTCACAAATTTTTTAACAGAAAAAACTTTTTTGCGGTAAAGAATATTTTATTTTGTTCTAACCGAATGAATGAGTCATTAAATCCGACAGCTGTTAAAGAATTTTTAGCTTTAGATCTTAAAAGATTATTGCCGACATGGATTACTGCTTTAAGAGAATTAGAATTCAATTACAGATATTTATTTCAAAATGAACGCGAAACTTTTTTAAACTATAAAGATATTAAGCAAAGTTGTTTAGAAATGGTGTTGCCTATTAGGATATTAACACGAATTAGCTATAAGCTTTTAGCATTACAAAAAATGTTAGAAAAGAATAACAACGAAATTCCACTTAGTTTGCTCCAAATAGTCGAACCGAAACTGCATAGGTATTATTCTGATTTATTGACAGAGTATCCTGAAGAATCAACGGTTTATCGATTTAGTGTTTTAGTAAAGAAATATAACTTGTATGAAAAAAACAAAAACAATATGTTAAGCCGAACATCGACATTAGGAAGTGATATTTATCGTTCTGTTATTCAGAAAATGCCGAATAATTGTGTATCACTACAAGAAAGCTATTATGTATTAAATGCTTTTTTTAAATCGTGGGATGCAACGAGTTTATTAAATATAGCTTTATTACAAGAAAATATTGATAATACATTGCCTAGTATAAAACCTAATGAATATGAGCGACTAATAAAAGGATTAAAGCTTGATATCTTAACTGAAGAAAATCGACTGAAGTTTTTAAAAGGTTTAGCGAATTACGGAAAAATACAATCGCTTTATTTAAATTCCCCAGGCGACGTGTTAACCCAAACACTATTTGAGCAAATCATTAGCAATGTTCCCACTGAAGAAGGGTTAACAAGTATTACATTAATTGATGCTCCTAAATTATCTAATTTATTAGTTTTATCTAAAGCCAATAAATCAGATAAAGACGAATCAGTAAGTGAAACACTACAAAAATTAGTCTTTGAAAAAGCGATAGCGCTTAAAGAAATAAATTTTACAGCATCAGTCTCCCTATTATCATTAAAAAAATTAGTTATAAAAGACGCTTTTTCACTTCAAAAGTTATTAGTAGATGCGCCTAAATTAGAAAAGCTTTATTTAGAAAATTGCCCTTTATTAACCACATTGCGATTTGAGGTTTCTTTTGAATTAGTAAAAAATCCCACAAACAAAGCAATAACTATTAAAAATTGTCCACGACTCTCCATAAAATATTTGCATCGATTATGGCCTGAATTAGAGGGTGATAACGTAATAGGTAATTACAAAGAAATGATTAATTCATATGTTGAATCTGCTAATCAAGGTGATGCTTATGCCCAATATAATTTAGGGGAATGTTATTACGATGGAATTGGAGTGCCTCAAAATTTATATATGGCAATTTCATGGTTTAAACTTTCTTCACAACAAGAAAATGCTGATGCCCTAAATAAGTTGGGCGAATACCATGAATCTCGAGAAAGTGGAGAAAAAGACCTTCAAAAAGCATTGGAATTATACAAAAAATCCGCTGATAAAGAGCATGCTGATGCCAAAACTAATTTAGATAATCTCTATTACAAATTAAGTTGTCTGTATTATTATGGAAAAGAGGTAACAGAAGACCTTCAAAAAACGATCGAGTTATTGGAAAAAGCAGTCATCAGAGGGCATGTTGATGCGCAATATATGTTAGGTTATCTCTATTATGATGGAAAAGGGGTAAAAAAAGACCTTCAAAAAACGATTGAGTTATGGGAAAAAGCGGCTGACAAAGGGTCTGCTATTGCCGAATTTAATTTAGGTTATCTCTATTATGATGGAAAAGAGGTAAAAAAAGACCTTCAAAAAGCGATTGAGTTATGGGGAAAAGCAGCTGACAAAGGGCATGCTATTGCCGAATTTAATTTAGGTTATCTCTATTATGATGGAAAAGAGGTAAAAAAAGACCTTAAAAAAGCGATTGAGTTATGGGAAAAAGCAGCTGATAAAGGGGAGCCTGATGCGCAATATCGTTTAGGTAACTGCTATGGCAATGGAGAAGGCGTTGAAAAAAACCTTAAAAAAGCGATAGAGTTATGGGAAAAAGCAGCTGATAAAGGGCATGCTGCCGCGCAATATAATTTAGGTTACTGCTATTGCAATGGGGAAGGCGTTGAAAAAAACCTTAAAAAAGCGATAGAGTTATGGGAAAAATCAGCTGATAAAGGGCATGCTGATGCGCAATATCGTTTAGGTAACTGCTATTACTTTGCAGAAGACGTTGAAAAAAACCTTAAAAAAGCTATTTTTTTATACAAAAAAGCGGTAGATAAAGGACATATTGGTGCGCAATATCGTTTAGGTGACTGCTATTGCAATGGGGAAGGCGTTGAAAAAAACATTAAAAAAGCGATTGAGTTATGGGAAAAAGCAGCTGATAAAGGGCAGCCTGATGCGCAATATCGTTTAGGTGACTGCTATTGCAATGGGGAAGGCGTTGAAAAAAACATTAAAAAAGCGATAGAGTTATTGGAAAAAGCCGCCATAAAAGGGTATGCTGCCGCGCAATATAATTTAGGCCATTGTTATTACAATGGAGAAGGCCTAGTTGAAGATATACCAAAAGCCATTGATTTATGGAGAAAGGCAAACAAAACAAATGAAGAGTTGGGTTTCAATCTAGCCGAGTATTATCGAAATAGCCACGATTTTTGTCATGATGATGAGTTAATTGTTATGCTTTATCTTAAAAGCATGAACACCAGTCCTGAGCAATCAGAACATGCTCTACAAAAATACTATTCTAGCGAAAATTTTATATTTTTTTCATTAACTAATTGGATTGGTGAGCAAGCTAACTTAACTGAGAAAGGTGATGAAAATGCTATGGCAAATATAGCTTTTTCTTACTTAATAGGTATTGGCGTTGAAAAAAACCAGAAAATGGCTTTTGAGTATTATCAAATATTAGCAGAAAAAGGAAATCCAAGAGGACTTTATCGTTTAGGTATTTATCATGAAACTAATAGAAATGATAGTGAAGCGTTTAAATTAATAAAAATGGCGGCTGAGAAAGAGCATATATTTGCACAAGTTTGGCTTGGTAATTATTATGAGCGTTTAATAAAAAATGATGAATCATTTGAATGGTATCAAAAAGCAGCGACCAGAGGTTATGATTTAGCTATATATCATTTAGTGCGCTGTTATGTATTTGGTATCGGAACGGAAATAAATTATACATTAGCACTTAGGTATTATCTAAAAGCCCTAGAAAATGAGTTATATCATGTGCAAGATGATTTATTGATTTTATTGAAATCATCGTGGATAAACAAAAAAGAGCAGCAATTAAACAAATGGTATCAGCGTTTATTAAGGTTGGAAGAAAATGGTTTGTTAAGTGCCTGCATTAATATTGGTTTTTGTTATGAGTATGGTATAGCTGTAGATACAAATAAAGAAATAGCAATTGATTGGTATACTAAGGTTATCTCTTCTTTTATAAGAGGAAATGGAAAAGAAATTGCTGAAAAAGCCATTAAGCGTATTAAAAACCAACTTACAGATAATGAGTTAATTTCTCCTTTAAGAAATGAGATAGATAATCTTCCAGAAAATAAGTTAATTTCAACAGAATTTTGGATTATGCGAAATAAGTTTTCTGATCTATTAGTTAGTAAAGAATATGGAAATTCCAAATATAGTCTTGCTTATAATTATTACCATGGTTGTGAAACTAAAAAAGATTTACAAAAAGCGATTAAATTATGGCAAAAATTGGCTGATAAAGGAAATACTAATGCGCAAAATCAATTAGCTTATATCTATTATCATGGCGAAGGTATTCAAAAAGACATCCAAAAAGCGATTGAGTTATGGAAAAAAGCAGCGAGAAAAGGATGTCCTTTTGCGAAACATAGTTTAGGTTTTTGCTATTACGATGGAATAGGTGTTGCTGAAAATATCCCAAGAGCTATCGAATTATGGATAGAGGTGCATAAAATGGATCCCGAGTTAGGTTATAATCTCGCTGAATATTATCGAGATAACCGCTATTCTTCTGAACTAGTTTTATCTAATCAATTTCTTTATCTTGACAGCATGGCTATCTCTTATCAAGCAGAGGATGTGTTAGAGAAATATTACTCTACAATGAAATTTCCTTTTACGAATCTTACAATACACCGCGATGATTCCGATAATATTGCAACTTCGGCTTTTTGTGCATTAATGGGGGGGTATATTCCTCCTTCACCCCGTCTAGCTAATCGGCTTTATGAAATATCAGCAGAAAAAGGAAATGCAAGAGGGCTTTATCGTTTAGGCATTTATAACGAAGCTAATGGTAATAATAGTGAAGCCTTTAAATTGATAAAAATGGCAGCAGATAAAGAGCATATATTAGCGCAAATTTGGCTTGGTAATTATTATGAGCGTTTAATAAAAAGAAATGAATCGTTTGAGTGGTACCAAAAAGCAGCGACCACAGGTTATGGTTTATCTATATATCATTTAGCACGCTGTTATGTATTTGGCATTGGGACGGAAATAAATTATCAATTAGCACTTAAGCTTTATTTAAAAGCCATAGAAAAAGAGATATATCATGCGCAAGATGATTTATTGATTTTATTGAAATTATCATCGATAAGCAAAAATGACCAGCAATTAAAGGAATGGTATCAGCGTTTATTAAGGTTGGAAAAAAATGGTTCGTTAAGCGCCTGTATTAATATTGGTTTTTGTTATGAGCATGGTTTAGCTGTAGATATAAATAAAGAAATGGCTATTGATTGGTATACTAGAGTGATTCCTTATTTTATAAGAGGATGCGAAAAAGAAGTTGCAGAAAAAGCCATTCAGCGCGTTAAAAACCAACTCACAGATAATGAGTTAATTTCTCCTTTAGAAAATGAGGTAGCCAGGATTTCAGTAAATAAGTTATGTTCGACAGTTTTCCCAATGAAATCAGAGAATGATGAAAAATTATTGCTAACAGATCCTTTTGTATCTATAGAGCCTATTTTGCAAACTGATAAGTGGTGCATTCCTGATTCTGATTTGGAATTTGAACAACACTCTGTTGCAAGCGACGGTGATTGTTGGTATACCGCTTTTGGAATAACTCGAGAAAATGTTTATAAACTTATTAGTGAAAATATATATCAAGTAAGAGATTTGATAAAGGTACCTGTTTATGAGGCGTTGTTATTAGATGGTTTTATAGCATATTTAAAAGAAAACGGATTAATGGATAATTCTATTATTCGAGAACATCTAGAAGCTAATGATGGCAAATTACTTAAAAAGTATTCAGAAGATTTAAATATAATACAAGGTTATATCAGTTATTATATTCGCGATAAAAAAATAGATGCTAGTTGGCCACATCCAGCGATATTGCAGGCATTCGCCTATATTCAGCAGGTTAATCTTTATATTTGGGAGCCGGGTGATAATCATCAACTTAATCCGCACGCTGTTTATCCTCATTACGTGCTTCAGGGCGAAAAACCGCGCATCGATTTACTTTTTACAAATGGAAATCATTTTGACCGATTAGTAATAAATAATACTAAAAGCATTAAAGCAAAAACAAGACTATCAGGATTCAGCCAAACAGGCTTATCTCTTTTTTCCTCAGCATCATTAGCTAACGTTAATACAACAAATGAAATGTCATTTGTTGTGTCGCAAACGTTCCAACAAAAACCTTAATCTGAATGAGAGAAAAATAAAATCTCTCTCATTCTTTATGGAGAGTGTCAGTCCAAGTGTGTAAATTACTCTAACCTGTAGCAAAACTTATAACTTTTGCTACAGGTTATCCATTAACGTATTTATTAGGAGAAACAAGTAGCAAAAGTTTGTTGCAAAAGTTTTTTATTATGCGATATATTTTGCAACTTACGTTAAGGAGAATTTATGAAAATTGGGTATGCGCGAGTTTCAACTACCGATCAAAATTTAGAATTGCAATTAACCGCGCTCAAAGAAGCAGGTTGCAATCGAATTTATCAAGAAAAAATTTCGGGTTCGAAAAAAGAAAGACCAGAATTAAAAAGGTTATTAGAACAATTGCGGTCAAATGATATTGTGGTTGTTTGGAAATTGGATAGGCTCGCGCGTTCTACGCATCAGTTGATTGAATTAGTTGAAATTATGAAAAACGAAAATGCTTCATTTTTATCTCTTTCTGAGCCCTGGGCCGATACAACTTCACATGCGGGTAAAATGATTATGACTGTATTTGCCGGCATAGCCGAATTTGAGCGAGATTTAAGGGACTTTCCCAGGAACTGTGTAAATTTCATTCTAGGCATTTAAATTCTACCGTCAAATTTAATCATCATATGGGCCATAGCTAAATTGGGTTTTCGGGCATATACAGCCCAAACTGGCAATGAAAGATAAATATTATTGTATTAAGGTATTTTTAGGTCTAAGAACCCCTACCAACAACAACGGGTAAACAACCTAACTCAGAACATTCACTTTTTGAGGTTCTTACGCAGGATTCCTTCTTAGGAGAGTTACAGCCAGCAATGGTCACTACTTATCCGTCTCCACTGATTGTCGCACCCTACAATAAAAAGGTTCTTTTAATTATTAGGTAATTGATTTAATAAAGCACGTTCACGCTCTAACTCTTGGCGTAGGTCTTCTTCACTCGGTAAATAGGGTAAATATTTTGATGCAAATAGTTGTTTACTTTCTGTTAATACAGAGTATTTCGCTATCGCTTCACTTTTTTGACTACATAAAATAAGACCAATAGTAGGGTTATCATCAGTTCCCTTTTTGTGCTGATCATAAATTCTGACATAAGTGTCCATTTGACCTACATCTTGATGAGAGAGCTTTCCCAACTTTAAGTCGATCAGCAAAAAACATTTGAGCTTAAAATTATAAAATACTAAATCGATATAGAAATCTTGATCTTCTGTGCTTATTTTTTGCTGACGAGCAACAAAGGCAAACCTTTTACCGAGTTCTAATAGAAAAGATTGAAGATTATCCATCAGTGCTTGTTCAATATTCGTTTCAAGTAATGATGTATAGGGCAAATTTAAAAAATCTAGAACATAGGGATCACGCAAATAGTCCTTAGGATTTATTTTCAGTGCATGCGTATAGGTTTTGGCTTCATCCATCACTGGTTGTTTATTTTTGCTGGTTAATAAACGCTCATAATATAGTGTGTTAATTTGGCGCTCTAACGTTCTTACACTCCAGTTTTGCTCTATACATTCACGGATATACCATTGGCGCGTATTAATATTTTCGACACGCAGTAAAACTCGATAATGTGACCAACTCAATTCGGAACACACTGTGTTCCATTTTGGATAAACCAAATAAAATGCACGCATATTTCTGAGATTACGCTCATCAAAGCCTTTCCCAAATTCAGATGTTAAATGCGTAGAGAGTACTTTTATTTGTTGTTTACCATAACTGGCTCTTGTAGCACCAGACTGTTCATTTTCAACTATCAAACGGCCAACATGCCAATAAGTGTGTACAATAGTTTTATTTACTGTATGTTGCAGATGGGCTCTCGCTTCGCTCAATATTAATCGTATGGCAAGAAGCAGTTCGGTATTTGAATCAGTTAAATCGGTCATAGGTCGCTATCTCACTAAAATTAAACAATGACATTGCCTGTTCAAGAGCATCATGAATTTCAGCTACTCTAAGTTATACTGGCTTACTCGACCACCTAATCGATAGATAAATGTAATTTTAATGCGGTTTCTATCGCAGAAATTAAATGCACTTTCGTAATATTACCTATACAGCCTGTTTTAAGTCTTTTTCTATCAATTGTTCTTATTTGATGGCACTGTACTTTAGAATCTTTTTGCAACCCGCTTTCATTCATCGAAAGAAAAACTTCAAATGGATATATTTTGCTTACATTAGAGGTGATTGGTAAAACAGTAATTGTTGATGAAACCCGATTATTAGCATTATTACTAATAATTAAAACAGGTCTCTGTTTATTAATTTCTGAACCTACTGTTGGATTCAAATCAGCATAATAAATTTCACCACGTTTCATCTTCTAATCCATCAGCAATTGTTACTTCATAACGAGATTCTATTTCTGCATTAGCGCTCAAATAATATTGCTCTAATTCTTGCTGCTGTAATAATTTTAATGCTTTTTGAACCACATAAGATTTATTTTTACAAGCATGTGCTTGACAATATTGATTAATGAATTCAACCAATTCATGAGTAACAGAAACTGATATTTTTTCACTTAACATAAGAGAACCTTTCATAAGAAAAAACATATGTAAAATTATAACAAATACAATACTACTTATAGTAGTAAATTTATCATTTATTTATTTTTAAGTATCTCATCAAACGACCGTTTTTTAAGACTCTTAAAAATATAGCCAAAATGCCCTTAATTTTGTATTATTTTGTGGTCTTAAAAAACTACCTCTTATAAACTCGTAAAATGCTTAATATTTGAGAAAACCATGACAAATTTAGTCGGCTATGCCCGCGTGAGCACCCAAGACCAAAATGTGAAACTCCAAGTCGATGCTCTACTTAACGCCGGCTGTATAGGTAATATTACGAAAGTGCATTTAATTTCTGCGATAGAAACCGCATTAAAATTACAT
>CBCSKA010000016.1:0-9891 GCA_965140885.1 Legionellaceae bacterium | reverse complement strand
CAGCTTACTGACCAACAATTTAATGCTTATCAGTTTACACATGAAATGGTAAATCTTGCGAAAGAAAAGAATTGGTCGCTTTCTATGACGGGGCATTCTTTGGGTGGATGGTTATCGCAAGTTTCATTAATTTACTGTCATTTAAAGTTTGATTATAAACAGGCAAATACTGTTGCATTTGATTCGTTTGTTGTTGGTAGTATGTTTGAAAGAATAACAGAGAATTTCGATAATAAAAGAAATAAACCAAAAGAGGAAGATTTTGATATAAAAACCTATGTTGCAGCTCCAAACATTATTAATGCTTCGCATAAAAAATTAGGGGTTCGTTTCCAAGTTTTCCCAAAAGTTGATTCTTTATTTAAATTATTCCTTGGTTCTTATGATGATTATTTTCAAAGCCTAGAACAAGATAAATTATCAGCATTAGGATGGATGGGGCCTTATATATATAGACTTATAAAGTATGGAATTCTTGGACTTGACCTTATTGAAGATATTAAAATATTAAATAGCATTACAGGCCATTCTATGGAGGGAATTACCGATACATTTAATCCTAATACTGGTTTTCCGTATGAGGTTGAAGAGGTTAACTCTTGGCCTCATATTAAATGGCCTAATAAAAAAACAAGCTATATAGAACAAAAAATAGAAGAGATAACGAACATTAAAAAAAATGCTCCCCAGTATGTTGATAATATACTTGATGATGCAAGTATATTTAAGTTGTTAGGAGAGGGTGGTTTTTTAAATGGATTGGCAAAAAAAATAGCCGGTAACGCTATAAAGTTTGTTGCTAATGATGCTTGGGACGCTATATTTCAATCACAACTCATTGAATCTGCTGAGATGGCGATGTCGTTATTTATAAATCCAGATGTTAATAAGAAAGCATTTCGCACATTTATGTTAGATTTTTTTGTTAATGATAAAAAAACTTCTGGGAGCTTTCTTTAGAAGAGAATTATAAATTAAATTATCAAGCAGGTTATGAAACTAAACCATTCAATCCAGAAAAAACACTTCTACTGCAAAACATGCCACATCACTTAAAAGGTTATAACAATAAAAATGTTAACATAATGAAGTTTATTAAAGATTCTGATGGAAAAGGAATAAACTTTCAAGAAAACAAAAAACTACATCCAGAAAGGTTTGCTTTATCTTACATAAATTATGAATATCATGAACATGATGACAGTCGGCTTGGTCATTTAGAATGCAAAGAAGGTTGCAACTCAGAACGATTAAGAGCAACTATATTGCGCCATTGTATTTTTGTTCATTTTCAGCTTAAAGGAAATAGGCTTAAAAATGCCAAATCTGATAAGGAAATTCAAAATGGGATTATCGATAACATCCACCCGAATTTTATTGATGCTGATATCAATACATCTCAGAGTTTTAGTGAGGAGACGGGTATATTGGGAAAATCCTTTGGATTGGGTATAAAGCCCCTTGAAAATTTAACACAAGCATTACAATTATATTATAAAAAAAAATATTCTGATGCACGCCCCTTATTTAGGAAGTTAGCAAAACAAGGAAATCCTATCGCTCAATTTATGATGGGATTCATGTCTCTTTATGCTTATGGGATACTTCCTTCTGATAAGCGAGCATTTGAGTGGTTTAAAAAAGCGGCAGACCAAGGATATGCGCAAGGTCTGGCTAATCTAGGATTTATGTACGGTAATGGCCGTGGCGTTGAAAAAGATGAAAAACAAGCCTTCTTTTGGTTTCAAAAAGCCGCAGATAAAGGAGATTCTCTAGGTCAGAATAATCTAGGATTTATGTACGGTAATGGCCGTGGCGTTGAAAAAGATGAAAAACAAGCCTTCTTTTGGTTTCAAAAAGCCGCAGATAAAGGAGATTCTCTAGGTCAGAATAATCTAGGATTTATGTACGCTAATGGCCGTGGCGTTGAAAAAGATGAAAAACAAGCCGTCTTTTGGTTTCAAAAAGTCGCAGATCAAGGATATGCTGAAGCTCAGTTGATTCTAGGAACTATGTACGAATATGGCCGTGGTGTATAAAAAGATGAGACAAAAGCTTTTTATTGGTATCAAAAAGCGGCAAACCAAGGAAATGCTGAAGGTCAGTCTAGTCTAGGAGTTATGTACGCTAATGGTCGTGGTGTTGAGAAAGATGAGAAAACAGCTTTTTATTGGTATCAAAAAGCGGCAGACCAAGGGAATGCTCAAGGTCAGTCTAGTCTAGGAGTTATGTACGCTAATGGTCGTGGTGTAGAAAAAGATGATAAACAAGCCGTTTATTGGTATCAAAAAGCGGCAAACCAAGGAAATACTGAAGGTCAAGTTAACTTAGGAATTATGTACGAATATGGCCGTGGTGTAGAAAAAGATGAGAAAAAAGCCGCCTATTGGTGCCAAAAAGCTGCAGAGCAAGGGTCAGCTGTAGGTCAGGTTTCTCTAGGATTTATGTACGCTAATGGTCGTGGCGTTGAGAAAGATGATAAAAAAGCTGCCTATTGGTACCAAAAAGCCGCAGAACAAGGGTTAGCTCAAGGTCAGTTGCTTTTCGGGGTTGCGTACCCCATCGGGAAAGGTATTGAAAAAGATGAGGAAAAAGCCTTTTATTGGTATCAAAAAGCTGCAGAGCAAGGGCATGCAGATGCTCAAAATGCTTTAAAAGACCTAAAGCTCGAAACCTTCTCTTCTTCAGCTTTAAGAGCATCAGGTCCTTATGCGATATTGGGTGATTATCTTTATTCTGCTTGGACGCAAGCAACTGAATTGTCTTTCTTCAAAAAGGATAAAATTGATAGGGATGTTTTTATTGAGTCGCCAAAAGAAATTGAGGAAGAATCTTTATATATGCATCCTGAAGATGAGAGTGATGCAAATCAATCAAATGATAATAATGGCTTTGGTTTTCAATTTCATCCCAGTATTTCAACGTATGTTCAACAAGCATATGGACATATTGCTTTATGGCAAGTAGGTTATGAAATTGTTAAAGGTATTAAATCAGTTTTCAATGGCGATAGCCGAAGAAGGCGATTAGATAAAATAGACGAAGATAAGAAAGCAGAAGTTCATTTCAATGACTTAAAGGAAAAATGGAATCACACGCCTTATGGCAATCTTTACTTTAAACTTTTTACGTCAATTGAAACACCTACGGTAAGTGAATTGGAAGAGAGGGTTAGGCTTTTATCTGGTAAGAATTACCAAGCCCTTATTAACTTAACAGATGAAATATTGGCAAATATCGAGTTGCCTCAATTCATGGCAGAAAAATTATTGTATTTAAAAAGTTTTGCATTATATTTTGAAAAAGAAAAAACGGCGAATAATCAAACTACTATTCAAACACCCCTTTACTCAAATTATTACCAAAATTTATTATTTAATAGTGCTTTGCAGAAATGCAGTGCCTCAAAAAGAAAAGACGAGGTAATTTCATCAGCGGAAAATTTACCGGAAAATAAAATTTCAACAAATAAAACCTCTTTGTTTAATTTTGAAAGCAAAGGAAACAATACCAAACAGATATTGCCAGTCTCTATTGAAGAAAAAGATATGGGAATAATAAATATTTACTATCCTATGAAGTAATTTATTTTTTTCACAGTCAGCATAGATGAGAGCATCAGCTTGAAGTTTCGCATTTTGGTCTTCGGTGGCTTTGTTGAATAACCCTACAAATAAGCTAAACTTGAGATATTTAGTTTACGCAGGATAGGTAATGCCTTATAAATATTTAACCAAGAAAGGATGCAAAGTTGCAAAGCAAAAATATAAGGTCATTAATTGGTCTGAGTATACTAAAGGGCTAAGAAGCCGTGGCGACATTGAAGTCTGGATATCAGATGAGGCGATTGAGCAGTGGTATGAGAAAGACAGGATTCGATAGAGTCGCTATTTTTTACGAAACCTGACGGGACATCCAAGTCCCCCTCAGGAAAAAAATTAGCGACTAGTGTGCCTTCGGCGGCTCGCACCAGTCCTGCGTTCGTTGCGTTGAACTTATCGTTCAACACAACTACCACAGTGACTTTCTATCTGTATCGGTATGCCTTCTATTTTGTCTTTGCCTATGCTAACGCATAGACCTCGACAAAACATACGGCCCTACAGATGATGCGAGGGCTGTCACACTCGCTTCGCTTCCTTGTGTTCCAGCTATGATGGGACAGGGGCTCCTAAACAATATACGGATTTTGCTATTATCATTTGCCATGAGCTACGAAAAGTATTTCTATTGCCGCTTCGCCAAAGTCAAGGATTCATTGATTCCTACTTTAGGTTAAAAGGATTGTCGATACGGTGTCCCGATTATAGTTGTTTATCCAAACGGTTAGGACAATTAAATATTCTGTGCCCTCGCTATCAGAAGAAGAGTTCGCCCGAACAGAGCGTTAGTGCTGTTGCCATTGACTCAACAGGCTTAAAGCGCTTTGGTCGTGATGAATGGCATCAGGAGAAACATAAAATTTCAGGGAAACGTAGTTGGCGTAAGCTGCATATTGCCGTGGATGATGAGCATTATTTCAGAGGTTGCGTGCTTACAGATTGTTTTGTCGGTGATGATAAGGCATTAGAGCCGTTGGTAGAGCAAGTGGAAGGTTTCTTTCATCATGTTTCAGCGGACGGAGTTTATGATAAAACCCGGTGTATGAAGTATTATCGACTCATTTTCCTGACGCGAACATTGTTATTCCTGCCCACAGTAATGCTGTTTTTCACGATAAAAATCATGTGCAGCGTAACCGCAATATTTTAGAAATTAAAGCCTTTGGACGTATGAATTGGCAAAAGCAGCGGCAATATGGCAGGCGCAATTTATCAGAGCTGGCCATCCAGCGTTATAAGCGTTTGCTCGGGAATACGACGCAATCTAGGGAGCTTCGCAATCAAAAATTGGAAGCCATGATAGGTTGCGGGGTTTTGAATAAAATGACCGCCTTAGGAATGCCCATAAGCTATCGATCTGCCTGAATTTAGGATGACACCTAAACTCTTAGGGTTAAGCAACAAAGCCTATTTAATAATCGAATTAAGTTGATATCCGTAAATACGCAATTGTTTTTGTGATACAATCAGTGTTTGTTTGATTATTAGAAGAAAACCCTATTTTTTAGATAATCCTATAATAATTATTATAAATATAACAATGTATTTCTTCTCATATTTATTATAAAAATAAGGTTCGTTTATTTCTAATAATTAATCCAAATTAATACAATAATCTACTACCGTAAAAGCTGGTAGTAGATTATTTGATAATGAAATTAGGTTTATGGCTTCCAAATGATGTTGAACCATAGTAATAACTCTTTGAATATAGCTAGTTCTATATAATTTGATTACGAAAATACGATTTAATAAAAGTTAACTTATTGGCTTTATTAGGTTATCAATTAAAGATTATATCCAATTTATTAGGGATTAGCTATAGTTTATAGGCATAATCATATTTTGTTAGAAAAAAGTGGTTCCGTTAAAAAATTTCATGGTATATTTATAGATTAGTTAATTATTATAAATAAGCACATATTCATTTTAAATATGTTTAAAGAGGTATAAATTATGCCAAAAAGTCCGGCAATAAATTGCAAGCTCGAACATGAATTTATTGAAGATGTTAACTTCTATTTAGGTGAAAATATTACTATTCACCCTAAAAATAATTCAATTTTTGAACACAGTAATGCCAAAAATGAAAAATCTAAGGAAAGCAAAACAGACTCAAACAATATCTCAGAAAACCAGAATGAGAATAAAATGTGTTGTGTGGTTCTCTAATTAACTCATATATTAGGGGTTACAATAAATGATAAACAATGCCAACATACTTATGGATAAAGTTTAAAAATCTCATCAAATCCTAATATGAAAAAAGAAAAGCTACCAATTACCAGATGCGATATGGTTACACCAATTAAATTTTTATGTCGACAATAGAGCCATCCCCAAAATAATCCTGGGACAAAAACAAGAATCGAAAATAATAACGAAATATGTGTGTGTACAGCACTAAATAATAAGTTTGATAGAAAAATAGCTTTAAAATTAGCATACTTATCAAGAAAGAAATCTTGCAATATCCCTTGAAGCACTCCTCTGGTTATAAATTCTTGTAATGGTATTATTAAAAAATATAAACCTATGACTAATAATGAATATATCTCACTTTTTGAAATTAAACTTACATTATTTAAATTAGCCCCAATATCAAATAAAGAAATATTTTTCGTTGATAAAAGGAAATTTATTATAGTCCATTTAACTAGAATTAATGCCAACAACCAAGGAATGCTAAATATTACTGATTCTTTAATTGATATGCCTAAATTCTTTAGTGTTATTCCATAGAAATCTGCATTATAGGAATTATTTTTTATAAGAAAGTAAATAGCAATTGCGAAAAATATATTTAATGGAACATTAACTAGTGTCGGAGATATCGAATAATAAGTTATTGTATTTATTATTTTGAATAAGAATAAATAAGCGGAAATTGAAATTAATACACTATACAAAAAATATTCGATAGCTATATGTTTTTTTTTATAAGTATTTCGCTTTTCTGATAATCGAATATTTTCTTCATTCGCTACTTCGAGACGTTCATAAATATTACAAATAATATTATTTAGTAAATGTGCATTCTTTATTTCGTAACGATTATGTTGACCCCTACCTAAAAGGTCTTTGAGTTTATATAGAACTTTATTTTCTTTAAAAAATTTATCTTTTGAAATGGTAAGCAACTTTACTTGAGATAAGGCTTTCGCAGAAAAATTTTGTTTATAATTATCCACCAAAAAATACTCGCAAAAAATATCGCCAGAGCACAATTTATTTAAATAAGAATGTTCATTGTTGATATTTTTTTTTAAAATTTCTATTGTTCCTTCTATGATTATATAAAGCTTATTAGAGATTTCGTTTTCTCTTACTATAAAGCTTTCTTTCTTAAATTCCTCAATTACCGAAAATGATAAAATATCCTTTATCTCATCTACTGAAAATCCTTTGAATAAAGGAATATTTATTATTGAACCTAATATAAATGTTTTTTCCTTTATCATTTTGAAAATCCTTTTATCTTAAAATATTCCATACCCATTAAACTGAAAAAGTAGTAGCTTTTTATGAACCAACTTTCGAACGGAAGAGTAATTTTACACACTTAGGATGAATAATAGCGTTTGATATAACGGCTACTTTATTAGTTGACAATAAAAACGTTACAATAAATGATATTGGAATTAATGAATATTGTTGCAATAAATTAATACTTTCATAATACCCGCAGTGTATAAACGCTAATATTACAATAGGATGAAGTATATAAGGATACATACTATTAGTACCTAATTTCGAACATACTGTTTCTTTTTTTGACATCAAAAAAATAAAGGCGGCTCCTAAGATTACCGCAACAATCATTTGAAAAAATCTTAATAAAAGGCCTTCAAAACCAGAAAAACCTAATTTTACATATGAATGGCTTAGCTCTAATAATAGGCTATTAAAATTAAAGTATTTAAATGTCAAAATGTAAGCAAAGATAAATATAAGTAGTGAAAATAATCGAAAATATTCCAAATTAACTTGAAATATTCTGTTACCATAAAAATAACCTAAAAGGAAAAAGGGGAAGAAATTAATTATTCTACTTAAGGATAAGAAGTAACCAACTCTATCTTCGTAACCAACTGCTAAGGAACAGATAATAGCTATAAAAATGGAATATCGAATTTGTTTGAATAGAATTAGTGCCGTTCTCCAAATAAATAAGGCCGGTAAATACCAAAGCACAGGCGGTGGATCGAGCAAAAACCCATTTGTATACTTATTAGCAATTATTTTTGCTATGGCTGATAAAATTATATAGGGAACAATTAATAGCAAAAAATTATTCTTGATACTGTCTTCTGCTACTCTATCTTTTGTAAAAAAACCTGATAAAAAAGAAAACAATTGCATGCAAAACATTAAAATTAAATTAACAGAAGTTTGCAAAATAGGATTACTATAATTTAAACTGGGAGATAAACTGTCACCAGATAAAAAATGTATTAATACAACGCAACTTATCAGCCAAAATTTCGTATTATCGAGCCAATAAATTCTTAAATCACTTTGGGCATTTTCCCTTACCATAATAAATCCTTGCTTGTAAACCTAAACGCCATTGATCAAAACATATATATTTAAATTATATATAATTTATTTTTTTCGACAGATTAAATTAGTCACTATCTCAATAGATTCTCTTAAATAAGCCTCGGTTTTTGCCATTTTTTATACCTGTCAAGCATTAACCTAAAATTAGCTGTAAAAGTATACAATTTTGTATCGCTTTATAATGTATTATGCATACGCAAACCGTATAGTATTTAACGATCGTTTATATATACAGTTTAGATAGGTATAAAGAAATAAAATGACGATAGAGTCGCTATTTTTTACGAAACCTGACGGGACATCCAAGCCCCCCTCAGGAGCAAAAAATTAGCGACTAGTGTGCCTTCGGCGGCTCGCACCAGTCCTGCGTTCGTTGCGTTGAACTTATCGTTCAACACAACTACCACAGTGACTTTCTATCTGTATCGGTATGCCTTCTATTTTGTCTTTGCCTATGCTAACGCATAGACCTCGACAAAACATACGGCCCTACAGATGATGCGAGGGCTGTCACACTCGCTTCGCTTCCTTGTGTTCCAGCAAAGAGTTAACAACAAAAAAACATTCATTTTAAAGCTAGCATATCCTTTTTCACTATTTTTTTCGAAAGTTATTGTTTATATTTTCCCTTCTCTAAATTAAACATATTTTTTTAATATTGTTTCTAATTTTTAAAACCATAATGACTTTTTATAATAACCGTTCATTCCGAAACCTAAAATAGGGAAATTACATGAAATATGTCTAAGCTGCATCTTATTACGAAGGTGAGCAGCCTAAATTTTAGAATTAACATTCATGCATAAACTTATCAAGTTCAACTAACTATCGTATATAGCTTTTCTATGGCCCACTCTAATAACAAGCACAGTTAATTCATCTTCTTCGATTCGGCATATAATACGCACATCTTGTACTCGATATCGCCATAGCCCATGCTTATCATAAGAAAGAGGTTTCCCAAATCTTCTCGGATCTTGATTGTTCTCAATGCGTTCTCGTAAATACCCCAAAATACGTCTTTGCAAAACCTTATCTAGCTTTCTTAATTCTTTTCTAGCTTTATCATCAAACTCAACGTGCCATATCAAGATCGTTCTCCAATTCATCTAATGTCCAACGTTTGCTTGGTTTTTCTAAGCGCTGTAAAGATAGATAAGTATCTTCTAACTCTTCTAAATGAGATATTATTGCTTCGCGGACATAAAATGTTTTTGTACGTCCAGTTTTACAAGCTAACTCCTCAAGGCGCTGCAAAATATCTGTTTCTAACCTTATTGATAGACTCATAATTACCTCAAAATGATACACATATATTTTACCTGTAATACAAGTATAGCATAAAAGTATTTTTTCCAGATAAAAAAATCAGTCTCATCAAAGGACCGGGCCTGTTGAAAAAGGATGATATCAGTTAAAATAGCACTAAATTATTTTCATGCAGTGGAGGTAATTTCGCAATGCAAGGACACCATCACTTTCAAACACAAGTCGAAATTAATTTAGATTTAGAAACACTGATTCCACCACATCATTTATTACGGCGTATTGATAAATATGTAGCAACTGTCTTGAAATATAATTAATTTTTGCTGTTAGTTTACCGTCAACTATTCGCCTCAAAAATAGTTGTTATAACAAAAAAGCATTAGAGTTCTTTCGAAACTAGCAATTACGAAAAAAAGGTAAAAAGATACTTTTGTAAGGAAGTATTTTGAAATATAGC
>CBCSKA010000015.1:396-44579 GCA_965140885.1 Legionellaceae bacterium | reverse complement strand
TTAACACATGTTTTCTAAAATCGATTGAATAGGTCATAAATTAATAATTATATCCAATTTACAAGGAATTAGCTATATTTAGGCATAATCGAGCCTATATTGGATAGCGACGCCGACAATGTTGTTTAAATCCGGAAATCGAATCGGCTCAAAAATTTGATTAGCTGCAATTAAAATAGCGGTTTTGCCATCTACGATGAGTTGTCTTATCTTAATATCCTCGCCTGTATTAAAAATTACATAGTCTTTATCTTTGGGTGTTTTGATTGGATCGATAATCAATAGCGCATTTTCTTGAAAAGCTGGCCACATTGAGTTTCCCGTGTTTCGTACGGCAAATTTTCCTTTTTTGATACTGGGATCTTTCATTAACCATTCTTGATCAGTCGACATATTCAACTTTGTATAGGACTCCCACTTATTGACCTTATCTAAGGTTAGAATAGGAATAGCTTCATATTTACTGGCAATGGTATTTTGCTGTTCATCCAAATAAAGGGGTTGTGTACCCAATAATTGATCGATGGAAATAGAAAAATAATCGGCAATTGCTTTTACGGTAGAGACTCTGGGATCAACGGTATTGCCTGTTGCTATATGAGACAGCGTTGTGCGTGGCACATGAATTTTTTCTGCTAATTCCGTGAGTGACAGGTTATTTCTTTTTACTAAAAAATTAAATATTTTGCTGAGATCTAAGGTATTCATTTTTGTATTTTCACTCTTATTAGCTGTTCAACTATGGGCTGCATTATACTTCAGTGAGCGATGGGTCGCAATAAATATTTCAATAACTTTGTAAACGACCAACAATGAGCGGTAACGCAATACAACGGTTGACCAAGGATGTGTTTTTTTGTATACTGAGTTTTATAGGGAAAGATAAGAATGAAACAAGAATTCAAAAAATGATAACTCTCGCAAGATTCGGCCCTTGCGAGAGTTGGTTACTAACAAGAGAGCAGTCACGATCTCTTCTGGGACATTATATCCTGGAATAATAGGTTTTGTCATGCTCTCGTAAAAGCGAGGTAAGTATGTTAAAGCCGTTTAATTACATTTCAACTGAAATAAGCCCTGAGTTTAATCAAAAAATCGATGAGACTATTGAGATCATCGCCCAGTATAACCAAGCTAAATACAGCTTTAATGGCAGTACGCATGTCACATCAAAAGACATTATTGAAAACCTCAATAATGCACAAAGTGCACAGGATTTTCTTTCGGTCAGCCAACAATTACAAAGCATTTCCAAAAATGCCGTGTTTAATCAAACCCAAAAAGAACAAGACACCTTGCACAACCTCTTTTTATCCAAAGAAAGTGCAGAGCCTTTTTGGGATACTGTTCCAAAATCTTTACATCAACGTATTTTATGGCTCGATGAATACAGTGCTCACAGCAATCTTGCGCTTTTTGTATCGATTGAGTTGATTGAACGTCTGGAAAAATTCTTAAACGCATTACAAAATGAAAAAGAAGCCTTAGCCAATAAAGAAGCCTTAATCCGCTATCTTGAACATGTACAAACCGAAAAAATGCGCTTAGCAAGAGGAATACTGCATCGATTACAATTTTCAAGCTTACAACCTGATTTTCGACATACAGATGTGCTCTATGGCATAGGTAAAGAGCTCCAAGAAAACAGCGTTCAAGGTATTACGTTACCTTCAGCCCAGCGCAATAACTTAACGGCTGACACCTTTCACTTATTTATTGAGTTTATCCAAAAATATGGAGCAAGCAATGAGCGTAAACTATTAGAGACGCTGAATTGGCAAATTCCTAAAAAAACATCCCTTGAATTTGCTTATATTGTACGAGAAGGCGACGTATTAACCGTGCCTCGTGGGATTGTCGCAACAGTGCCTAAAAGTAAAGGATTTTCGTTTGAAAGAGGTCGTAATACCCGTTACCAACAAGCTCGTAACCTTCATGAATTAGTCTATTCATTAAACGAAGATAAGCAATTTGAAACCGAAGAGGCGCTTTTTTCTTATCAATTTAAATTATGGCGAGATTGCCAATGTAAAATCTCGCAATTATTAAATGAAGATGACGCCAACATCCCAACGGGGATTAGACGTTTCTTTCTTGGTAAAACCATCACTCAAACGAAACATTATCAAGCCTTTTTAAATAGAGCGCGCGCCTCAATACTGGAAAACCAAATTGCGTTATTAGAAAAAGTAGCTGATAACGCTGCAACGCAAAATAAGCTTCCAAAAGAAATTGCGTTTTCGCTTCAAGAATCCGAATCGATGTTAAAAGAAACATTAGATTCTTTGCCGCAAGATAATGAAAACAAAGCGTCTTTACTCACTCGTTATGAAGAAGCACTTTCGATTATTCATGCGAACGATCCGAAAAGACGACAAGCCCAAAACCTATTTCAAGAAATTCATGAATCATATTCACCGACCAAGAAAAAAGCCCAAAAAGCGTATGATTTTCATGATGAAATAAAAAAAACGCCTGAGAAAAAACCAGAAGGCTATGATGCATCAATTCGTCAAACAGTCGAAGAAGTAAAAAATCGCATTATTGTGGGATTATTTACGCATGAAGCCAAAGCGGGTGAACCTGCTAGTGCAAATTCACGCCTTCTTATTAACATTCACCGTGACATTCGTACTGTTAAAAAAATAGGGAACACGGATGATCTTGTCGACATCAAAAATGCCTTAAATGCGTATGTGAATCGATACATGAAAGCGCTTTGTGCTGCATTAGATGACATAAATCCAACACAAGCCTTAAAAGAAAACGCACCTATTTTCTTAGAGCATGAAGCGATATTGATTACCTTATCGAAAAAAGGCGCAACCTTACATGACGCGTATCTTTATTACCATTTATGTCTTTTAACGCAATATCGACTTACCAAGACATTTCAAGAGCTTAAACCCTTAGTTCAGGACATTCTGGAATATACAAAATCCCCGATTATTCAACTTCATTCAGTATCACCCTGTTATTCACACCAAAAAATGAGCGACGCTGATAACACTGAAATCGAAGACGATAACATCGCACGAAGACTTGATTTTAATTAACCCCCTAACAACGAGGCCCTTATGACAACACGATTACAAAAATTTAAAAAGAAAATAAAACACGCCGTTGATACCTATGTCGAAAAAAAAGCTGGCAGTTTGGATACCTTAAAAGAAAAGCGTGCCAAACCCTGTCGCGCTATTTATGAAGCGGTTAACACGCTAGAGGATTGGAAAGCGCTTAAAAAAACCATTACGGCAGAGTTGGATGCCTTAGAAACCGGATGGTTTGGGCGAAGTAAATTACGCCGCTTGGTTAATGAGGTGATGTCTCATCCTCGCTTTAGCGACCAACAATTTTATGAAAGCGATATTAAGTACTTATACGCTGCCAATAAGCGTTTAGCGGATAAAAATACAACCCTAAAACAAGAAAATCAAAAGTTAACATTTGAAAACCAAAGTGTTTCTAATGGTTCGATAGCAAGCCAAGTACGTTCACGCTTTTCCATGTTGGTTCAGCAGTTAAAAACCAAAGAAGTAGAAGTTAAGGCGTTGCTTGAGCGCAAAACCCAGTTAGAAAAAGAGATAAAAGAATTGGAAGCGGCTAAACATGCATTAAATCAACAAAACGAAGAACCCGAAAGTCCCGAAAGTCAAACCAGCGATGACGTATTAAGTAGCTATAACTCTTTTCTTGATAGTGGAAGTCAGCACTCTTTAAAAACGCTTTCCTTTCTTAGTGGAAAGGCTAACACACCAAAAATGTCACATTTGAAAACATACTTTCCTAAAAGAGAAGAGGTTATTGACATAGAAGAGGTAAATCAAACTGAAACTGACATTGAAAGCGCCCATACCGAATTCAGTGATGACGGCAACGCAACCTTTGGCTCTATTAACAACAGTGGATTTTAAGGTAACGCCTTTTTGTTTTCAAAAGGGTTTTTAATTGACGTTAAACATTTAAATCAAAAAGTGAGCATATATGAAAAAAGTAATCCCATTTTATTATCAGTTTTTAACAAACGTAACTTTTACTAAAAGCCTTTATTTTTTATCGCTGTTGGCCTTTTTCTTCTTTAGTAGTAGCGTTTTTGCGGGCAACCAAGGCGATATTTTAGCCGGTACCGAAAAAGCGCTTGGTGCTACTATCGATGGGACAGGGCGTAAATATTTAATTGCCGCCGAAGGCATTTTATCGCTTGCCGCGTATATTAAAACTAAAAATTTATTGGTGTTAGGCGGTGTTGCGATAGTGTGTATTTTCATCAATATCCTGCTAAAAGTGTCAGGAATTGGGGGATAAGATGGATAAATACCATATACCCCAATACTTGGATGAGCCGTTACGTTTATTTTTATTAACGGTCGGTGAGCTTATCGTATTTTCAGTGCCTTTCTTTTTAGGATTGCTTGTCTTAAATCAAGTCGTGCTTGGCATTACCCTAGGTAGCGTTTTTGTTCTACTACTTAAAAAAGCCAAAGGGAGCCAAGGCCATCATTTTATTCGTTCATTACTGTATTGGTATTTGCCGCCCCTTGTGATGTTTCGGGTAATGCCACCATCTTATTTACGGGCGCTTCGGGGGTAAGTAAGTATGAAGTGGGCACTTTATCAATCCAAATTAAGCCGTCTTCTAAAGCAGCGTCATATTTTAGTGCAGCTTCTTTTTGCTGAAATGGGGCTGATTGGATTACTTATTATGATGTTGTTTTATGCATTTATGCATGAACGCATTGTGATAACGCCGCCTCTGATTGAAAAGCGTTTTTGGGTGAATCAACACAGTGTGTCGGTTGAATATTTATCCGAAATGTCGGCTTTTTTTGCCAGCCTTCGATTTAATTTAACGCCGGCCAATGTGGCGAATCAACGCGATACCTTACTTCGTTATACGGATAGCCGTTATTACAACACGTTAAAAACAGGGTTAGTGGCAGAGGCCGATAACATTTTAAAAGAGCACATTACCCTGGCCTTTTACCCTGTTGATATTGCCGTTAACACAACATCCTTGATAGCCAAGGTAACCGGCGATATGACAACGCAAGTAGGCAATGTGTTACTGCCGGTAAAACGGGAGACGTATCTTATTCGCTATACCTATCACGATGGCCGTTTATTGGTCGCTTCATTCACAAAGGTAAAAAATCATGCGTAACTATATTCTAAGCATCATCAGTATTGCCTTAAGTTTTATTGTCACGGCCTCTCATGCCGAACAAGTAAAATGGGCTTCTGATAATAAGACTGTATTTTTGAAAGCTTCAGCAACGGAATTAACCCATATTTATGTCGAAGGCGATAAAATTAGCCAGGTACGGGGTATTGATGGCGCGTATCAGCTAAAACAAGAGGCAACTGATGGCAGTATTTTTGTGCAGCCAACGTTTGGCTATCAGGATAAAAGTTTTACCTTGTTTTTAACAACACAAGGCGGACATACGTACCCTTTATTATTAACAACCGCCAAAATCCCCGCTGAAAGTATTCGACTAAAACCGCTTACGCCTTCCAAAAAAGCAGCGTCTCGCTGGGAACAAGAAAGCGCCTATGAAAAGACGTTATTACGGTTAATTACGGCGTTACAAAACGGAAAAACACCTGAAGGCTATATTCGCGTCAATGAAAATAAAGAAAAAAATGTAAGAGTCAGCTTTACCTTGCAATTAATCGCCTCGTTAAAAGGTGATAAATTGGTGGGGAACGTTTATAAAATCACCAATACTGAAAAATATCCCGTCACTTTAGATGAGCGCCAATTTTATACCCAAGATACGCGCGCCATTAGCCTTGATAACCTAGCCCTCGCGCCTTTTAGTGAAGGCCTATTGTATACGGTGGTGTCAAATGATTGACAGTAATAAAATAAAATCAAAACAAGTGATGACAGGTGCCTTTATTTTACTGCTTGTGGGGTTAATTGCCGTTATCGTTACTTTTATTATGAGCGATAAAAAAAATGTAAATGAGAACCAACAAGAAAGCCCAAAGGCCGAGAGATCAGAGGGACATTTTGAATCCGCGATTGCTAATGTTGATACGGCACATGTTAAAAATGAGCAAATACAAAATAAATTAACAGAAACTGAAAAGAAAGTGGAGGAAGCGACCACTCAATTTAAAAATACCGCAACAACTCAAGATAATAAATGGCAAGAGCACGAGCGCGTCATGCAAGATTTAATGCAAAAGTTAAACGTGTTAGAGCAATCGTTGAGTGATTTGCAAACCAAAATAACGACAATGCCGGCAGGCACCCCTCAATCAACTTTTGAAAACCGTACATTAGAAGGACAAACCATCCTGCCAAGCCAAGGCATTCGTGAAGATAATTTTTTGTCAAACAATGAGGATATTCAACGTATTCCAATTAAAAACCCGAAGACTTATGTTCCTTCAGGCACTTTTGTGAAAGCCGTCATGATAGGGGGTGCGGATGCGCCCGCATCCGCCACAAGTCAAGCAAATCCAAAGCCAATGATTTTTAAGATTGTGGAGCGAGGAACCTTACCGAATAACCATAAAAGCCATTTAAAGTCGTGCACGGTCACGGCTGCTGTTGCGGGGGATATATCCTCTGAGCGCGGTGAAATTCGATTAGAAACCTTAAGCTGCGTTAAAAAAGATGGGCAAATCTTAGATGTACCCGTTGAAGGCACGGTATTTGGGCATGATGGTAAAAATGGGGTTCGAGGCAATTCGCTCTTTCGAGAAGGCGCTTTATTGCAACGGGCGGCAGGTGCCGGATTACTCTCTGGTTTTTCAGATGCGATCACCCAGCGTTATACCACGACATCAATTTCCCCTTTAGGCAGTACCCAATCCGTCGATGGCAATCAATTTTTACAATATGGCGCGGCAAAAGGTGCAAGCAGTGCCATGAATAAATTGGCGGAATATTACATTCAACGTGCCGAGCAATATCACCCCGTTATTCAATTATCCGCGGGAAGTGTCGTAGATATTGTGTTCTTAAAAGGCTTTTTCATTGATGGCAAATCCCATAACGAAAATGAAAACGATTATTTAGCAACCACTAAAAATACGAATGAAAGCCAAGAACTCGCGCCTTTACCGTTAACGGAAAAACAAGTGATGCGCCTTAAGGAACATCAAAAACAATTGGGTCTACAACCGCAAGACGTGAGGGTAAACAATGAAACAAAATACTAAAAGATTAATTAATACTGCTTTTTTACTGATGTTATCAGGCTGTTCCACGATGAACAGTAACTTCGATTGCCCACAAAAAGACGGTGTTATGTGTAAAAGCGTCAGTGATGTGAACCACATGGTTGATAGTGGGCAACTAGGCCGCTCTTCTTTTTCACAAAAACAAAAGGCTTCTGATACTTCTTTCGGAAATAACACTTTTGTTTTCAAAAAAGAAGGCAACTCCCCCACGCGCGCAGCTGAATGCGTTTCTCGGATTTGGATATCCCCTTATGAAGATAAAGACGGCAATTATCATGATGAAACGATGCTTTATAAAGTGACATCACCTTCTTACTGGGTAAAACCCACGGTTAAATCTTAAGAGGCGATTTTATGCAATCCGTTATTGAAGAACTAAAACAAAAAATAACCACGTGTTGGAAAAGTAATATTGTCCAAAACGTAAATGCATCAAAAAAGGAAAAAACGGCTATTAATGAATTAATGGCAAATGTTGAGCCTCACTTATTATCACAGTTACTGCCTTATCAAACCTATGATAGTGAACACGGGTTATTTATTAATAAAAAAAGTGCGGGCTTTATTTTAGAAACATTGCCGTTAACCGGCGCGAATGAAGAAACGGTGACAATTTTATCCAGTATTTTAACCCATATTTTACCGGAAAATGCGGACTGCCAATTCTTATTATGGGCTTCTGATAAAGTCGGCGACACCCTCGATAGCTTCGAAAAATGCCGTGCAGGTAAAGGCGACATTTATGAATGGTTAGCCAAAAAAAGAACCGATTATTTAAAAGAAGGGGCCTATAAATCCTTAATTCAAAACGGGGTTTTAGTCATACGGGACTTTCGTTTATTTATCAGCGTCTCTATTCCAACAATGGATTATGTGGCGGTTCAAGAAACCTTAAGTTACCTTCGAAACCAAATTAAAAGTACCTTAGCAACAACAGGCTTGCCATCAAAGGAAATGGATGCGGTACACTTTATTCGTTTACTGACTGATCTCACAAGCCCCACGTTTGAAACTAAAACGACAAAAGCCTCTTGGCAAGCCTTGGATGAAATTGCCAATCAAATTACGGATGCGGAATGTTTACTCACTGTGCATCCAGAGCATCTTTGCTTTGAAAAAAAACACGACGAAATTATTGCGCAATGCTTTAGTGTGAAACATTTTCCAAGTGCAATGGCCCAGTGGAAAATGACTGAAAGTATTGGGCAACTCTTTAACCATATTTTACAAATCCCGTGTCCTTTTTTTATTAGCCTGAATGTGCGCTTATTAAACCAAGAAAAATCCGCCGCCAAAGCCCAGCTTAATTATTTGGATAAAGACAAAGATGCAAGAAGTCCTTTAGCTAAATTTAATCCAAGAGCAGGACATCAACGTAATGATTGGGCGTTTGTCAGAGACAGATTAACCGATGGGGATAGATTAGCCAGTGTCTTTTTTCAAGTTATTCTGTATTCGAAAAAAACGGATGGTGCAACGCTTGAATCACGCTTACGAAACTTATACAGCGCCAATGGGTGGACGTTACATAAAGAGCGTTATTTACAATTGCAATCATGGTTTGCCTTATTGCCTTTTATGATGAGCGAAGGCTTATACCAAGACATGGCGTATTTTAAACGCTTTCGCACCATGACAGCGTTTAATGCCATTAATATTGCGCCGTTACAAGGCGAATATAAAGGCAGTAAATCCCCGGGGCTTTTATTGCCAGGACGTCGAGGCCAATTAGCCACTTGGCTACCTTTTGATAATGCTGAAGGCAATTTTAACGTGTGTATTGCCGCGGCTTCTGGTAAAGGAAAATCCGTTTTTACCCAAGAATATATTGTCAGCTTATTAGGGTCAGGAGGCCGTGTTTGGGTTATTGACATTGGTCGCTCCTATGAAAAGACGTGTAAGTTATTAGAAGGCGAATTTATCGAATTCTCATTAGAAAAACCTATCTGTATTAATCCCTTTAGCTTTGTTAGAAACCTGGATGAATCCATGGAGATGCTAAAACCCTTAATTGCCTCCATGGCAAGACCTTCAGGAAAAGCCAGCGACGAAGAATTATCGTGGATTGAAAAAGCGATTAAAGCCGCCTTTGAAGAAAAAGAAAAACTCACCACCATTACCGATGTGGCTAATTGGCTTAAAACGCAAAGCAATCCCATTTGCCAAAACTTACATTTACTTCTTCACTCTTATACACGCGAAGGCATGTACGGCCGTTATTTTGAAGGGCAAGCCACGATTGATTTTACCCATCCTTTTGTGGTGCTTGAACTTCAAGAATTAAAGTCTAAAAAAGATTTACAGCGAATTGTGCTTTTTACATTGATGTATCAAATTGCCGAAATAATGTATTTGGGTAATCGTACCCAATACAAATCCTGCATTATTGATGAAGCGTGGGATTTATTAGGTGGCGATAATGAAAATGCCGCGCGCTTTATTGAAGCCGGTTATCGTACCGCCCGTCGTTACACCGGAAACTTTATTACCATCACCCAATCTATAAACGATTATTTTAAAAACAGTACCTCTATTGCCGCCTTTGAATGTTCGGATAATTTGGTGCTGTTAGGTCAAAAAGCCGAATCTTTAGATCAAGTTAAAAAGCAAGACAGGCTTTCGATGGATCCCTTTAGTGAGCGCTTATTTAAAAGCTTACGTAAAACGGAAGAATATTCCGAATGCGTCATTAAAACTCCTTCGGGATTATCGGTGCACCGCATTATTTTCGATCCGTATTCCCTCATTTTGTATTCGTCTAAAGGTGTTGAATACGATGCAGTGAAATCCTTACAAGCACAAGGGTATAGCTTAAAAGAAGCCATATCGTTTGTCGCCGATGAACGTCAAAAACAACAATAGGAGAAAACACTATGGCACTCATGGGACATGTTAAAAACGCAATGACAGAGCATCCTTTATTTTTAATCGTTAATCTTATTTTAGTGGGGATGTTATGTATGGCTATTGTGATAAGTGGCTTACATAAACAGCATAAACCAGAAATAGCGACCATTAATATTACGCGGGTGATTAATGGGTTTGTGAAAGAAGAAGCACAAAAAAACCTCTCGTCGGACACCAAAAAAGCCCATGTTAAAGCCTTTGGAAAACGCCTAGAAAAGAGTTTATTAAAAATTGCTCATGATAAACAGGTGGTGCTATTACCCAGTGAAGCGGTAATAGCCGGTGCTTCTGATTACACCTCTTTATTACTTAAAGAAATGAAGGGAGTATCGCTACGATGAAATGGTCGATGGTCGTCTTACTTTCCTTTTTGTTTTCTTTTCATGCTATGGCAGAAGAAAAAGAAACTTCAAGTGTACACGTTATCGGGACGTATGGTGATTTTTATCCGATTACTGAAGACGATTTTTTGAGCGTAATTGAACAGGGCTTAAAAAAACGCCAAGCAAATGGTGAAATCGAAAAGATTAACCAAGCTTTTGAAGCACGCGCAAAAGCACACAGTATTCGCCCTGTATCCGTCTTAGGTTTAACAGAAACGAAAAAACCACGGCAATTTTTATTTGATCCGTCAATTACCTTAACGCACGATATTTTAGATACGACAGGAAAAGTTGTTGCCAAAAAAGGGACACAGGTTAATCCACTTAATCTGGTGCATTTATCTAAAGCGTTATTATTTTTTGATGGCGATAAAAAGAGCCACGTGGAATGGGCAAAAAAGAAAATCCTTGAGTTAAAAGGTAACGTTAAACTCATTTTAGTTAATGGCGCCGTTGATGTTGCTGTAAAACAGCAACAAAAGCCTGTTTATTTTGATCAAGAAGGGCGATTAACCACACGCTTTGGCATTACCCATGTACCTGCGATAGTAAAACAAGAAGGGCAATTACTTAAAGTGCGTGAGGTCACCCCATGAGGCGTTTTTTTTTGCTTTTTTTAGTCTTTTTCACTATCAATGTGCGCGCTGAAGGTTTATGTCACGGCAGTTTTGTCAATCCCATTACCGATGTTTGTTGGACGTGTCTTTTTCCCATCACCCTAGGCTCTATGAATTTAATGAAGAGTGATTTACCGGATACGGAAAATCCAAGTTCACCGGTTTGTGCGTGCCCTGATGATTTTTTTTACCGTTTTGGGATAAGTATTGGATATTGGGAGCCTATTGCCTTGGTCGATGTAACGCGTTACCCCTTTTGCATGGTAAATCTAGGGGGTGTACAGCTTAATATGGGAATGGATTACGGTATTGGAAAAGCTGAAACCGCAAACCCTAATCAAAACAGCAGTTTTTATTATGTGCACTGGTACAAATTCCCATTGATGTATTGGCTTAATATTTTAACCGATGCCATTTGTGTTGAAAAAGGCGACTTTGATATTGCGTATTTAACGGAGCTTGATCCAACGTGGAAGGATGATGAGTTAACCTTTATTTTAAATCCCGAAGCCGGTTTATTTTCTAATCTGATTGCCCAAATAGCCTGTGCTGCCGATAGTGTAGCGTCACTTACAGGATTACCCCTTGATAAGTTGTTTTGGTGTGCAGGAAGCCAAGGCACGATGTACCCCATGAATGGGCATGTGCAAGAGCATGTCGGTGGCGTTCAAGCATCAACCTTATTAGCTGAGCGTATGACCTACAAAATGCACCGAGAAGGGTTGCTGTGGGATTCCACAGGCAATGTCAGTGGTCTTTTCGATACAAAGCTTTGTTATCAATACCCCTCCGCTATTTTACCTAAATCACGCTATCGCTATCAAATGGTAAATCCCTTACCGGCAACCGATGAACCTAATGGATGCCAACCTTTTGGTCATACAACAGCAACATGGGGTGCATGGCGAGAATTTCCTTATCAAGGTGAGGATTTTGGGTATTTGATATTTCGAAAACGAAATTGCTGTAGCTTTTAGTTAAAACGGTTCCACGTAGAAACTATTTTTAAATTACCAAAGGAGAAAACACGATGTCTTTTAATCTTAAGGAAACCAACAAATGGATCATTATTGCCGCGATGGTTGGCGTATTTTTTACCGTCAAAGAAATTGCGCAATGGCTCTTTTTTCATCATGAAGCCAATTCCATGATGGGACAAATACGGGATGATTTTAAAAGAGGTGATAAAAAATTCTTAAAAGCGCATCAGCATTTAGAACATGAAATGAATTCCTTAAGTGAACAAATGCGCCGTGAGGAAGATGATTGGGAAAAACAGCGGCTTGAAAGACAACGCGCCTTTCAAGAGATGATAACGCATATGGAAGAAAGGGATAAAGAAAGTAAAGAAAACTTTAATGCGGCCTTTAAGGCGATGCAAAAGCGAATTTTAGAAAGCAGTCAACATAGTCCTTTTGATAAAAGATTTGCCGATAGACATAAAAAAGACGCAAAAGAAACAGAAAGCTATTTTTCGCGTAAACAACCAGAAAATAAAAAAGAAGAGCAACAACCATGAATATCGCTAACCTTATAACGGCAAGTTTACTCTGCTTTACCATAAATGTCGCTTGTGCAACGTCTTATGAGGATGTTGCACAAAAAGCAATGCAACAAAAAGAAAAAATTATCGCCGCTTATCAAGAGGATGTTAAGGCATTGCAACGCAATATGGCAATACGAGCACAAAAAGGTGATATCACCTCTTATAGCAATGACTTAAAAACGTTAATAGCGCCTAAAAATACCGTTACTCAACAGGAAAAACGCCATTCATCGATACTTGTATTTGTCTCGTTTTCGATGCCAAAAGAAAGTCTTGAAGAATGGCTATTACAAGCTAAAAAAGCCAATGCCAATTTAGTGTTGCGCGGACTTTTTCATAATTCATTTAAAGAAACAGCCTCCCTTTTAAAACCCCTCGTTGAAAAAACAAAGAGTGGGTTTTTATTAGATCCAACTTTATTTCGGCGATACGGCATTAAACAAGTGCCCGCTGTGATTGTTGAAGGTCAAGATGGTGCTGCTATTGTCTATGGAAATGCAGGATTACCGTATGCCTTATCAAAGATTTCAAGCGAAACGACAGAAGCAGGAAGTTTTGCCAAAGAGGCGCTCACACATTTTTATAAAAATAAGAAGGACGTCTAACCATGAATATACGCATCATAAGACGATACTTAATAGCCACTTGTTTACTCCTTTCAATGCCGCTATATGCATCTTCATCACTTGAAGAGGCCTACCGAAATGGCAGTCAAACTGCCTCAGGGGTTATGAGGCAATCTGAAAACGCCATTAATCATTTTAACCCACAAAATATTTTTGAAAAGTATACGCCAAATCCCAAAGAAAGCGGTTTATTTAAAGATGAAACGACAACAACGTCGGATTTAAGTGCAAGGGCTACCGAAAATGCCTTAACCCAAGAAGACGCACAAACCATTATTAAAAGTTTTGAAGAGCGTCCATTAATTACTGTGTCGCCCAGTGAATCTGGCATCAAAAAAGGGCAACTCATTAGTCATGATGCAGCTAATATTGTAAATGGCATTAGCGATCAATTTATCGATTGTAATAAAACCCAAGAATGCCACACGGAATATACGAAAGAAACTTGTGAAGAAGCGGGTGGATTAGGTCCAACAACATGCCATAAAGATTTAATTGTGAATGTCATTCCGGCTAATGCTGAAAATAAAAAGGTATCGGTCGTTATCGATAGCAAAACGCTCTTTTTAAAGAAGACAGAAGCGACTTATACGGTGGATTTAGAAAAAGGTGTTTTACGTTCAGGAAATGACACAAAAGCCCCCATTACCGTAGGTCCTAAGTTAACGGATATCTCCTGCGCAAAAAGTCAGGTGACTTATCAAGCGTCCCTTGATAACAATATCGCGCTTTCTATTCAAACATTACCCGATTGCCAAAACCATTTTCAAACAACCTTTACCTTACGCGCAAAAAGTGGACTCGTTTGGTTTCCAAAAGCCACGATTTATTTTGATATTCGCCATAAAGCTGAAGATAGTGTTACCGAGCAATGGGTATCTTCGTGCTCTTCCTTAGAACAAAAAGCGGGTGCGGGGTCGTGTCAAAAAATAAGCGAAACCTGTACCAAAGGACCTGAAAGCAGAATCATTAATGGAAAATCCGTTACCCGTTCGTGTTGGCAAAAAAAGACTGAATACACTTGTCAAAAAAGTGATGTTAAACCTCAACAATGCGAAGGATTACGCCAAAAAGGCTGCGAACAAATAAACTCTATTTGCACTCAAAAGTTAGGAGATACCTGCTTACGGTACGAGCAAACCTTTCGTTGCCCTAAAACAACGTGTAGTGGCGGCATTGGGGTTGTGTGCGGTAGTAATGCCTTTTGTTTAGAGGGTAAATGCAGTAACCCCACTAAAACAAAAAGCCAGGATTTTGAACGTAGCGTTTCAGCACTTTCTGGCGCTGCCGATGCGTCTAAACAATTTGATGAAAAAATGATTTTTAGGGGCCACGCTAAATCCTGCCGTAAAGATGCGGTTGGTTTTCGAAATTGCTGTAAAGATACCGGCTGGGGACAGGATATCAATTTAGCGCATTGCGATGATGAAGAAAAAGCCTTAGGGCATGATAAAGAAAATAAACTCACGATTGATGTCGGTGAATACTGCGCACACAGTGTTTTAGGTGTTTGTGTGGAACAAAAAGAAGCGTATTGCACATTCTCTTCAAAATTAGCCCGGATTATTCAACAACAAGGCCGACAAGGACAATTAGGGATTGGATTTGGGGACGGTGAAACGCCAAACTGCCAAGGGCTAACCCCCGAACAACTGCAAAACCTTGATTTTAGTCGGATTGATTTTAGTGAATTTTATGATGAGCTAAAACAAAAAATGAAATTACCTAATACCCGAGAAACCAATCAGCGGATAAAAGAGGCGATTGAGCGTCAATATCAAGGGGGTCATTCGCATGGCTAAAATAAAATACGTTGTGTTAGTAAGTAGTTTATTAGCATCGTTATTGCCTTGGGTTAGTTTTGCAAAAGATACACAGACGTACTACGACGCCCACGCCAAAGGGTGGCATTGGTATGATGATCCTGCTCCTAAAAAAGAAAAGATTGAAAGTGAGGTAGAAGAAAAAATTCAAACGGCAGAAGAAACTTTACATGCCGTTCGGGCTAAAATTAAAGAATCATTGGCTAAAGCCATATTAGAGCCTACCGATACCAATGTAGCACGCTATATTGCCAATCAAAATGCAATGACAGAGCGCGCGCATCAATTTTCAAAAGCGTGGCAAAAGGCATTATGGCAACATCCCGAGCTTGATACCTCGATTATCAATCCCACGAATTCCGTTGCAACCAAAATCTATCATCAAGAAAAAGAAGGCAATGTAGAAAAAGCCATTCGTGCGCTCTCAAAACAAAGCGGACTATTCTTTTTTTACCGCAGCACCTGTCCTTATTGCCAACAATTTGCGCCGATTTTAAAAGCTTTTGGTGAACGCTATGGATTATCCATTATTCCAATTACAACCGATGGTATTTCACTACCCGAATTTCCAAATTCCCTGATTGATAAAGGCCAATCGAAGAAATTTCATGTTGAAGTAGAGCCTTCGCTATTTGCTGTGAATCCCTATACCCATAAAGCCTATCCGATAGCTTATGGGCTTGTGACAGAAGATAACTTAAAGCAACGCATTTACGATATTGCAACGAATTTTGAGGTAACCCATGAATAAAAAAATAAGAAAATTAATCAGTTTTTTAATCGGACTATTCGTGTGTAGCCCCGCGTTTTCCGATGTCAATTCCGATTTAAATAACTATTTTAATAACCTGGGGTTAGATGCCAATGTGACATCCCCACAAGCTTATCAAGGACAACAGGCAGGCTATTATACTGGGGGAAGTCTTTTTGCAAGAAGCTCAGTACGCGATATTCAAATGGCCAATATACAATTGCCAAGCTATAGCGCAGGCTGTGGGGGTATTGATTTATTTAGCGGTGGGTTTTCATTTGTGAATACCGATGCCTTGATTGACATGATGAAAAATGTCTTAAATAACTCTACAGGTTATGCCTTTAATCTTGCAATGGAATCGGCAACCCCTGAAATTGCTAATACCATGAAATACATCATGGATATGGCCAATAAAGTCAATCAAGCCAACATTAATTCCTGTGAAACCTCAGCTGCCCTTGTGGGCTCAATATGGCCTAAAACCCATGAGGCGCAGCGTCATGTCTGTGCCGATATTGGTACGAATAAAGGTATTTTTAAAGATTACGCGGCCTCACGCCAAGCGTGTGGCAGCGGACAAATGGGGGAAATTTTAGAAAAAGGGGCACGCGATGATAAATACAAAAACTTAGTACTCGATAATGGCAATCTTGCCTGGAAAGCCATTTTACAAAACGGCTTTTTACAACAAGATAAAGAGCTTGCCGCGCTTTTTATGTCGCTCTCTGGCAGTATTATTATTAGCAAAAATGGCAATAACGATGATGCCCCCAATCAAATTCGGATATTAGCCTCATTAACGCATCGAGAATCCCTTATTAAAGCCCTTTTATATGGTGATACTACCGAAATGTGGCAATGCGATACCTTTGAGGAAAATGGCTGTTTAAATCCGAAGAAAGCCACAATGACCATTTCAAAAGAAAATGCACTTAATACTCGAGTTAAAACTTTATTAAACAGCATGGTGGATAAGATTTATGCCGATAAGCCCTTAAGTGCTGAGGAAATAGGATTATTAAATTCTACCCGTATTCCCGTCTATAAAATGCTGAATGTGCAATCAGCCTTTTCGCGTGACAAAAGCATTATTAATGTGGGGGAATATGCGGATGTGATTGCAACGGATATTTTATTTTCCTATCTCAATGAAAGCTTACAGGTTATTCAAACAAGTGCGAGCGCACTTCAATACCCCTCCGATATTTTAACGCAATTTCAGCAACAAGTAGATAACGCCTTATCCTCTGTTCGCCGCGCCGAAGATAATGCCTATCAGCAAGTTAATCTTTCCTTACAGCTTATTCAAAACACCCAAGCGATAGAGCAATTACTGTCAGGTCAACTTTCTTCCGAGCTTGCCAGTACTTTGTCTTGGGCTCGTGGTTTACATTAGGAGTTTTTATGCAATTATCCGTTTATGTGTTTGGTAATGGAAAATTATTTGTTGAATATTTTAATGCGATTGCCACCTTAATTGGGACAACGGGTTTTTCAAGTTTAATTCGTTTAAGTATTCTCTTTGGGGGATTTTCCGCCATTTTTCGGTATGTATTGGGTCGCGACTTAATGGCCTTTGTTCGTTGGTTTGGTGTTTTTTATTTTACGTTTTACATCTTACTGGTGCCAAAAGTGACACTGATGGTAGAAGACAGGACCGATTTAGGGCAAAGCAATGCCATTGATAATGTGCCCTTAGGTGTCGGTGTTTTAGCGCATTTTACAAGCACGCTTGGCGTAGGGCTTACCGCCTTAATGGAATCTATTTTTCATATGCCCAATTATTTGCCCTACAATGAAACGGGGCTCGTGATGGGCTCTCGAATAGTTGTCGCATCGAATCAATTTCAAATCACCAATGCCGAATTTAACGAAAGCCTTCAAAGCTTTATTCAGCAATGCGTTTTTTATGATTTATTTTTACGTAAATATTCGTTTAAAACCCTTTTAGATTCAACGGATTTATGGCAATTATTTCAATCAACCGCATCACCTGCCAGGGCCTTTTTATACCAAGGAAAAGTGTTCACTTGTCGTCAAGGCGTTAATCAATTAAAAAATGAATGGCAAACAACACTGGATGAGGCACAAACCCTTTATGGTTCAAGGATTTTCCCCAACCAAGCAACGGCAAAAGCCCAGTTATTAAAATACCTTCCCGCCAGCTATCAATTGCTGTTAAACGGTTCACACAGTGCCTCAAGCATTATGCAACAAACGATGTTAGCCAATGCCCTTTCTCAAGGCATTGGCCATATGGCAACAACGACCAATGCGCCTGCCGCACTTCAAAACTACATTGAAAGTAAATCATTTTTACAGCAACGCGCCAATTACCAAAGTATTGGAGAGCAAGCGGCCTATTGGCTACCGCTGATTAAAAACACCTTAGAAATGGTGTTATATGCTGCCTTTATTTTTGTGGTGTTACTGGCCTTTTTGCCTTCAGGCTTATCCATTTTCAAGCAGTATGCGATGAGTTTATTTTGGATACAGTCCTGGGCACCTTTTTATGCCATTATTAATTTTGCGGTATCCTATTATGCCGAGGCGAAAAGCGTTTCAGTGAGCCAAGCAGGTGGCGTTACGCTTCATAATCTCGATGCACTTTCAACCATCAATACCGATATGACAGCGCTTGCGGGTTACTTAACCTTATCGGTGCCTTTTTTAGCGATGGGGCTTGTCAAAGGCATGACAGCAAGTTTAACTCAAGCGGTGCAATACGCAGGCGGCATGGTTCAATCGATTGCGGGCGCAAATGCTTCGGAAGCCGCAAGTGGTAATATCTCCATGGGTAATACCTCCATTGATACGCATCACGCCAATAACATGAGCAATAATCATTGGGATACGATGGGGCGTTTTAATGCCGGTGGAATGAGCGCAACGTTAAGCGGCGGTGCAACGCAAACGCTAACAGCCTCAGGTAAACCCATTTTAAATACCTCAGGCGCTATTTCTCAATTAGGGACCAGCATTAACTTTGCGAACACGATGCGTGACAGTTATACCGAGCAAGCCGATAAAGCGATAACGGCTTCAGAAAATGATGCAAAAACACTTCAGGACGCGAGTAGCACGCAGTTACGCTCTTTGCAAGATTTAGCCAATTTTCAAGCGCATCAAGAATCCAGTGGTAACTCAACCTCAACCAGCCAAAGCAGTAGTTTTACCGATGCCATGAATACCATACACCGAGAAACGGCCCGTTTTGCGAAAGATTATGGCTTAAGTTATGACGATGCCTCACGCATGATATCCAGTCAATACGGTTATGTCAGTGCCAATGGCAGTGTCGATTCTCGTCACTCCTTAGCGGGCAAAGGCATTTCTGCCTTAACCGGAATGAGTGGCTCTGCCTCCATCGGGGCCGGTGGGCGTTTAGAGCATAGCCATAGCGATGGAAGCTCTACCCGTGATTCCTACGCTGCTGCACGTGATGTTGCCAGCGACAACAGTTTTAATCATGCCATTGATACCGCAACCCGAGAAGTGCAAGAAGGGCATTTTAGAACTCATCAGGAAGAAGGGCATCGTTTATCTCAAAATGCGGCATCCTCGTATGAAACAGCACGTCGCGCAAGCCATGATAGAGGCATGCATTTACAAGAAGCCCAAAGCTATCGACAAATGGCAGCAAAAACAGAAGAAAATGCCCAAAGCATTAATAGCAACTACAGCCAAGCTTTTTATGAATGGTTAATGAAACAACCCGGTACCGATGGCAAAGGGAATTTGGGTGAGAAGAATGTATTGTCTATGCTGGCAAACGGGAGCGATCCTGGAATGTTAGAAATCTACGCCAAACGTTTTGTGCAAGAGCAAGGCAATCGCTCAATACATTCACACACAGCTTCCATGCCTCAAAGTTTCGGTGATGTAAAACACCATTATGAGGATAAATCGTTAGCTTACGGCGGGGAAAAAGAGATCAGTCAACAATATGCCTCAAATACCCAAAGCGTATTAAATGACGCTCAACGTCATCAATTAAATTTGGAACACTCCATTATTGATCATAGCGAAAAACATAAGGCAAATGCGCAACATCAATTAGCAGAAAAAACCCTTCAAGGACATAAAAATACGCTCGCAGAAAAAGGAAATCTCATGCAACAAAGTATCAATGAGCACCTTAAAAAAGAAGGGATTCAAAGCGATGTCACCTTATTACCCATCAACAAAGAGGAGAAATAATAATGCGCGGATGCTATGCCAAGCTATCAGGGATGACTTTAATTTCAAGATGGCAACCAATGGCCTTTGCATATTTAACCAAGGTGGTTAATGACGGTGAGTGTTTACCTTTACCGCCGCTCGATTCAATACGAGCAATGGCAGCTTTTTTCGTGCACATTTTTTCTGCTACATTTTCTTGGGTCATATGCCGTTCTTTGCGCGCATTTTTCAATTGCTCGGCTAACTCAAACTGTAATTTAAAGGCTTCATATTCAGCTTTAACGTGCGGATCGGCCAATGCTGATTTCACAAAATCTTCGTGCCATTTGCCATTATCACTTTTGAACATATTTTTTTACCTCTTTCAAACGACGTTCTGCTATTTCCAATTCTTTTTTGGGTATTTTTTCGGTTTTTTTAATAAAGCTGTGCAACACGACGATGTGTTTACCAATCAACGTACAGTAAAAAGCCCGCGCAATACCTTCACTGGATTTTATACGAAGTTCAAAAAGACCTTCACCCAATGCTTTAGTATGTGGGTCTCCCAAATTGGCACCAAAGGTACGCATTTTTTCTGTCAAAAAAATATAGCGTGCTTTAAGGCCCGTCGGCAAATTTTCGATATCGTGTTTAACACGTTCATCGTAGTAGTCAATGATCCATTCCATACTTTAAAGATAACATATTTGTTAACAATTAACCATAGAAATATCAATTTAGGCTTGCGAAAAAGACAAAATGAATAGTGGGTTTCACGCCTTTTTTACGATAACAACGTCAAAAAGGAATTATTTGCCGGACTTTACGTCCAAAACGCTCGGCCGCGTTTTTACCTTTTACTTTTGGTTACTAACAGGAAAACTTTATGTTCAGAAATAACGAGTCGTCTGCCTTGAAATATTTTACCCGAGGCGGGCAAACTTTTTTACACAATATTCGGATGTTATCACAAGCCTGTAATTTAGTTGGGGGGATGATGCTTCTTTCTTTCATCACCTTTTTTTTGTTTGTGATTTACAGAACCACAACCACTTTTCATTGGTACATGCTCTATGAATGGGCAATGACCAACATTATCGAGTATTTAAATCCAAAACAACTGATTGATATTGTCTTACCCAACGGAACGAAATTTTATTTATCGACATTCGCCTTTCATCATCATCCGTATCTTCAGCGAATTTTAATGGAATTGAGGTACGGTATTAAGTTAGGCGTAATTATGGGTGGCATAATGGCAACCTTCTCGCTTTTTGCAACTGGCTGGTGGCTAGCCAACCGCGGAGAAAAAGACAGTACCGAAAATCATATTAGCGGTGACAGGTTAGCGGAAAATGCAGAGGTAATTTCCTTAATTAAAAAAAGAGGAGAAACATCTTTAGCGATTGGCAATATTCCATTACCCAAAGAAGTGGAATGCCGGCATTTTTTAATTCATGGCAGTAGCGGTACCGGAAAATCCGTGACTATTCGTCATTTATTAGCGCAAATAAGAGCGCGAGGCGAAAAAGCCATTATCTTTGATAAATGTGGCGATTATATGCGGTATTTTTATGAAGAAGGCCGCGATATTCAGTTAAATCCATTAGATTCCCGAGGCCGCTTTTGGGACTTATGGCGTGAATGCCGAGATGGTGCGGATTACGATAATTTAGCTGCTGCCTTGATTCCCATGCCAGCAGGAGGCGGTTCCGATCCCTTTTGGATAAATGCATCACGCACTATCTTTGCCGATGCTGCCTATCAAATGCAGCACGATCCAAATAAAACGATTTTCAAACTCTTAGATACACTCTTAACGGCTGATTTAACCGAGGCCACTACGCTTTTATTAGGAACGGAAGCGGAAAGCTTAATTTCAGAGAAAGCCGAAAAAATGGCTATTTCCATTAAGTCTGTGCTTGCTACCTATTTAAAAAGCTTAAAGTATTTGAAAACAGAAGGCACGCCTTTTTCAATACGTGAATGGATAAAAAATGATGATGAAAATAACTTTTTATTTATTACCTCATTAGCCGACCAACATGAAACCTTAAAACCCTTAATTTCGATGTGGCTTGATTTAGTTGCTAATTCGTTGATGAGTTTAGAGCCTTCAGATACACGGCGAATATGGCTTATCTTGGATGAATTATCCAGTCTTCATAAATTGCCGTATCTTAATCAAGCGTTTGCAGAAGCTAGAAAATTCGGGGGATGTATTGTCGTTGGAATACAAAGTATTGCCCAGCTTCGCGCCATTTATGGAACGCATATTACCGAAGAAATTTCAGGATTATGTAACACCCGATTATTTTTTAGAATTCCGACGTCTGATACCGCTAAATGGGTATCAAGCGAACTTGGTGTTGCTGAAAAAGAAAAAATCCAAGAAGGGTATTCGTACGGTGAAAACAGTATGCGCTCAGGCGTTTCCGTTTCCACGCAAACTGTACTTGAACCTGTCGTTCATTATTCAAAAGTCATGCAATTAAATGATTTAGAAGCGTATATGCGATTGCCAGGTGATTGGCCTATTACAAAAATTAAGCAGCCTTATATTAAGCAAAAAGCCATAGCGGAAGGTTTTATACACCGTAAAAACGATGAAAAATTACGGCAAGAGATGAAAGCTGTTGATGCATTATTCGATGCCCATCAAAAATCCGATTTTAAACAAGAAGCAAAAGATAAGTTAAAAACAGGGAACACATTTAAAAATGAAGCAACGGTTAAACACGAAGATAAAAAAACGAATGTCGTTAAAATAAAACCTCAACCGCAAGAAAATCAGCTCAAAGAAAATAATAGTGTGCCGCCTAAAAAAGATCTGCCGCCTGGTATCGATATTATGCTTTCCGATCTTAAAACCGATAAGAAGGGGTAATAATCATGCTATCAGTAAAACCCATTGAAAGTGTTCAACAAGCGGCGCATTATTTTTATGAACAAGATAATTATTACTTAAAAGATGCGCCTGAAATAGAAAATAGTACCGCCTGGTTTGGAAAAGGCGCAGAAACATTAGGTCTTCAAGGAGAGGTTAGCAAAGAAGCCTTTATTTCTTTATTGGAAGGAAAATTACCCGATGGTCAGCAATTAGGTAAAATTGCTGACGGTAAAGTAGAACATCGACCCGGCACTGATTTAACCTTTTCAGCCCCTAAATCGGTATCAATTATGGCAGAAATTGGCGGTGATACACGAATACGACACGCACACCAAGAAGCAGTAAAAGAAGCATTAACTTTCGTTGAAACATTATGCGCCCAAGCGAGAAAAACGGCCAAACGAGAAACGGTTTATGAAAATACCGAAAACATTATTGCCGCTACTTTTTTACATGATACGTCACGTAATTTAGATCCAAATTTACATACGCATTGTGTTGTTATGAACATGACACAGCGAGAAGATGGGCAATGGCGTTCTTTAGCTTCTTCCATGGAAAATAAGCGAAAAGGACATAACAATGGCTTTAATGAAAAAGTATTCGATAATAAACCTTATTTCGGTGCTATCTATCGCGCAAGTTTAGCCCATAAACTAAAAGAATTAGGCTATACCATTGAAAAAACCAGCCATCATGGATTTTTTGAAATTAAAGACGTTCCAAAACAGGTTATCGAGCACTTTTCAACACGACGACAGGAAATTGAGTCGCACTTAGAAGAAAATAATTTAACGGGTGCAAAAGCCGCTGCTGTTGCGGCTTTAGATACAAGAGAAGCCAAAAAAGCGGTTGATAGAGAAACTTTGCATCAAGAATGGGATGTGCGTGCAAAAGAGCAAGGTTTTGATGCAAAAGCGCTGGTTAAAAATATTCAAGATAAAAGCCATGAAAAAGTAAGGTCTTCAGAAAACTTATTAGAGCCTGTTGCCAAGCAAGCTGTCGAATTTGCTATTCATGATTTATCAGAAAAAGATACGGTGCTTTCGCATCATAAATTATTAAATAGCGCTATAAAGCATGCAATTGGTGATACAACACCAGGCGCTGTGGTTGACGCCATCGAAAATGCGATTAAAGAAGGGGAATTAATTCTTTTACCCAAAGAGAAGGATAAAGAGCAGCGCTACACCACAAAAGCATTATTATCCTATGAACAAGAATTGCTCGATTTGGCCACAGAAGGGCTTCATACCGTGATGCGTATTGCACCAAAGGAAGACATTAAAGAAGCGGCAAGTTGTAGCCTTTTAACGTTATCTCAACAAGAAGCGGTCGTTGAGGTATTATCCAGTTTTGATAGAACAAGCTTGCTACTTGGGTATTCTGGGACGGGTAAATCTGATTTTGTTATTCCACAGATGACTAAAATGATAAAAAGCCATGGTTATGAAAGTTTGGTATTAACTCCCGGGGCTTCTGCTGCAAAAGATAACCAAGAAGCCGGAATTAATTCACGTACCGTATCGTCTTTTATACAAACCGCGGAAAAAGCACTTTCATTAAAGGATATATCCGCTTTTAAGAATCAGTATTTGTTGATCGATGATGCCTCAATGTTATCGTACAAACAACAACGGGATTTGCAACGTTTAAGCAAGGCATTTGATGCCAGAATTATATTAGCGGCCGATGATAAAGCGTATCTTCCCTTTGAAGGGGGAAGTCCCATCGAAGCACTTCAAAAAGCAGGCATTAAAACCGTCAGATTAAGGGAAATCTTACGTCAAAAAGAAAAGGGGCATATTACTGCCATTGAAAAAACTTTAGCCGGTGATATAAAAACCGCTTTTGAAAAAATGGATTCAAGGCTTATTTCTATTGATAAAAAAAGTGCGCGTTTAGAAAGCATGGCAAAACACTATGCTTCTCTAGACGAAAGGGATAAAACATTATTATTGCTACCCACTACCAAAGAATGTGATACGGTAAACGCTGCAGTTCATCGCTTATTAAAAGAAAATGGAGAATTAAACGGTGATGGTTTAGTGATAAAGGCATTGCTGCCTAAATTCTTAACAACCGCGAAGACTACATCGGCTCATTATTACCTCAAAGGGGATGTGGTTAAAATGAACCAAGCCCAACATAAAGGACAAATAGAAGCCGGTTGCTATTATACGGTTTTATCCTCTGACACAAAAACAAATATTGTGACCATTAAAAGCGAGAATAAAGAACGAATTAACTGGAATCCCATGCAAAAAGGCGGCAAAAAACAAGGCGCTATCGAGGTATTTACCCCTAAAAAAATAGAATTGCACGAAGGGGAAGATATTCGCTTTCATAAAAATAATCCGAGCCTTGGTTTATACAATGGACAAAAAGCAAAAGTCATTGGCATTAACGGTGATACATTAACTGTCAAAACCCAGGAAGGAAATAACCTCAGGTTATCCGTTAAGCAAAAAGACCATTGCCATCTTGATTATGGGTATGCGTTAACGCCTTATAAAAGTTATCATGAAAAACCTCATACCGTAATTACCCAGCAAGAAAGCCAAACACCCTTAAGTACTCAACGAAGCTTTTATAAGCAACTTGCGCAGGCTAAGGAATCCATCTGGCTCTACACCGATGATAAAACCGCTTATCTTAATACGGTGACCAAACAAACAGGAAATCGATTAAGTGCAATAGAAGCATTATTGCATAATAAACCCTTTGTCTTTGATACGGCATTATTGCCTAAAGACAGGATGAATACTTTGGCTAAAACAGTAAATTCTGTGATTAAAAAAGAATACGCGGAATTTGTAAAAGAAAAAACGCCTTTTGATATCGCAAAAGAAGCGACCGAATACGCTATTAAGCATTTAGCTGAAAGAGAAGCTGCCTTTAAAGAGCGGGATATCGTTGAAACCGCATTAGTTCATGCCTTAGGTGATATTAATCCGACACACATTAAATCTTCTATTGATACGTTAGTCAAAGAAGGAGAAATCGTGGGTAACCAAGATAAATACAATCAACTCTGGACAACCAAAGCCGCAATTGACGTAGAAGAAAAAATTATTAAAGCAATGGACGCTGGAAAAGGAAAAGTAAACCCACTTTCAAGCCAGGAAAACGTTAATGCAATATTACAGGATTCTACGTTATCAAAAGGACAAAAAGAAGCCGTTCAGTTAATCACACAAAGTACGGATAACATGGTGGTAGTACAGGGCTATGCAGGAACCGGTAAAACCACCATGTTAAAAACCGTAAAAGCTATTTTAGAACAAAAATCAGTTAAAAACACGGAAAATGCCTATTCATTATTAGGATTAGCACCCAGTCACACTGCGGTTGAAGAATTACGTCATAATGGGATAAGGGCACAAACCTTAGATAGTTTTTTAGTGGACATTGATAAAGAAAAAGATGCGTTGCCGGATTTATCAAAAACCGTAATAGTGTTAGATGAAGCCTCCATGGTGTCAAATAAAAAATTTGAACGCTTACAATCCTTTTGTTTAGAAAATAAAATTAAATTAGTGTCTATTGGCGATACCCATCAACTTTCATCGCCGGAAGCGGGAAAACCCTTTTCAGTGGTTCAAAATGTTACCGAAACTATCGCTTACATGAAAGACATTAAGCGACAAGCCGAAAATCCGTTATTGCTTGATTCAGTTAATGCCATGTATGACAAAGCCTTTGATAAAACGTTTGAATTACTTGAAAAACATAAAACACATTCAACATTACCCGAATCCTTAAAACCCACAAAAAGTAATCCCCTTGGTATTTTGGAAATTGATAATAAAAATGACCGATTAGCCTTATTAGCCGAAGATTATTTAGCAAGGGATGATAAAAGAAGAGAAAAAACACTGATTGTCACCCCTGCTAATGCCGATAGAGTGGTTGTAAATGCCCTCATTCGAGAAGGGTTACGTGAAGAAGGACAATTAAAAGGAGATGATAATGGAATCAATGTCCTTGTTTCTAAAAATATGACGGCGATAGAACGTTCTCGCGCCAGCAATTATGAGATAAATGATGTGGTTCGCTTTAATCGCTCACTACAAAATTTATCGGTTGCTAAAAATACGTATTGGGAAGTTACCAGTGTTAATACCAAGCACAACCTTTTAATGCTTAAAGATAACGAAAATAACACAATTGCGTGGCATCCTACTTCAATCAACAATTATAACCTTGTGGAAGTCTATGAAAAACAAGGTCGAGATGTTGCCATAGGCGATACCCTTCGTTTTACCCAAACAGATAAGGCCCGCGACATTTTTGCAAACAAAATGGCAAAAGTTAGCGACATTTCTAATGATGGCGTATTAACCTTAACAAAAGAAGGTAAAAAAGACGAGATTATCCAATGGGATACGAAAGAGGCTAAAAATCAGCATATTGACCATGCCTATGCGATGACAGCGCATATTGCACAGGGGAAAACTAAGCAAGAAGTCATCATTCATCAAGAAAGCACGAATCCTTATTTAGCGAATCAGCAAAACTTTTTGGTTTCCATTACCCGTCCTAAATTAACCGTGACTTTATACACGGATAATAAAAAAGCGTTAATCGAAAAACTTAAAAATGCCTCTGGTGAGAAAAAAAGTGCGGTAGAAATCATCGATTATGATTTTGCAAAACATAGAAACATAAAAAGTAAAGTAATTGAAAATAAGGATAAACAGGTTGCCCATAAACCCACGAAAAACAATACACATTACGATATGGGAAGCCTTCAATCAAGATTAATTGAAAATGCCGAAGTGGTTGTTGAAAGTCTTTTAGGAAAACCGGATAAAATCGTTTCAACAGGATACCGATATGGTAGTCAAAAAGGGAGTCTTATTGTCACCCTGAAAGGTGAAAAAAGGGGTTCTTGGTACGATTTTCAGACAGGCGAAGGCAGTAATCTTTTTAACCTTATTGGTAAAAACTTAGGGCATCATCCTAAGAAAGACTTTTTAAAAACGGCTGAATATGCCGCAAGGCTAGTCGGTTTTATGCCACGTGAAAATGAGAGTGTTAGTAAAAGTAAAAAGACTAAAATAAGTATAAAAAACCTGGGATTTACCGAACACCAGAAAAAACGCATAGCCCTTGCCAATAAGCTCGAACGAGAATCCATGATAATTCATGGAACTTTAGGTGAGATGTACTTACGAAAACAACGAGGTATCACCTGCCAATTACCCGAAAGTTTACGTTATCATCCTAGTATTTATGTGCCCGAAGTCGGTAAACATTTACCAGCGCTTCTTGTGATTGCCAAAAATGAAAAAGGAAAAACACAAGCCGTTCAAACTATTTTCCTTGATAGAGAAACACACAATAAAGCGAATATTGAATCCAATAAACGCATTACAGGTCCTATAAAAGGCGCTATCGTCACAATACAAGAAGGTAAATCTAAAGACAGCCCTACTTTAATTGCAGAAGGCATTGAAACTGGATTGAGCCTTAAAATGGCTAACAAAGATGCGCATATTAAAGCGACCCTTGGCGTTTCAAATTTTCTTAATATCCCACAATCACAAATCAGTAAAACAGCTGTTTTTTGTTTAGATAATGATGGTGCTAAAAGCATGAGCGAAATAACAGCTTTTAAAGGTATGCAACGACTTAAAAACGCGGATATTACAGTATTTTATAACCAACCCGATACCGTTAAAACAGATTACAATGATGTGTTAAAACAAGAGGGAATTAATGCGATTAGAGCAAAAATAAACGAGTCTATCCCTTATCAACCAACAAAAGAAATAGCACTTAACTTTAAAGAATACCAGAAGCAGCATGCTCTTCATCATAAACAACAGGCAGCGGTTCATATTGATTTATACGATCTTCTAACAAAGGAAAAAGAAAAAACAGTTGTTGTACAAAAATTCAAAATTAAATCGCAAGAAATAGAGTTATGAAAAAACTTTTCTTTTACAAATAAAGATAAAAACTTGTAACAACTTAACCATAAGCTATATTTACATTATAAAGATAAAAACAAGGAGATTTATATGCCTATTTTACTATTCGGGTGTTCTGAATGCTGTAAAAGCATGATTAATTTTGTTAAAAGCAAAGTTTTTAGTGACGAAAATCCATACAATAATAGAGGAATGTCCGGTTTTGAAGAAAATGCCTGGTCTGATGAAGCTGATAATGAGCTACCGTTCGATGAAGACTTTATTGACGATGATATATCTAATTTAAAGTATATCGATTTATATGGTAAAAGCTTGCATAATTACATTATTACCGTTGAAGATGATGGGTATGCCCATGTGGATTCAAAGAACAGTAAATCATGTAATTATGCTGGTTGGAAAATTCATGTTTCGATAGACCGAGGGAAAAATTCTGAAAATCTCGAGAAAGTTTGGGATGAAATTATTATGCCTTGCTTAGTAAAGCATAAAATTAGCAGTTTTAAAGTGAGTCAAAACTGCTCTAATAATGAAAAAGTTCCTGGTAAAGAAATTGTTATTTATTTTACTGAGAACGAATTAACAACTTGTAAAACCATGCTTCTTGAAATGCAAAAAAAACTTGAGGAAGAAAAAATAAAACCAAATAACGATGCGCCAAAACATCGGATTATAAAAAATGGTACAAGCGAATACACGAACGATAATGAAACACCCTTATGCGATAAAGCTAATAAATACTATTTTTATCAAGTTAATGACAGCCTAAATAGTGTTAAAGAAAGACGAGAAGCAGAAATAAATAGCCCTTTTTCTAATATCGATTTGAAGGTAGAAAACCAAGATGATATTATTGATTCGGTTTATAAATTATATTAATTGAGGGTAATTGTATGGCATACAAAATTCAAACGATAGAATTAACAGCTAACAAAATGCTAAAGCTTTACTTTGAAAATAAAAACGATTTTGATGACATCAGAAAAATGTTAGCCATAATTGAAAAAACAAGAAAAACAGATCCTGATAGCTCAAGACCCGTTACGTTTAGTTCGTTTATAAATACTAAGGAATGTCAAATATTAATAAAATCAAATGAAGCAAACAAAGGAATAAATGATTTTAATGAAATAATTAAGTTAAATAACGTATTCGTAAGCGAAAATAAATTGGAAAACTATTCTCAACCTTCTGTTACAGAAAAAAGCTACTTGCTTTCAAAGAGTTTATAATTTTATTTTTCTGAATACATGAAATGAGTGAAATTCACTTTTTTACCCAAAAATGCAACTGATTTTTTTAAAAAAGCGTGTAGTGCTCAAGCCAGCACTACACATTCAATTTGACAGATAGAATCCAAAAAAAGCCGTTTTCTAGACTCAAAATTCCCGTCTTTAAGATAACGATAAATCCGAATCATACCCTTCGCTATCAGTATCGCTTTCACCCCCATAAACGTACTTTAAATCTTCATGTGCCTGTTTACGAGTTAAAACAAGAGTGTGATTCTCCTTGATATTTTTTTTGAAAAAAGAAAGATATTCATGCGAATTTTTTGTTTTTAAATATTCAAGATATAAGACATCAATATATCTACAAGCTTCAGCGACTTTTTCGGGATAATTATTAATCTGTGTCTTAGAGTAAACGCCAAATAAAACATTATTTTTAAATACATCTTCAAGCGATAAATGACCTTTTTCCAATAAAATTAAGCATCTAGCTTGGGAAACAGACATACCAAGATGAAAGCGAGGATCTGCTGCTAAGTGCCATTGCCCCTGCTCTTTTTCCATAATTAAAAAACAGATACGATTAAAACGATGCACATCCTCTTCGGTTGCATCGGCCAGCAATGCTTGAACTTCTTCAAGGGAAATACCCTGATGCGTTTTACCATAACGTAAAAAATAAGTGGCAATTATTTTTTCTTTCTCTGAATCGCCTTGTGAAAGTTTTCTTAGTAATGGGTAAATATCGCCATCATATGTTCCATGGTCAGGTAAAAAGCTATCACCCAAGCGTTGAGGTTTTGGGTTTGTTCGGTGTTCTGCCTTTATTTCAGTCTCATTAACTTTGTATTTTTCAATAGGTCCGTAATTATTTGAACCATTACCATAACTCCATGATTGTTGCCTCATAGTAGGAATACAGGACATACTTTGCCCAGGCAATAAATCATTAACCGTTTCCTGAAAAACGCGCTCAGCAGTTATAAATAAACGGGAACTTTTTCCTGCTAAATTTACAGGTTTAATTGAATTATTAGCGGCATAATTAAACCGCTGTTCAATGATATCTTCTGTCAGATTTATCAGCGATTCTTTCTTGTTCGAACGATTACGAGTAGGATTAAAAAAATTACGTTCCGCAGCATAGCGACGGTATTTTTTTCGGTATTCAGGAGTTAATTCATAATGCTTTTGCTTTAAATTTTCTCTTGCGTTATAAAGTTGTTTTAATGCTATTTCATTTTCAAATAATTTTTCTTTAACGCCGGTTTCTTTTATAGCCTCAATCTCAGCTAGCTTTTCGTTTATTAACTTATCTAGTTTTTCATCATGCATTTTAAATTCATTGTTAATTTCACTTTTTTTTACTGAATAAAACCATTCGGCGTCTTTTTTCCAATGTTTTTTTACTTGTGACGGTAATATAAAATTATCAGATAATACTAAATTGCAGTCTTGATTGAATTCAGTAAATAACAGTGTACTTGAATTTTCTTGTTCTTTTTGAAGCATTATCGAAGATAAAAATGTTTTATTTAAATTATCTTTAATAATCTTTTTATAATAATCAGATAGATTTTTATTTGAATTAAAAATTTTAGTGTTATTCAAATTATTTATGAGTAATTGATTATAATCCGTTTTGAAATATGATAATATTTTTATAAAATTCTCTATAGTTTTATTATCTATATTCCCAATACTATTTAATAAATAACCAATACTATTTTGTGCAAAAATACCAGCATTATATAAATCAGAATACACATCTATTCCGTTACAATATAATTTATACTTATAATCGAAATACTGCATTAATATTTCAGAAAACTCTTGAAAGTTATTATTAAATAATACTTTTGCATAAGTTAACTTAAATTCATTACTATTTTTACTTAACTCCATCATTTTGTTTGCATACTTTAATGATTTTATTATATCAACCACTCCATAATTGAATTCATCAATATAATAAAGTGCGCAACTTTCATTTGCATGGATTGAATCTTTTTTTGCAGCAATTTCACATAAATTAATCCACATGTTTTTGTCTTCATAATTGGAATCTAGGCCGCTAATAAAAACCCCTATCTCATTAATTAATTTCGCATCAATTAAATGATATTGTTTGTTTTTTGCATATTCAAAAATTTCTGTAATTGTTATATTTTTATTACTGATATTATCTTTAAAGAAATTGGATAATTCCTTATTTTTTCCATTAACATTAACTTTTTTTATTTCTTTACATATATCAAAATTCTTTCCCATAAACTTGTTCCTTTTTTTATTTATTTGATAAATTACTTATTCTTTTTCCATTGATATAGATTCTTCTAATAATCGCTGTGATTTTTTATAGACTTTATTGATTTCATCTATAAAATCATCGCTATCTTCAAATTGGTTTCGGTAGATAAGTCTTGCTAACATGGTTGTTTCAGCACTTAAATTTGCTATTGCTTTAATCAAGGATTGAGAACCTACATTGGGTATTTCTAATGAATCTCTTTCGCCATGATAATATTCATCAACCACTAAACCACGCTCTAAAAGCATTCGTATATATCGCGTTACTTTGATATTTCTTTCTTTTGCTTTTTTTAGAATTATATTGTAAAAATCTTTATCAACTCTTGCATGAAAAGAACTCATTTCTTTTTCCATCAGTATCCTCTTATTGGTGTTTATACAAAAAATTGGTGAAATTTGAATGTTTTGAACTATATCGTATTCTGACTGTTTCTAAAAGTCACTTATTCACTTTCGTGAATGTAAAAACTTGAAAAATTCACTAAATATTCTCAATAGTGAATTGGTAATTTTTAGCTTTTTCTCTCAAATACTCAATTGTGTATTTTTTTAACGTTTTTTAAAACTTGTTGAAATAACCTATTTTTAACACAATAGTGAAAGTATTAGGATTTTATTCTCGATTAATCTGAAAGTAACGTATTGTTTTATATTGTTTTTTATTTTGCAATTCAAGTTGCGTCAGGTGTGGTGACAAAATACCAGCTACGCTGCTATTTGTTTAGTAATCGAGTCCTCTCTTGTGATTATCGCATAATAGTTTATATTGTCTTGTTTTTTAGCCAAACCATTTGTTTATATTTTATAATTGATTTAAAATACTTTTATTTTCAAACTTATTTAGGAAGCTTTATGTCATTACTAAAACCTAGTGAAAAAGATGCTAAAGAACAAATACGCATTTATGTAAAAACAAGCTTAATTAAAAAAATGGAAAAATATGCCAAATGGGCGAACCTAAACAATATCGATGATTTTATCGATAAAGCGGCTGAGCTTGTTTTTAAAAAAGACAAAGAATGGAAGAAGTTTGATAAGCAAGAATAGTCTTTAATTCTAATGTTGTTTAGCATTAATGATGTCTGTACTGAATACCGCAATCAAGAGGTTATTTCCTACCCTATTTTAACGCAAAAGCTACTCTCTGGCATTAAGGCAGAGAGTGGGAAAAGCGCGAATGCGGTTCGAAATTTAAATGGCACTTAGGCTTCTTCGATGATGAAGATTAATTCTCTTTTGCTTTCGTCCTTAAAACACTATAGCTATAATTAGAATGAGACGTTTGGATAGTAAACCAATATCGCATTATACAATACCACAATTCACGCGACAATTAACTAGAACCGCGGGTCTTCAAGCGTATCTTTAAGCTCATAGCCGCGTTGCTTTCTCACTTTCTTTATTCGTTCCACTTCGCCTAAAGCATCCTCATCTTTTTCATAGATGCTTTGACGAGTTTGCCCTAAATTTGAACCGATTCGCCCGTTGGTTTTAATCAACACTAAGTCTTGAAATAAATCGCGCTTTATTTCAATTAAATAGTAGCGATTCTTGTCTTTGTTTTCCCAGTAGAATGAGCGCAATTTATACCTCATTATTTCTTTCAATAACCCATGCATCGTGCTACAATTATAGCACAGATTAGGAATGTTTTTTAACACAAAATAAGTGAAAATAAAATCGATTGAGGACCTTATGCAAAACAGTATCGAATATAAAGGATTTATTGCGCAGTATGATTTCAACGAAGAAGACGCCTGTTATGTCGCCAAGGTCATTAACTCAACCGATACTATTATCACCCAAGGTCGTTCACCTGAGGCCATTAAATGTTCTTTTGAACAATGCATTGATGTTTACTTGGCAACCTGCAAAAATAACGGCGTTATTCCTAATCAATACAATTCACCCTGGAAACTTATTTCTTAATATTTGGAAAAACTATGCACAAACAAGATTTTGTAAAATCACTCGCTGAAAAATTATCCCTTCCTCAAACCAAAGCCGAAGAATCCTTAAATGCGGTTATAGGTTTAATTGAATCTGCTCTTACTGAAGGACAAACCATTACGTTTGTGGGCTTTGGTCAATTTGGTGTTAAAACTCGCGCCGCTCGTACAGGACGTAACCCTAAAACAGGTGAAGCTTTACATATCCCCGAAGCTAAAGTCCCCTACTTTACCCCCGGTAAAAAACTAAAAGACGCTGTTAAGTAATTCATTCAAAAGGAAATCGTATGGCTCGTGGTATTAATAAAGTTATTCTTATCGGCAATCTAGGCGCAGAGCCTGAAGTTCGCGCAACCCCAGCAGGCAGTACTGTCACTACGGTGAGACTCGCTACGTCTGATACCTGGACAGATAAAAAAACCGGCGAAAAACAAGAACGCACAGAATGGCATCGGGTGGTGTTTTTTAATCGCTTAGGGGAAATTGCAGGCCAATACCTTAAGAAAGGCTCTAAAGTCTACGTAGAAGGCGCTATACGCACCAATAAATGGCAAGATAAAGACGGACAAGACCGTTATACGACCGAAATCATTGCCGATGAAATGCAAATGCTGGATAGCCCTAATCAAAATAGCGCGCGTGAAAGTTTTACTCCTGCGCAACCCTCCAGCATGCCACAGCCTAAAGAAATGCAAATGCCAAATTTTGACGACGATATCCCTTTTTGAGTGGTTATGAAATTATTGCTCAGTAACGATGATGGGGTATTGGCTCCCGGGTTAGCGATTTTAGCTGAAACACTTTCTTCTATCGCGGAGATTGCCATTGTAGCGCCCGATAGAAATTGCAGTGGCGCGGGAAATTCGTTAACCCTTAAAAACCCCCTTCGTTACAAAACCCTAGAAAATGGTGCTATCAGTGTTCAAGGAACGCCAACGGATTGTGTTCACCTAGCGATTAACGGCTTATATCCAGACACCTTTGATGCGGTTATTTCAGGCATTAATGCCGGCGCTAATCTTGCGGAAATTGTGATGCACTCAGGAACTGTCGCGGCCGCCATGGAAGGTTGTCGTTTAGGGTTGCCCGCTATCGCCATTTCACTCGCAGGCCAAGATTATAAAAACTTTACGCACTATAAAACAGCAGCCCTAATTGCAAAACGCCTTATTAGTGAATTACTTGAAAATCCGCTTCCACCTCAAACTATTTTAAATGTCAATGTGCCAGATGTGCTATTTGGACAACTTCAAGGTTATGAAATAACTCGCCTTGGAAAACATCATACAGCTGAAAGAATGCTAGCAGAAAGGGATATTCGGGGTAACGAAATTTACTGGGTGGGCTTGCCTGGAGAAAAAAAAGATGATGGCATTGGAACAGATTTTTATGCCATCGCCAATAAGCGGGTATCAATCACCCCTCTTACGTTAGATTTAACTTGTCATTCGACAAAAAAACTACTTCAAAAAATGCATTTTTAGGCAACCTCAAAATTTACTGATACAGCTCTTTATTTGCCCCAAAATAAACATTTTGCTATTTTAAAGACAAAGGCAACTGTATCAAGTATGGTGAGCAACCTGGTTCTCAGTTTTTTCTATAGTTGATTCAGTATTACCTCTGTTTTTATTAGCTGCGGCGTGCTCTGCAACCTCTCCAAGGTTATTGCTGCGATATTTAACTTTATCTTGAAAATCACTTTTTGGTCTGTTACTACCCCATTTTTTTGCAGCCACGCTAACGCTGCTCTTTTCTTCATTGCCCGCTTTTTGTTCTAAATGCTCTCCGCTAATTTTAATAACTCTTGCTGGAGCAGTTTCTCTAACGTCAGCAAGCTCGATATCCCTTTTTCCCTGTTGAGTTTCTTTAACTTCTGGCTCTTTACTAAAATCTTCTTTAAAAAAATCTTTTGAAACGCTAGTAAGACCTATTGCTGAGCCTATACTTTTAGCGGCCGATGTTAAAATACCTCCCACAAAACGAACAGCATCCATAAAACCACTCATCATTTTTTTTGCTGCGCCTTGTATGGACTCAATAGCCGTTTCTGCCTCTTGTCTTAAAAAAGCACCGAACATTTCGCCTAATGATTTGTCATTTCCATCGTGAATCACTACCGCCTCAAGGCGGTAGTGATTCACCGTGCAGTTGATAAAGAAGGACATACAATCGATTTTATGCTATCTGAAAAACGAGATGAACCTACCGCAAGAACTTTTTTTGAGAAAGCCATAGGTTCAAGCGGCTTTCCTCTGAAAGTAACCATTAGTAAGTTGCAATTTTGTCTACGGTTTAATTCAAACACAACAAGCAATTTAAAATTTCAAAATAATTTTAGTTTCTTTCATCCGAATTACCTGTAAAGAAAACGGTCCATTTTGAGACCGCGAAAAAGCAAGATAAAAAGCAACGATTTTAACGGGTTTTTTGAGTAAAGAAACTTATTAAATAAAACAACGTTAATTATTTACTCAGTTTGGAAGAGTTAATTAACTTCTAGATTTTTATATCATTTATTTAAGATAACGTTATATAGGATAATTTGAAAAATATATATTGTAATACTGAAAAAAATAGTTATAAAAAGCACTACAATTATATATTGAATAATATGAAGGATTTTATAAATTTAAATGCCAGATAACAATTTAGATAAAGAAAAGTTAAAAATTTCCGGTTACGCAAAATTTTCAAAGGAACAAATTGTTTCCGAAATTATTGAAGTGCCCGTATTTATTAATGTAAAAAATGAGTCAATAGAATTATTAGCGGATGTGAACGAAAAACTTAAAAAATCTGGTTCTGCAATAATTTTAGGAAAATCGGGTACAGGTAAAACTACTTTAATTACTAAATATATCCTGCAAAAAAAAATCAATGTGGAATATCCAGGCAATATCTATTGGCTTGATTTTACTCATATTACAGAACCCAATAGTAATTTAATTGCGGACTTGATGGGTAATGTTTTTAATATAAGATGTGACACATTTGATATAGCAAAGCAAGAATTAGATAAATTCTATAAATCAAGTTTTCAAAAAAAATTAATTATTTTTGAAAACGTAATGAGACCAGAATTATTAAATGAATTGCTACCAACAGAAATACACAATTTCATTATCATTAGCCAAAATGTAAATACAAGTGAATGGCATAATTTAAAAATTAAGAAAATTGACTCTCGAATTATAAAAACAACGAATTTCACCCAAAATAATACAGTTTCCTTTTTTGAAGAGCTTGAGAAACAGAATAATTCTAATATCACTGATTCATATTTAATAACCGAAGAACAAGCAAAACTAATACATACTAAATTAAATGGTTGGCCTATTTTATTAAAACTCTTTTATACCTATTCTAAAAATAAGAGTGAATCACAATTACATGATAAAGATAAAATTGTTCAAAATCTATTATCCAAGCTTATGTATCAAAAAGCACAATATATAAGTAATACAGATAATCTTATTTCTATAGTTTTAGATGCTTTTTACGAAAAGATTAAAAGTACTTGTGAACAAAATTATGAAATTATATTTAAGCATCTTCTTTCTTATATTACTTATGGTTATGGAGGGTGTTTCAATGAAAGTTTATTAGTCATTAAAGGTATATCAGAAGATAGTTATGAAATTTTATGTGCGTATGGATTAACAGAAAAATCTGAGTGCTATGAAAGTTATATTAGTGTGCATCATATCATTAAAGAAAGATTACGAAGTGTCATAAAAGGTAAAAAGGATAAAAATATTTCTGAAAAAATTTTATTAGAATATTTAATTAACGATCTTTATTTTAAACTTCGTGATTTATTTAATGGTACGCTTGATAAAAAAGTTACATTTGATTATGCGCAAGAATTTACTTTTTCACCTCACGCGAAAATACAAGAAATTGAAAAAGTGATATGTCATGTTGAAGAATTAATTGTTTTATCAGATAAAAAAAAGATAAGCATAATTTATTTAGATAATACTTCAAAGAAAAATTGGTACAAAGTACTTTGGTATACTAGCTATATTTATCATCAGAAGGGTATGTATGAAGCAGCAAAAAGAGTAATAGAAAAACCATATAAGGAATTAGTAGAAAATGAGCATTTATATTGTTTTGTAAGCCTTGAAACTGGTTATTTTTATGCTTTATATGGCATGATTATATTTCATTTAAATGAGACAGAAAATGCAAAAGAAGTTTTTACAAAAGGAGCGGGAAAGACCGGCTCTTTATTATATAAATATTTACAAAGTGAAACATATAATCAAGAAAGAAATTTCCTTGTAGGAATATTTGAAAGTTTATTAGCGACTGTATATACAAGAAAATACAAAGAAAATCTTAAATCATCTGAAGATAGTTCCTATTTATCTGTAACTCAAAGAAGCAATAATTCAGAATTAGCTAAAACACAATTTGAAAATGCGCTCAAATCTAAAAATGATTATTTCAAGGAGCTAAATAAAAAGCAAGGCGTAGAAAAGTATAATTTTTTAGTACATAGAGCAAAAGTAGAGATTGCTGTAACTCAGATGTTTTTTGGGGAATATTATTTAGCACAAAACAAATATAAAGAATCTTATGAATGTTTAATAGAAGCAAAAACTAATTTATATGAACAATATAAAGGTGTTGCATATCATTTTAACCTAGCTAATATAAACCTTTTATTAGGTGAATTATATCGATTAGTAGGAAGCTTTGATAAAGCTGATGCTTGTTTTGAAAAATCTTGTCAATCTTATAAAAGCTATAACAATAATCATCATAAACTACTAGTTCGTTCTGAAATATTACGAGCAAAAAATAATTTTTATCGTCAACGTTTAAACCCTGCGCAACAGAAAATTGAAGAAATGCTGAAAGATCAAGCTAATTTTATTTCTTATGATGCAGATGAGCTTGAACTTAAAATTTATCATGCGCGTACTTTTATCAAGCAAGGCAAACATAATGAAGCAGAAAAAAAACTTATAGAATCTTATAAGTTTTTAGAGGAAATAGCTTTTAATAAAAAGATTGAGATTTGTCAGTACCCAACTGAAATATGCCCTTATGTTTCCTATAAAAGAATTTATAGTCCTTATTCTCCTAGAATTTTACATTACTTAGGTTTAAATAATTATAAACAAGGTAAATACAAATTAGCAGAAGATTTGTTTTTTGAAGCAATAAAGCTAAAGTTATGGCTTTCTGGCAGTAAAGATTTTGACAACTTAAGTTATGAATATGATTCATCTAATGAAAATTTAATTTCAAAAGCATTAAGAAGCTTTAACGAAAATAAGGATGCTAAAGCGCTCTTATCTTTGCATGAGCTAGCTAATATTTTTTTTCATAAAGGACAATATAAAAAAGCAGAAAAGCTATTTGAAGAAATTCTTCATATCCAAAAAAATGTTTACCAAGAAATTTATGTAAAACTCAATAAAAAGATTGATTGTATACAAGAAATACAAATAACAAAGCATTGTCTAGCAAGAATATATATGTCACAAGGTGAATATAAACAAGCTGAAAAGAATATTTTTGATATAGATACATATAAAGAAAGCGCTAACTTAGACAAAAGTTCTAATTATTATACTAAGGCAAAATTTTCTTATTTAAAAGGAGATTTAAATAAAGCTAAAGGTGATATTACTCAAGCAATTGAGAGTTTTAATATATTATGTAATGAAGAAGATCAAACAAAAGAGCATTTAAATTACATAAGATTAATACGTTTAAAAGCCGTTATATTACTTAATTGTAATGAATATAAAGAAGCAGAAGAGTTACTTAAAGAATGTTTATCGAAAATTATTAAGCTTTTTCCTCAAAAACATCCCGAAACCTTGCTTATATATTGGAATTTAGGTGATCTTTATATTGCTCAAGATGTCGATGATAAATCCGCTCAAGATGTCTATGATAAATCCCATTATTATTATGGATGCGCTGATGATTTGCTTGAAACCATTCACCCATTGACAAAGGAACCTATAAAACATCCCGATCATTTACAATTAAAAATTCGTTGTGCATGGTATTATCATTGTTTGGGTGAAAATTTATTCGCAACATCTAAAGATAAGGGAGAAGGGTTAGATCATCTTATTAAATCAAAAGATATGTACGAAGAAAGCATAGGGGTAGCTGGGTTATCTAAATATGATAAGTTAAGCGTTAGTTTAGCTTTATCGAAAATTTATGCTTTGCTTGGACAATACTTTAATGATGAGAATTATACATTTGAAGCAAAAAATAAACTTAATATATTTAGTGATGAAATAAAAAAGGAAAATATAATTTCATGGCACCCCGCTTGGATATATATTCTTACTCGCCATAAATATTCAGATAAAATTAATTTAGGACAAAGCTTTGCCCAAAGATATATGGATTTACTTTTTTCCATTATAAATCAAAAAAAAATAAAAATAGACAAAAGGAATAAAAACAATTTAATTTTTCATTATTTAAAATTGGCACATAAACATGGCATTCTTATTGATAAGAATATAAAAAATTATAAATCTATCTTTGGAAAAAATTTAGAAAAAATAACTTTTGATAAAAGCGAAGATAACACATTAAATATAGCCTTAGATATAAATAATGAAATTCTTATTGAATGGTATCAAAATTGTAAACCTCGAACTGTTGTTAATGGATTAAATAAGTATTCTTTTTCTGAAATAAAAGAAGAACAAGCTGAGTTTTGTTTAGTATTAAGTCATGCTTATTTTTTACTTGGGCAATTTCAATTAGCAGTATATCTAAATAATAAATGCGTTGCATTTAAAACAAACAATGAATTTATAAAACAATATAGTGATTTTTTAACTTATATTAATAGATACGCTATTAATCGCGAAAAAGTCAATGAATCTCTTGAAGAATTGTCAGTAGATTTATCTACTAAAACTAAAAATAATACATCTAATGAAAAAATTCAGTTTTTATTTGCTTGCACACAATTAGAGCTTGCCAAAATTTACTGGCATCAAAATAAAAATGAAAAGTCAAAAAATTTATATGATAAGGCTATAGAAATTTTTGGAAAGGAATATACGGCGTGGAATAAATATTCTTCTATTGATTTTGAATCATATTACCAAAATATAAATGATATTAGTCAAGACGACAAAGAAGAGAATCAATATTCTAATTTTATTAAAGCAAAATTAGAATATCGTAAAATTAAAAAAGATAATGATTTTTCAAAAATAGATAATAAGTTATTTGATAATGCGGTTGATAGCTTAAAACTTTTATATGGAGAATACAGTATGCAACCTGATTTAGCGGATGCATATGATTTACAAGGAAGATATTATCTTTTTTTGGGGGACTATGAAAAGGCAAAAGAAATATTTAATAAAGCCTTATGTATTCGTTATAAAAGATATAGAACGGGCCACAATCGTAATAAAGATTTATTAGATGTAAAAGAAACTGAGCGTTGGTTTCTTATTTGTTTGTTATTTATGCATAAATATGATGAGCTTATGGAGTACTGCGATTCTATCTTATTAAGGCTAGATCCTAAAAAATATAATAATGAAATATATTGGAACCAAATAAGATTATATAAGATTTTGGCTAATAATTTACATGGAAATTATGAACATATTCAACAGGATTTTTCTAAATTAGAAAAAGAAATGGAATCACTGTGGAATGAATCTCAAGATGATAATAAAAGTGAATATCTAAGGCTATTTTTTTATTTTACGTATAAATGTGATTTGTTAGCTCAAGGTGATTGTATTTCACAAACTAAATTAAATCTTCCTTCTATAGAAGATTTAATTAACCCATTAATTGAAATTAGTCCTCGTTATAGGATATACGAAGCTCTTTGGTATCTGATTGAGGCACGTACCTTAGAAAAAAATAAAGAATATAAGAGCGCTGCAAACGCATTTATAAAATCTTTAGATTCTATTAAAGTATTATATGAAAATTGTAATTATGAACATCCTAAAGTTGGAGAAATACTTTTTTACATCTTGAATTTTTTGAAATACAATTCAATTTTTCATAATTTTGATAATGCTTTTGAAGCATTAAAAAATTATTTTGAAAAAAATAATATGGATTATTGGCTATATCTTGTTAAAAAAAATAATAACTTCTTAGCTAAAACAACACTGATTGGGGAAAACATCAGTTTAAAAATTGTTTTTGAGCAAGTTTATTCTTTTTTGGAAAATTTTAATGAACAAAATTTAGCCGTGTCAGAAAATGCTTCATCACTAAAAATGAATGAGTCTACTTTCGATATTTTACATATACAAGGAGTTAAAATGCCATCTTTCTCTATGGAAACACTTCAAGAAACTCTAAAACGTAATAACAAAGCTGAAGATTTATTTAAAGGTTTAGCTATCAAAAAATGTTCATGGTCTGAAATAAAAAAACTTTGTCTTTTAAAAGAAGATTTATCTAACGCTGGTAAATTTGATGCTAAAGAGATAGTAGAAAAATTAATTAGGAAGCGTGAAGAATTAGACGAGCTCTACTACAGAAAGTCTATCTCGAATTTATTTCCAGAAGAAAGTTATGGTATAAGCCAAGAATCAACAGGAGATCTAAAAGATGATGGTACTGAGTTTAAGCTAATATATTATAAATTTAATATCTATAATTCACCTATCTCTAGTCTACGTGGAGAAAATAAAAATTTACCTCATGCCAAAATTTTAGTTAAAGCACCCGGCAGTCGAGATTTGACTTCTGATATAGATACTACTATTGAAGTAACAGATATAGAAAAAATAAAACTAGATGATGCTATTTTTCCTGAAGATTGGATTAATAAAAAAGACGATCACGATCATTCTTTATTAGTACAAGCATCGATTATTTATTATTTTAATAAATTGAATGAAGATAATATTGGGATGAGTTCAGGCGAAAGCCGCGATTCAAATGTGTATAGCGATGGTTTTACTCATGCCGATGGATATCCAAAGTTCAAAGAGTTTGATATTGATTTTGATCAAGAACTAAAAAATATATACAAAAATTGGAAGGAATCCTTTAATCCATATAAAGCAAAGAAACAACAGCAAGAATTAGCAGCAAGCTTGTTTTCTTTGAGAGAATATTATTCAGTTGCAGAAATAAATGAAGAGTGGGACTCTTTTAAAGAATCACTAATTACCGAGTGGGATAATATAGACAATGAAGCTATATCTAAAGAAGCTTTTATTGAAAATATAAATAGTGTTTTTATTTTAGTTGCAGAATATTTTTCTTATAAAAAAGGACAACTTGATTTAGTATTAAAAGAAGATACATATGATAGAGACAAAGAAGTTATTGCTTTGAATAAAATTTATGCCGATCATATTGTAAAATTAGCAAAAATTCGCCATGAAATAACGGAATTTAATTTAAAGATAAAAGATAATTTAGAAGAACTTAAAAAAAATAGCGATTCAATATTACTTTCTGGTAAAGCTTGTCAATTTTTAGCTGGTGGTTGTGAAAACGGAATAATTTCAGAACTGTATGAACAACAACTTCTTTTACTTAAAAGCAAAAAAATTGAAGCAACAACCATAAGAAAAAAACTGACAGAAAATATTGAAAGGCTATCTCAATTAATTAATGAACAACAAGAAGCTCAAATAAAAGCTAATTTATTTGCTAACGAAGCGTATGTTAATCGTTCAGCTCCTTATCATGTTGTCCAATGGATACAATCTCAGAACAATGTTTCAATAAATAGAAAACAAGTTATTATGGGATCTATTTTGCAGCAAATTGGATTTCGTTTGCTTCATGGAGAGTTATTGAAAAAACAAGGAAAACCTACTGAGGAAATTCTTTATAATATTAGCA
>CBCSKA010000015.1:0-386 GCA_965140885.1 Legionellaceae bacterium | reverse complement strand
GCTACGAGTCGCAGATATGATATTTGGCACTGAAAAATATTTTGGTGATAAAATTTTTGAAGAAATGGAGTTGAGTAATTTGAAGGGAATATTATTTCGCCTTGGTGAAACTAAACCTGAAAGCCCAAATTTTACTCAAAATCAATTAAAATTAGTTAATTTGGATACGAGAATAGTTAAAAGAATCAAGAAAGATTCTAGTATTGAAGTGCATAAAAAATCCTTAGAAACTAAATGGATGCTTCAAGATTATATGTATCGTAGAAATAAACCTAAAGTTAAAGATGTTTCTGAACATGATAGAAAATCAATCAGTGAAAAAGATTTAAAAAACTTAAATAATATTAATGAATGGATAAATATTGCTAAGAACATAATCGTTATAA
>CBCSKA010000014.1:0-10020 GCA_965140885.1 Legionellaceae bacterium | reverse complement strand
ACCACAAGATTTAACCGATATAACTGAAAAAGTGTTAAGAGAGCTTTGTTAGCATCTATGTGATTTTTGCTATATCACTTATATTTAATAAGTGGTTATTTATTTTTGCCGTGAAGAATGAGTGACAAAAAATATTTAGTTAATAGAGGCATAAATATTGCTTCTTATATATTTTTGTTAAGCGAGGAGCACTCATGGTTGATGCAATGGATGAGAATAGACTCTCTCCTCAAATCGGGAGTCGAGAATTATTGATATTAAATGGATATTTAATTGCAAAAGAGCATATTTTTTTAAAATCCCTATCGAGTATTTCAACAAATCCCCATGATAAAAATTTATTAGCACAACGGGCTAAATTTTATATTGCGCTGGCTAAAACTAAAGCGAATTATTTTCTTACACAATCGAATCCTTTGTTATCAATAAAATATAATGGAATTATTACGACTGATAAACAACAAAATAAAAAATCAAATATCCATTATTTTAATAGACGATTACGTAAATTACGTATTTTGACATGCCGCATGAAAAAATTCTTATATTTAAAACAATTAAAACGTGGCGTTGCATTAATGGTGGGTAGTATTTTAGGTGGTTTAGTCAGTGCTTTTCTTTGGGGGATGGATGAACTTTTATATGGCATTCCCTGTATGATACTTGTTTTAGTGAGTTTTAGTTATGGTTTAATTTCTGTATTAAAAAGTGAAATTAATCTTTATGAATTACAAAAAAAATAATCAATACTAATTTCAATAAACTTTTGTTTTTACCTATAGCAAAAAGCAATAAAGTTGACTATATTCTGGTTCATCTATCTATTGATTAAGGGATTATGTATGGCTCACTTTTTTAAATCTCGTTTTTTATTTCAACGTCAGCGAGCAATTGGATTATTAGAATTAATGTTATCTATTGCTATTATTAGTGTGCTTTTGCTAATGTCGATACGGTATTATTCCTCTCTTAAATATCAAGAACGTTTAACCCAAGCCTCTACTATGGTACGTGACATCATTAGTGCGGCTAGTTCATGGGGGGCAGCTAATCCAAATTTTGAAAATATTAGTATTGAACAATTAATTAATGTGAATTTATTACCGCCGAATTATGGAAAAAATCCGTGGGCAGGAACAGTGCAAGTGTCGCCTAAGAAGGGGGATATTTATAGTATCGCCATTAATTTTACAGAAGTTCCTGAGGACCCTTGTAAAAGTTTAAAAGCGCAATTTCCTGATTATTCTATTAATTGTGGTGAGGAAAATTAATTTAAATAGCTAACGTAAATTTTTTTAATGATTTTTACTATTAAATAAAACAATTAAGGTATTTAACCTTTATTAAGCGATTAAAGAAACGATAAAAGGAATAATAATGGAATTCAATTCAATTATGGCTGTATCGCCTATTGATGGACGGTATATTGATAAAACGCAAGCATTACAACCTATTTTTAGTGAATTTGGTTTAATGCGGATGCGCGTATTAATTGAAATACGTTGGCTTGAAATGTTAGCTGCACATCCTCAAATTAATGAAATACCTGCATTGAGTATCCATGCTAAACATGTTTTAGAAAATATCATTGAGAAATTTCAAGAAACTGATGCAAGAAGAATTAAAAATATTGAGAAAATAACCAATCATGATGTAAAAGCAATAGAGTATTTTATTAAAGAACGTATTGCTGATCATGAAGAATTAGCGAATATTGCAGAATTTATCCATTTTGGTTGTACATCAGAAGATATTAATAATCTTTCCTATGCATTAATGTTACAAACCGCTCGCACACAAATTCTTTTACCCTTAATGGATGAATTAATAGTGAATTTAAGGCAATTAGCATTTGATAATGCAGATGCCGTTATGTTGGCAAGAACGCATGGGCAACCGGCTTCTCCCACAACAATGGGAAAAGAATTTGCCAATGTCGTGGCACGTTTAAAAAAACAACAGTCACAATTTGTTAATGTTGAAATTTTAGGCAAGATGAATGGAGCTGTCGGAAATTATAATGCTCATTATATCGCTTACAGTGAAATAGATTGGCTTGAAACCAGTCAGCAATTTATTGAAAGTTTGGGACTTATTTTTAATCCGTATACCACTCAAATTGAACCTCATGATTATATTGCGGAATATTGTCACGCCATTATTCGTTTCAATACTATTTTAATTGATTTTTCACGAGATATTTGGGGTTATATTTCACTGGGTTATTTTAAACTTAAAACGATTAGTCATGAAGTGGGTTCTTCAACCATGCCACATAAAGTGAATCCCATTGATTTTGAAAATGCGGAAGGGAATTTAACATTAGCGAATGCAGTATTAGATTGTTTAGCTAACCGTTTACCCTTATCACGATGGCAGCGTGATTTAACTGATTCAACATTATTACGTAATTTAGGAACTGGGATTGCTTATGCGATAATTGCGTATCAATCTTTACTTAAAGGTTTAAATAAATTAGCTATTGATAATGAAAAATTGGAAAAAGATTTAAATGAAAATCCCTTTGTTATTGCAGAAGCGATACAAATGGTTATGAGGCGTTTTGGTTGTGATATGCCGTATGAAAAATTAAAAACGTTAACACGGGGCAAATCCGTTGATCAAACCATGCTAATGCAATTTATCGATGAAACTAACTTACCAGAAACAGTAAAGCAATATTTAAAAACATTAACGCCACGTCTTTATATTGGTAAGGCAAGTGAGTTAGCACGAAAAGTTTAACGTTAAAGGAAACAATAGCATGAAAAAAGTTGCAGTTATTTTATCTGGTTGTGGTGTTTATGATGGTAGTGAAATTCATGAAAGTGTTTTAACGCTTCTCGCTTTATCTCAAGCAAATGCTGAATATCAATGTTTGGCACCTGATATTTTACAACAACGCGTTATCAATCATTTTGTTGGGCATCAAGAACCTGCAGAAACGAGAAATGTTTTAGTCGAATCCGCCAGAATTGCGCGGGGGGATATTTTAAGTACTGCGGAAGCAGAACCTTCTGATTATCATGCTTTAATTTTCCCTGGGGGGTTTGGTGCTGCAATTAATCTTTGTGATTATGCAATCAAAGGTCCCTCTTGTGTTGTAGAACCTTCTGTATTGAAATTTGCCGAAGCAATCGCTTTAGCGAAAAAACCCATTGGCTTTATTTGTATATCCCCTGCTTTAATTGCAAAAATTTATGGGCCTGGCGTTAAAATGACAATTGGTAACGATAAAGAAACGATGGAAACATTAACATCAATGGGGAATAACCCTATTGAATGTAGTGTTACTGAGTGTGTCATTGATAAAACCCATAAAGTCGTCAGTACTCCCGCTTATATGTTAGGTAAATCGATTGCTCAAGTGAATAACGGCATTAGCCAATTAGTGAAAGCTGTCTTAGCCATGATATAAATAATTTAATCGGCAGTGTCACAGAAGCTAAAGAGATTCCCTATGTTTAAAAGCACGTTTTTTCCTAATTTATGGAAACTATTAAAACCTTATTGGTTATCAGATGAAAAATACTTAGCACTCGGATTATTAATTTTAACTATTCTTTGTGAAATGACCCAAATTGCTTTTGCGGTTAAATTAAGTTACTGGAGTAAATCACTTTATGATGCTTTACAATTTTTCGATAAAACTGCACTGATAAGTTTATTAACACAATTTGTTTGGATTTTAATAATATTGATTTTAGTCAGTGGTTATGCTGGATATTTTTCTTCCTTATTATTTAACCGATACAAAAGATGGTTAGTTAAAGCGTATAAAGAAAAGTGGTTATTGACGAAAGCTTATTATTTAATGCCTGTTTCCAATCAAGAAGTCGATAACCCCGATCAACGAATTTCTGATGATTTAGGGCAGCTAGCGTCACTGAGTATCAATTTATTTATTGGTTTTTTGAAAACGCTGATTACTTTAATTTCCTTTAGTGTCATTTTATGGAAATTATCAGGGATGCTCCGTTTACCTTATGTTAATTGGGTTATTCCAGGATACATGTTTTGGGCAGCCTTACTATTTTCCACGGTAGGCACTACAATTACTTTTAAAGTATTTAAAAATTTAGTTAAATTGAATTATATGCAAGAAAAATTCAGTGCTAATTTTCGTTACTCATTAATTCATATTCGTGCATCCGCTGAACAAATTGCTTTTTATCAAGGTGAGTCGCAAGAAAATAATTTCTTAACCTATGTTTTTAATTTTATTTTTGAAAATTCAATAAAAATTATAAAAATAACCCGTACTTATACTTTCTTTAATTCAACTTATTTTAATGTCATTAATTTATTGGGTATTTTAATTGCTTTACCCCGGTTTTTTGCTGAAAAATTAGCGGTAGGTATTTTAATACAAACCGTTGATGCGTTTAGAAATGTCTTTGTCTCTTTTTCATTTTTTGTTTCGAGTTATCCTGATATTGCTAACTTAAAAGCAGTTATTAATCGATTAACTGAATTTAATGAAAAAATAGCATGGGTTACACAGAAGAAAGATAAAGCAATACAATTAAGTGTACATACGCCATCTGCAACTAAAATAAAAGATTTAACGCTATATTTGCCCGAGGGACAAGCATTAATAACCTCCTTAAATCTCACCATTAATGCGGGTGAGAAATGGTTAATTCAAGGCAAGTCGGGGTCAGGAAAAACCACATTAATGCGGGCAATGGCAGGTTTATGGCCTTATGGCGAGGGTGAAATTATATTATCTCACGAACAACAAAAGCGGTTTTATCCACAAAGGCCTTATTTACCTTTAACCACCTTAAGAAATATCTTGGAATACCCCGGTAATGAACAATTTGAAAATGAAAAAATAAAAGAAATTTTAGCACTTTGCCATTTATCTCATCTTTTTCAAAAGCTAGATGAAAAAAATATCCCTTGGGTGCGCAGATTATCATTAGGGGAACAACAGCGAATAGTTTTTGCGCAAGTTTTATTGCAAAAACCAGATTGGGTTTTCTTTGATGAAATTACGTCTGCATTAGATGAAGAACTCGAATCAATTTTATATCAATTATTAGTGGAGAAATTACCGCATTTAACGCTAATTAGTATTGCGCATCGTCGTACTTTAATGCATTTTCATGAAAATATACTTAAACTTGATGACTATAAATTAGGATAACTCTTGCACTATGAGTAAAAAGGAAAGGATGCCATTAAAGATAACCCCTATTTTATTAGGGTTTTTATGTTTGGCATTTACCATTTGGTTGCAAATATCCGATGTAAAGGCAGTTAAACTTTGGGTAACACAACTGAATAATTTCGCTTATGATATGCAATTACGAACATCCTTACATGAAGCGAATATCGATGGAAATTTACCTATTGCCATTGTTGATATTGATGATAAAAGCTTAAAAGAACAAGGACGTTGGCCCTGGTCTCGTAAAAAAATGGCTCAATTAGTCACGGAATTATTTCAAAAAGGGGCCACCATTATTGCTCTCGATTTAATTTTTCCTGAATCAGAAAATAATATTGCAACAGAAGTCATTTCCCATTTGAAAAAAATACCTCATTTTTCACCTTCCTTGATAAAAAATATGATTTCTTTAGAAAATGTTTTTAATCATGACCAATTATTTGCTCAAAGTTTAGAATTAGGTGATTCCGTACTAGGTATTACCTTTCTTAATAATGAGCAAGCAGAGCAAGGATCATTACCACAAGCATTATTAACCTTAAATTCGAGTTCAGCACAACGTTTAAATATTTTAGAAAGTCGAAATTATTTAGGTAATTTACCCTTATTACAAAAAGCCGCGAAAAGTGGGGGTTTTATTAATGCGTTTCCAGATGAAGATGGAATCATTCGACATGCGCAATTGATTATACGCAATAAAAATAATGTTTATCCTTCTTTATCCTTAGAAGCGGCACGTCTTTACTTATTATCGCAATCAACGGATTTAATTATTGTAAAGAAAAGAAAATATCAAGCGTTAGAAGGGATACGTTTTGATCAACAAACTATTCCAACCGATGCTAAAGGACAAATTTTAATTCCTTTTCGTGGTATGCAAGGGAGTTTTCCTTATTTATCTGCGACGGATATCATTAATAAAAAAATAAATGAATCCGAAATTAAAGATAAAATTATTTTTATAGGAACAAGTGCGGTAGGTCTAGGTGATTTACACGCAACAGCAGTACAAAATATTTACCCAGGTGTAGAAATACATGCATCGGTTGCAGCAGGGGTTCTGCAAAATCATTTTCCTTATCATCCTGCTTGGGCACCCGGTGCCGAATTTATTACGTTAATTTTTATTGGTTTAGTGCTAGGCATTATATTTCCTTACCAAGGTCTTGGTAAATTATTATTAACAGCCATTATGACGAGTATTTTATTATTTCGGATTGATGGATTGTTATGGGAAAAATATGGCATTGTATTATCTGCTTCCTTACCGCTATTATTAATTATTTTTCAAGCTATCGCGAATATTGCTTATGGCTATTTGATTGAAGGGCGACGTCGAGAATTATTAAAATCTATGTTTGGTCAATATGTCCCCTCAGCCCATGTTGATCAAATGCTTAAACAGAAAGGTGATTATGGCTTTTCTGGGGAAACGCGGAAAATGACTATTTTATTTGCCGATATCCGTAATTTTACGACTATTTCAGAAAAATTGGATGCAGTGCAATTAAAAAATATGTTAAATCAATTTTTCACGCCGATGACACAAATTATTTTTCAACGAAATGGAACGATTGATAAATATGTGGGTGATATGATTATGGCTTTTTGGGGTGCCCCCATTGAAGATGACAAACATGCAACACATGCCATTGAAGCCGCTATGGATATGCAAGCAGCTGTTATACGGTTACGAGAACAATTTATTAATCAATATAATGTTGAATTAAAAATTGGAATTGGAATTAATACGGGTGAAGTCAATGTGGGCGATATGGGTTCAGAATTTCGCCGTTCATATACTGTATTAGGAGATAATGTAAATTTAGCTTCTCGTTTAGAAGGCTTAAGTAAATTTTATCAAGTAGGCATCATCGTGGGTGAAAATACATATAATGATTGTCGTTATGATTTTGTATTTAAACCATTAGATAAAGTAAAAGTGAAGGGAAAAGATATAGCCGTTAATGTATTTGAACCTATTTCAATAAGGGAGGCTTGCACTCAAGAAATAAAAAAAGAATTATCCCGTTATGAAGAAGGATTACATTTTTATTATGCTCAAGAATGGGATAAAGCAGAGCAAATAATGATGGAATTACGTTATCAATACCCACAATGTTACGTATATACACTTTATTTAATGCGCATTAATGAATTAAGAAATAATCCACCCAAAGAAGCTTGGAATGGGGTTTATATTAGCAAAACAAAATAAGAAAAATAAAGATAAAGATAAAGAGAGTTTCATTCACAAAAACAAGGGTATTCATTGTTGTATGAATAATGAAAGGGGGGAGGGCGGTATTCCTTTTACATTAACTTTTTTTAATAACTTATGGCAGGATTTAAAAAAATAATTATAATAGCTTTTAATGAAAAGCATTGACCTTTTGGCAGTGACATTTCCTGTTTATGATTACTTTATAGTAATGTATTGTTTTTTACATCCAATAAGGACTTGATTTATGCAACAGGTACCTTACGGTATTATTGGTGCTGGCCCTATGGCGCAGCATTTTACTTATTATTTATCATTAGTAAATATTAACTGTATTCAATGGTCTCGTAGCCAGCCATATCATGAATTGCAGGAATTAATCCAACGAAGTGACCGTATCCTATTGCTTATTTCTGATAAAGCCATTATTCCTTTTATTGAAAATAATTTATCATTAACAAAAAAAAATCTCATTCATTTTTCAGGCTGTTTACATACGCCCTTAGCGATAGGAATACATCCTTTATTTACTTTTGGTCCAGATTTCTATGGATTAGAGACCTATCAAAAAATACCTTTTATCCTAGAAGATAAAACTAATACCTTCAATCAGTTATTACCTGGTTTAGTGAATCCCTACTATAGCATTTCAATTGATCAAAAGCCGTTATATCACAGTTTATGTGTGTTAAGTGGTAATTTTACGATTTTGCTTTGGCAAAAATTTTTTAAAGAATTAGAAGAAACGTTACATATTCCGGCTTCAGCGGGTTTAGGGTATATGCAACAAATTTTTCATAATTTAATGCAGGATTCCAACAGTGCGTTAACGGGACCTTTAGCAAGAAATGATGAAATCACAATAAAAGCGAATATTGATGCATTAGAAAGTGATCCTTATCAATCAGTGTACCAAGCCTTTGTTAATGCATTTTATGGAGAGAAAAAGAATGAATGTAGCTGATTTTCAACGTTTACATAGCCAAGGTAAAAAAAATTGCGGTTATTACTTGTTACGATTATGCAATGGCTAAAATAATTTCAACTACAGCGATTGATTGTATATTAGTTGGAGATAGTGTTGCCATGGTAATGCATGGTTATAAAACCACGTTAAATGCAACGGTTGATATGATGGTTTTACATACAGCAGCAGTGGCAAGAGGTGCACCTAATAAATTTATTGTGGCAGATTTACCTTTCCTTTCTTATCGTAAAGGATTAAAAGCAGCCATGGATGCTATTACTGTATTAATGCAAGCGGGTGCGCATGCGGTTAAAATTGAACGTGTTGAAGGTAATGAAAACTTAATTCGACATATCGTTGATTCTGGAGTCCCCGTCATGGGGCATATTGGATTAACGCCACAATCAGTGCATCAATTAAGTGGCTATAAAGTACAAGGTCGTACGGAAATAGCGGCTGTTAATTTATTAAAGCAAGCAAAAGTTTTAGAAGACGTCGGATGTTTTGCTATTGTTTTAGAATGTATTCCACGTTTATTAGCCGGCGATATTACGTCTGATTTATCAATCCCCACTATTGGAATTGGTGCTGGTGAAAATGTTTCTGGTCAAGTCTTAGTCATACATGATTTATTAGGTTTTTACCAAGATATACAACCCAAATTTGTAAAAAATTATTTAAATGGATATGAATTAGTACAAAATTCCTTAAATGCCTACGTGAATGAAATTAATGCTGGTGAATTTCCGCTTTTGCAACATTCTTTTAATTCAGGACAATCATCATGAAATTATTTGAATCCATCGCCGATTGGCAAGCTTTTCGTAAAACAGCTATTTTTAATGAAAAAACCTTAGGTTTTATTCCAACTATGGGAAATTTACATGCAGGGCATCAATCTTTATTAAAATGTTCAATCGGTGAAAATGATTTTACTGTATTAAGTATTTTTATTAATCCTACTCAATTTAATGATCCCAAGGATTTAGAAAAATACCCTCGTACTTTAGAGCAAGATTTATTATTAGCGCAAGAAACCCAAGTGGATTTTGTTTTATTACCTGATTTTAAACAAATTTACCCTGATGCTTATCGCTATAAAGTCACTGAAAATACATTAAGCCAACAATTTTGTGGAAAGTTTCGGCCGGGACATTTCGATGGTGTTTTAACTATTGTGTTGAAGTTACTTTTACTCGTCAAAGCCAATAAAGCTTATTTTGGTGAAAAAGATTACCAGCAGTGGAAATTAATTCATGATATGGCTAAAGCCTTTTTTATAGAAACAGAAATTATTCCTTGCCCAATTATGCGTGACTCTAACGGCTTAGCGTTAAGTTCACGGAATCAACGTTTATCTAGGGAAGAGCAAATTAAAGCGTCAGAACTATATCAATTACTTATTTCAACTTTAACCATTCCTGAAATTCAAGCACAATTAAAAAAGAAAGGTTTCGATGTTGAATACCTTGAAGATTATGAGGGACGTCGTTTAGCTGCCGTTAAATTAGGAGAAGTACGTTTAATCGATAATATTGCTTTACCTCTTTAACATGACTACAACATTTTTTTAAAATAAAAAAAGCAAAATTATTTCTCTCATTCGCTGTCGGCCAAGGAAGCGACGAAGGAGCGAGGCCGATAGTCCCTGGTAGA
>CBCSKA010000013.1:0-10219 GCA_965140885.1 Legionellaceae bacterium | reverse complement strand
GACTACGATTTAATTTGATTGCCAGCATCTACAATTTTGAGCTCTATTTGTGAGTTTCGAAAGAACTCTAATGAAATTAATTATCCCATCAATAGTGCTTTATTTTCTTTAGTGTACCATATCCCTTCTTATTTAATTTCACCCGAGGCAATTTATAGCGGTGTGTTTGAATTTTTTCGTGAGTCGTTCGAAATTAATGAAGATTCCATGCTACCAGCACTAATGCTATTAACGCTTATACCTAGTATCCTTTATCTATATAAAAAGGCTTATGATCAGATTTATTCTTTTACCCATGAATTATTCCCTAATGGATTTACCTATCATCGAAATAAGCACGGTGCATATGAAGCACTAACGAAACTCGAAACAAAAGAGCAAATTGATACGCTTATTTCTGCTGTAGAAAAATTAATTGAAGAACAAAAAGTAAGTTCCAATAAAATATTTTATGGTTCTTTACTCGCGAGCATAGTTCTTCCTTATTTATCAGGCTTCACCTTTTCAGAAAAGACACTATTTGTTGAAAGTGGTGCCCTTAGCGTAAACTTAAAACTGACTGGACCTCAGATAACATTCAAAAGCAATACAACGTCAATAATTCCTAATCTTATTCAAGAAATAGCGGGGGATCAACAAGGCTTACGGTTTTATTCAGCTATAACAAAATATTGGGATAATTTTTTTACTCCTAGAGAATTAGCTACCTATGCCTCACGATTAAATCATTTAAGTTGTTTAAACAAAAGTGAATGGATATATGATCCTAGTGATAAAAAAGAAAAAGCTATTTTTTCCCTAAAAATTAATACCCCGGAAACCCAATTTAAAAATACAAATGGATCAATAGAACCAATTTCAAAAAGTATCTATATGAAAGAATTACATCGAATACTTATAGAGGAAAAATTCGTAGTTTATTCCCCAGGGAAACAGGCTATTTATATTGGATATTCACCCTTATCAGAAAAACGAGCGCATAAAATAAGGCTACGCTTAAAAGCTCGATTAACAATAATTCAACATCAAAGAAAACAGATAGAAAAAATAATCACTTCTTTAAATTCAGTTACCCATATCCTTTATCCTATGGCACATTGGGAAGCCTATAATGATTGTAATATTGATAATCAAATAGAATCTTATTATTATTTAAATACAGAAAAATTTTCTCCTGAATTTTTATCTAATTTTGAAAATAATTTAAAAGAATTTGTGCCTAACCCTGAAAAAAACATTACCAAAGATGGAAATATAATAAAAATACATTCTGTTAATGAAATTCCAAAAAATAAATTACTCGAAGTAAAAAATAGCTTAAAAATATTAATGGGTAATATTAATAACCGTTATTCAAAACCAACATTGTTTAACACAAATAACAATGAGGCTAATACTCTATCGATTCCAAATAAAGTACATTCTTCTGATAATACTGAACAAAGTCTCTTTAATGAACAAAGCATAGAAACTTTATTCAGAAAACCAGCGCTTAAAAAATCTACAATAGCTTCATTACCTGTTTCACCTCTGCCTAAAAAAAATTCTATTTACCCTAAAAGTATATTGTTTCCTCGAAATGGTGAAAAATGCGTTATTACAGAAACAATTGAAGAAAATGTTTATGAGCAAGATAAACGCTATTTTGATAAAACTATATTTCCATTAAATGTGCGCTGGTTTCCAATGGGACGAGCCTATGTGGCAATTGATAAGGAAATTTTATCCCAGACAGAAAAATATATCCCTAACACTCGTATAATAAACACTTTACAGAATGGGCATGTCAATTCAATAAAATCAGCAAACAAAACAAAATCTGGAGCAGTAGGTATTAAACTCACCCAACAACCCTATGTCGATATTCATGGTAATTCACATACTAATAGTAATTTCAAAATGAAATTCACGAATAATATTCGAATATTTGCTCGCGTACTTGAAACCTTTCAAGAAGAAAATGGTGAAAATAGAATTCTTTATATCTTTGATGGTTGCGGTTATGGACATTAAATTTAGGGAATACTTTTTAATAAATACAATGCAATAACTAGTGTGTGATTATTTTTCACTAAACCTGAGGGGGATCTAAGTTCCCCCTCGGGAATAAAAATTAGCGACTAGTATGCCTTCAACGCCCGCCAGTGAGTGGGATTTTTCAACCCTTTCATATAGCTTAAAAGCTATTTTACTCGGATTTGATAAATTCTTTTTTGGATAAATGATTAAAGGCTTACCCATTCCCTATAAATCCAAAAAACAGGTAAGCCTTATTTTTAAAACTCGTTTACATTAATAAATTAGAAGGTTTTGCCTTTTGTATACTCGCTTGTGTTAAATCCAATAATTCACGGACCGCAACAGTAAACATTAAAAATTCGACATGATCCGTGTTACGGAGTTTATCTAACATATAATGCCAGCGTGCAACGAGTGATTCGTGCAAGTTAAGCCATACATTCAGCTTTTCACTTAATGATTTAGATTTAGTTTGAACCAATAAAACACTCATGGTTAAACTGCGTTGTTGTAAATCTACATCATCATGTAAACCCGCACGCGCCAGTGCATCCCAATGATTCCCTATAGGATGGGCACTAATTTGTTCACGGAACCAAGCTAATTCAAGCCGTTCATCTAACATTGCATAAACAGTAGCCACTTCATCTAAACTTAAATCTTGTGCTGTTGCCGTTTCAATAATATCTAATGTTGTGAACATTGAACTTGATAAAGCAATTCGACTTGCAATTTTTTGAGGGACTCCATTATCAAGTAAATGTGTTTCTAATGAAGTAAATTTTTCTTTTGCTTTTCCGGTTAATAATTTTGGTAAATGATTATAAAGTTGAGTAACACCCGCACCAAAATGTTTAATCGTTGCTTCAATATCTAAATTAGAGCGACGATTACGTAAAAACCAACGTGTTGCTCGACGAACTAAACGAATGACTCGCGTCATCATCCACATTTGTAATTCAGCCCCAATTTTATAATCTAATGATTCTATTAAGGATAATAATTCCCGCATACCAAATACATGTTGTGCAACAGTATAAGCTCTAACAATGGAAGATACCGTAGCACCGGTTTCATCATGTAATCGATGTACAAAAGTAATACCCATATTATTAACCATTGCACTACTTAATTGAGTGGCAATAATTTCACGGCGTAAACTGTGATTTTCCATTTGTGCCCGATACTTACGACTTAAAATTTGTGGAAATTCATTTTCAACCGCGTGTGATAAAAAGGGATCTTCCGGTAAATCTGAACGTAATATTTCTTGTTTCACATTCATTTTACAATACGCTAACAAGACAGCTAATTCAGGTCTTGTTAAACTTTTACTCAAACGCTTTCTTTCCGTAATAGTTTTTACATCCGGTAAGAATTCTAAGGCACGTGGTAATAACCCTAATCGCTCTTGTTCATCTAAATATCGACTGTATAAATCTAAATTTTCAGTGACTTGCGCTGTTGCCAAACTTAATGCTTGCGTTTGGTCATAATTATCACGTAACACTAAGCTAACGACTTCATCCGTCATTTCCGCTAATAATTGATTACGTTGCTTAACTGTCATATCACCATTTGTGACAATACCATTTAATAAAATTTTGATATTAACTTCATGATCTGAGCAATCAACACCCGCGGAATTATCAATAAAATCAGTATTAATTCGGCCGCCATTCAATGCATATTCGATACGTCCTAATTGGGTAAAGCCTAAATTACCACCTTCACCAACGACTTTGCACTGTAATTCAGAGCCATTAATACGAATAGCGTCATTGGCCCGATCACCCACTTCAGTATCACGTTCTTCAATTGCTTTAACGTAAGTTCCTATACCCCCATTCCAAAGTAAATCAACAGGCGCTTTTAATAATGCACGGATTAAATCATTAGGGACGATGCTATCACCTTCCAAGCCTAATAATGCGTTAACTTCAGGGGTAAGTGGAATAGATTTAGCGGTTCGTTTATAAACCCCTCCCCCTTGAGAAATTATTTCACTGTTATAATCTTCCCAGGTAGAACGAGGTAAATTGAATAAACGTTCTCTTTCTTTAAAACTAGCTTCTGGTTCAGGATTGGGATCCAGAAAAATATGCATATGATTAAATGCCCCAACTAATTTGATATGGCGTGATAATAATAAACCATTACCAAAAACATCCCCACTCATATCCCCAATACCCACAACAGTAAAATCTTTTTCCTGTGGGTTAATAGCAATTTCTCTAAAGTGACGTTTCACCGATTCCCATGCACCACGTGCAGTAATAGCTATCTTCTTATGGTCATAACCCACACTACCGCCAGAAGCAAATGCATCACCTAACCAGAAATTATATTCTTTTGAAATAGCATTAGCATAATCGGAAAAAGCCGCTGTCCCTTTATCTGCGGCAACAACCAAATAAGGGTCATCATTATCATAACGAACCGTATCTATAGGAGGAATAATTTCACCCAAAGTACCAATATTATCGGTGATATCTAATAAACCTCGAATAAAATTTTGATAACAGGTAACGACTTCTGCCATGAGGGTATCTCTATTACCATCAGTGGGTAATTGTTTAGGGACAAAGCCACCTTTTGCACCAGAAGGAACAATCACTGCATTTTTTACTTGTTGTGCTTTCATTAATCCTAAAATTTCAGTACGGAAATCTTCACGTCTATCCGACCACCGTAAACCACCTCTTGCGACATTACCACCTCGTAAATGTACCCCTTCAAAACGGGGTGAATAGACAAATATTTCAAACATTGGACGTGGTAAAGGCAAATCAGGTATTGCAGAGGGATCAAGTTTAAAGGAAATATAATCTTTAGGCGCATTATCTTTTGTTTGAAAATAATTTGTGCGTAAAGTCGCCATAATTAATATATGGAATCGCCGTAATATGCGATCTTCATCCAAGTTTGCAACTGCATTTAAAGCAATATAAAGTGTATTCTCAATCGAACTAATTTTCTCTTGTTTATTATTTTCTAAAGCAATATTTGGATCAAAACGTAAATTAAATATATCAATTAAATAACGAACAATAGTAGGATGTTTAGCTAAAGTTTCTTCAATATATTGCTGACTAAATGTAAAACCGGTTTGCCGTAAATACTTTGAATAAGCACGTAGTATGGCTGTTTCACACCAACTTAATTGAGCACCTAAAATTAAACGATTAAATCCATCATTTTCTGCTTGGCCTTTCCAAATGGCTTGAAATGCTTGTTGAAAATTTTCTCGTACGGGTGAGATATCTATCGTAGCATCAGAAATATATTCCATGCCAAAATCATTTATCCAAAAATCATTTCCATTTTTTAATATGACTTCATGCGGACGTTCACCTAATACTCTCAATCCCATATTTTCTAGCATAGGTAAAACATCTGTCAAAGGGATTGAATATTCTTGTTGAAATAATTTAAAACGTAATATCGATAACCCTTCATCTAAAGGACGATAAAAATTCATTTCTAATTGATTATCTTGCTTTAATTTTTCTAAATAATGAATATCATGAACGGCTACGCGTGATTCAAAATCGGCTTTATAACCGGGTGGAAAAGCATAACGATATTTTTGCGCTAAAATATTTCCATTTTCTTCGCCAAAGGTTTCGACTAAACGTTCTTTAAGTTCATCATCCCAAGAACGAGCGCCATCTATTAACATTTGTTCAATATGTTTTATATCGTATTCTAATTCTTGATGAGAATTGACTCTAATAACAAAATGAATATTGGCTAAAACGGATTCTGAAAAACGAGTATCAAAAGAAGATTCACTGCCTTGAAATTCATGCATTAGAATTTCTTGCATTTTTTGGCGCAAATCTGTATTCACTAATTCACGAGGTAAATACACTAAGCAAGAAAAGAATCGATGATAAATATCTTTTCTAACGAATAAACGTATCATTGGGCGTTCGTGCATAAACAAAATACCCATTACAATATCAAAAAGTTCATCCGTTGTTCCTTCGAATAAATCATCGCGGGGTAGACTTTCTAAAATATTAATTAATGCTTTTCCTGCGTGACTATTTCGCGGTAAATTCGAATGTTGCATAATCGTTGCAACTTTATGGCGTAAAAAAGGAATTTCAGCAGGATTACTACTATATGCGGTAGAAGTATATAAACCAATAAAGCGACGTTCGCCTATCAATTTACCTTCGTTATCAAAACGTTTTACGCCAATATATTTAATGTAAGCAGGTCGGTGTATAGACGATTTAAAATTAGTTTCAGTAATAATTAATATTTGTGGAGATAAGGCTTGGCGTCTTGCTTCAGGCGGTAGTTGCGATAAAGGTTTTAACGTTTTACCGTGGCCTTCATCTGATAAAATACCTAAACCTGAATTTTCAACTTCCTTAAGCGCTAATTCATCACCTTCTCCTGATAATTCATAATCACGGCAACCTAAAAAGGTAAAATGATTACCAATTAACCAGTGTAAAAAAGCTTTTGATTCTGCTAATTCTTCTAAATCAATTTTTTTCGGAGGACATTTTTCCAATTCCGCGATAGATTCTTGCATTTTAGTCAGCATGGGTTGCCAATCAGTGACTGCATGACGTACATCTAAAAGGATTTTTTCTAAACTAAATTTTAATTCTTTTAAAACTGTTGGATCAGTTTGACGATCGATTTCAATATAAGCTGCGGCTTCAGCAGGGATTTTAGCGGTGGGATCATTATAAGGAAAAATTTGGGTAACATTACCTGCTTCATCCCGTTTTATTTTCAATCCGCCTAAATGAATCATTAAATGGATATTGAAACCTCGGCGATTGATTTCCATTTTTAAGGAATCCACGATAAATGGCATATCTTCCATAGATACTTCAATAATCGTATGTGTCGATTGCCAACCGTGCTCGCCATAATAAGGGTTATAGATGGCTAAATGAGTTTCTCCAGGTTTACGCTGCGAAATTAAATTCCAATGGGATAAAATGGCCCCATAAAGATCGACAATATCACGACTGGCTAAGTCTTCCGTAGCCGTAAAAGCAAAATATTGCGGAATAAACGTATTTAATAATTTAGCTTGTTTCGCTGATAATTTTGCATTCACAAGCTCTGCAATTTTTGCAAGAATCGTGTCCCGTTTTTCTTGGGCTTGGCTTGTCATATTAGGTTCCTCTTTAAATATCTCTAATTTAACTTTCATTCAATCACTATTTCGAGTCATCGTAATTACTCAAAATAAAAAATTAATTAATCTTTAACATACACTAAAAGACTATAAATATGGATTATCTTAAATCTAAGTAGTTGATTTATCTGCTTTAAGTGAAATATCAGCTAATCGTTTTTTCGCTTCTTTTTGCCGTTTATCTAATAAATTATTAACCCAAGATAAAATAACGTAATCTGAAGAGCTAGGATAAAAACCATTAAAATCTAATTCTAATTCAGTAGATGCAATCCAGGCAGCACGTACCATTCCATAAAAACCATGGATAAGATGAATTCCTATCCATTCTTTTTTCTTTGCTAAAACCATTACATCATAAGCAGTATCAATAAATTGTTGTGTTAAAGTGCCCGTACTTTGATGTAGCTTTGGATTATCAGGTGTGCCATCGGTATAACTTCCCCATAAAAAACGTCCGGCGGAAGTCGCAATAACATCACCATAATCCTGAATATCCCAATTACTGCGAGATTTTATAATAATAGGTTCTTTATGGATAGAATTTCCTTCAATATTACGAATAACTAAAGAAGGGAAACGGCTTAATAAATAATAAAATTCATCATAACTAACACCCCGTGCTGAAGCTTGTTTTGTTAATGTTTCATAAAATTTAGCATCGGGGGCTTCACCCTTATCAAACATTTCACGCGTTTGTTCCCAAAAAACTTGCCAATTAACTAAATTATCTTTTTCATCCATCTTGCTGCCTCTCTCTCATTTAAAGGCGAAATAAGTAAAAAGTATAAACCGCTCTGCATTATTTGCAATTCATTTCACTGACTTAACCTAAGTGCATTGAATTTAAATATTCGTGAGATTGCATCTCTAGCAAACGACTTTGCGTTCGTTGATACTCAAATTGATAGCGACCTTGGGTATAAAGTTTATCAATCGTAGTTTCAGCAGATAAAATTAATTTCACTTTTGTATCATAAAAAACATCAATTAAATGAATAAAATAAATAATTACATTATCTTGATTTGATTTGATATAAGGGACATTACTCACTATTACAGTATTATATAAACGAGCAATTTCTAAATAATCCCTTTGACTTCGGGGAGAATGACATAATTCCTTAAAATCTAACCAGACCACTTCTGTCGTACAGGAAATTGTTTTTATTGTACGTCCATTAATGGTAATAATTTGCTCATTACAGTGGGAGGTATGAGTTAAATTAATATAATGTTTCATTAATTGTTGTTCGGCTAAAATGCCTAGTGGAGAAAAATAAACCCCTGCCTGTGCTAATGTGCGCAATCGATAATCCATCATTACATTGGCATAAAAGACATGCAAATGTGTTTTTAATAAATCAATAGCAGGTAAAAAGCGCCCTCGTTGTAACCCATTTTTATATAAATCATCAGGGGGAACATTCGATGTTGCTATGAGAGTGACACCTTCATCAAACAAAGCAGCTAAAAAATTTGCTAATAGCATGGCATCAGTAATGTCAGAAACAATAAATTCATCCAAAAATATTAATTTTGCTTTTTGTGCATATTGCTTTGCAATAAATTGAAGCGGATTAACTTTACCCTGATATTGCTTCAACTGTTCATGAATTTGTTGCATAAAACGGTGAAAATGAAATCGTAATTTCATATTCTCAGGTACACAGTTATAAAATAAATCCATTAACCAAGTTTTACCCGCGCCGACACCACCCCAAAGATACATGCCTTTAACTAATTTTTTAGATTTATTACACCACTGCATTAATAAAGACGATTTTTTAGTGACATGCTGTTTAAACCAAGCTTCATAAATGATATTTAATTGTTTCACTATTTCTTGCTGATTTGAATCAAACTTGAATTTCCCTGTCGCAATTTCCGCGTCATATCGTAAAAGTGGTGTCATACAGTAAAACCTTGTAAAAAAGGATTTAAGGTATTTTTTAATTCTTCTCTTAATTGAATCAAACGACCATGAAAGAAATGCCCCGCTTCAGGCATATCAATAATAGTAGGCTGATTAGATTGTTCCGCAGCCCAAGCAAAGACTTGATTTGCATCAACCACATCATCTTGTCCACCTTGAACTAATACCCAAGGGCAAGTAGGAGAAGATAATTTTTCAAATTCAGGATAATGAACAGGAGGTGCTAATGAGAGTAAAAGGGAAATAGGTAATTCTTTTGCCATTCGAATAGAGATATAGGCACCAAAAGAAAAACCACCTAACCACAGAATATCATTAGGACAATGCCTTTGAACCCAATTAACCATTGTTCGTAAATCGTCGGCTTCTCCTAAACCCTGTCCATAAGTCCCCGAACTTTCACCAACGCCTCGAAAATTAAAACAAACCGTTTTTACCCCTATTTCACGCAAGGCTTTTGCTGTTGTTACAACAACTTTATTCATCATTGTTCCTCCCATTAAAGGATGAGGATGACAAATAATGGCAGTCACTCCTTGTTGTATCTCCCCTTTGGGAAAATCAATTAATGTTTCTAAATAACCTTCTGTAGAAGAAATAAAACCTTTTGTTTCGTTAATCGGAAATTTTTCTAATGTTCTTAACATTTTTAATACTCATTTTTTAAACTGGGACAAAAGCCAAAGCTAAATAATATATAATAAATTACCCTAATTTGCTTTTTATGAATTCAGGTATAAACCAAAGAGCTATAGTTTAAACGATAAACATTTTTTAGCAATCTTAAGAATTCCATATTCACGTTGGTTTTATTTATTTTAAATTAAAATTACAAATATTATTTTTATAAAAAGCTGAATAAAGTATTTCTGGTGAGATAAAATTCAATGAGAAAAGCAATAGTGATTTTTATATCTCTATTTGAATATCTTGTAAGGAAAGATTTTCCTTTCTCTCGTAAAATTGAAAGTGTAAAGATCCCATTTTTAGTGCCACGGATAAGTAGAGTTATCTCGATAGTGTCTCCATTTTTGAGACCCCTTTTGGGACATCCAAGTCCCCAAAAGGGACAAAAATTGTCGACAAGTATG
>CBCSKA010000012.1:0-10302 GCA_965140885.1 Legionellaceae bacterium | reverse complement strand
CGGCAAAACATCCGGCACTACGGTCTACCAGGGACTATCGGCCTCGCTCCTTCGTCGCTTCCTTGGCCGACAGCGAGAGAATTAAGCGATAACTGGATAGATTATATTGTAGCGTATCCCCCTTTTCATGTTAATGACAAAAAATGTTTTATTATGTAAATACTAAAAGGAGAGTAAATATGTTTGCTACACCACCAACGATACAAAGCAGTATTGATAATGAGCGAATAATTACACAATCGCAATGGTGTTTATCATTGCTTAGAAGAAAAAAATCAGGTAATCCTCGGCATGCGTATATTGTGCTTGAAGGAATTACTCCTAAAGGTATAGGTTTAATCCATCGCTATGATTTTGTTATTAATGAAAATAATGATAGCTTTGGTATAGTGAAAGCTGAAAGATATCGTAATATTCCATTAAATGATATGCTTTCTGGATTAAAAGAAGTGGTTCGTTTCGATAATAATAATGATGAACTTTATTTCAAAAGTTGGATGGTTAATCCTTCCTTAGCTAATCCCTTAGATGAAAATATCAAAAACCAAGAAAAATTAAGTTTCCCCTATAATGCTTTAGGAAAAACGAGTTACTCTACGTCAAATGAAGGCCACAATTGTTTTACTTGGGCTCGTGAAGAATTACATAAACTTAAGCAATCAGATATTCAAGTTGAAGAAAAATGGACAGATAATATTGTCGCTAACCCTGCTTTATATTTGCCAAAAGAAGGGACGAGTGCGAAATGTAATGTTATGTAATAATAACCAGTGAAAAGTTCTGTGAATCTTTTTTATAAAAGGTTCACAGAAAAATTTAGCTTTTTTATTTATTTACGCTAAATTTAATTTCATTGAGATACATCGTGTCTCTTGCAAAACACATTACTTTACCAATATTTGAAACATTATCGGGTTCTTCGGCTACGTTTACTCAGCTTACCTTATTTTTAATAATCATTTCATTACACAGTAAAATAAGCTTATCCTCTTTAAGTTTTGATATTTGTTAATATCACTATCAAAACGGATAAGCTTACTTATTTCAAATGTTTCTCATCAAATTAACGTGGAATAATTATTCCACCTTATTTTGTGCGTGCAATTCAAATAATTTATTTATACTTTCGTTGGCGTAAGGCTTCAAATAAAGTAACACCCGTTGCAACGGATACATTTAAACTTTCAACGGTACCGAGCATAGGGATATAAAATAATTCATCACATAACTCCATGGTTAAGCGTCGTAACCCTTTACCCTCACTTCCCAGGACTAATGCTAATGAACCTTTTAAACGGCTTTCATAAAGACTGTTACTTTTTTCATCCACCATTGCGCCAAAAATCCAAATTCCCGCTTCTTTTAATTTACGTATCGTGCGCGCTAAATTAGCCACTTGAATAAAAGGAATATTTTCAGCAGCACCACAGGCTATTTTTCTCACAATGGGCGTTAAACCGACTGAATGATCTTTGGGTGCTAATACTAAATTAACCCCTGCTGCATCAGCAGTTCTAAGGCAAGCCCCTAAGTTATGAGGATCTTGAATTCCATCTAAAATTAAAATCAAAGGAGGTAACGTTAACTTTTCCAGTAAAGAATCAATATCAGCTTCTGTATATTGCGTAAGCGGCCGGCATTTCGCAAGGATACCTTGATGATTTTGCTCTAACGTTAATTTATCCAATTCTTGTCGGGATATCGTTTGTATGGATAATCCAAATTCTTGCGCCTTTTCGAGTATTTCTTGGATACGTTTATCTTCACGCCCTTGTAACAAATACAGGGATAAAATACGTTCTGGCATTTGTGAAATCACAGATAATACGGAATGAATACCAAAAATAATTTCTGTTGATGAAGGTTTATTCATGTTTATATGCGCCTTTTTCGCAAACGTTTATTCCCCGTACCTGATTTACCGGTACTTAATTTTTTACTCCGAGAAGCATTCAGTGGATGCGTCGTTTTTTTCTTTGTTTTTTTTATTTTTTGTTTATCATTTGGTTTTGGAGTGACCGGAGTTTGTGACGTAATTAACTCAAAATCAATTTGCCGAGTATCTAAATTCACCCTAGCAATTCTGACTCGAATACTGTCGCCTAAACGATAACTTATACCGGTACGTTCACCGATTAAACGCATTTTTGCGGGGTCATAATGATAATAATCATTATTTAAAGCAGTAACATGAACTAAACCTTCCACATAAACAGACGTTAACATAACAAAAATACCAAACGCAGCAATACTACTGATTACACCATCAAATTCTTCACCCACTTTATCCTGCATATATTCACACTTTAGCCAATCTAAGGCTTCCCGTACCGCTTCATCAGCACGACGTTCGGTGAGTGAACATTGCTCACCTAAATGCATCATTTGTTGGATATTATAACTAAATGTATTAATTGATTTGCCTTCATACAAATGCCGAATAGCACGATGAATTAATAAATCAGGGTAACGCCTAATTGGAGAAGTGAAATGTGTATAAGCATTAAAGGCTAAACCAAAATGCCCTTTATTTTCGGGCGTATAAACAGCTTGGCTCAAAGAACGCAACATGACTGTTTGAATTAAATGCGCATCACGTCTACCTTGTATTTTCTTTAAAAGTTGCGCATAGTCAGCGGGAGTTGGATTTTCTTCTCCCTGTAATTGCAAGCCAAATTCACTTAAGAAATGACGTAAATCTTGTAATTTATCCGTGTTAGGGCCATTATGCACGCGAAAAAGTGTAGGTATTTTATTTTTTAATAAATATTTAGCGGTAGCAACATTTGCCATTAACATACATTCTTCAATTAAGCGATGGGCATCGTTACGCTGTATGGGAATAATTTGTTCAATTTTGCGATTTTTCCCGAAAATAACTTTTGTCTCTATCGTTTCAAATTCAATCGCACCCCGATTTAAACGTCCTTGATATAAAATTTTGAATAAGCGATACAATTCTTCCAAATGGGGAATTAATTTTGGATAGTTTTCTGCAAAATAAGTTGAATCACCTTGGATTAATTGATTCACTTGAGTATAGGTTAAACGGGCTTTTGAGTGCATAACGGCAGGATAAAATTGAGACTTCATCAATTTACCCTCAGCGCTAATACTCATTTCACAAACCATACATAAGCGGTCCACATCGGGATTCAGTGAACATAACCCATTAGAAAAAATTTCCGGCAACATAGGAATAACTTGCCCGGGAAAATAAACGGAATTGCCACGCATTCTTGCTTCATTATCTAATTCACTTTCTTCCTGAATATAATAACTGACATCAGCAATCGCGACATAAAGATGCCAACCGCCTCGAGGACGAGATTCACAATACACTGCATCATCAAAATCTCTTGCATCTTCACCATCAATGGTCACTAAAGGTAAATGGCGTAAATCTTGACGTTCAGAATAAGCACTTGCAGGTATTTCTTTTTTAATATGCGCAATTTCTTGCTTTATAGCTTCAGGCCATTCATGGGGTAATTTATGAGAGCGCATTGCAATATCAATTTCCATTCCAGGAGCCATATGATCCCCTAAAATTTCACTAATGGCACCAATAGGACGACTATAAGTCGTTGGTTGCTTAATAATTTTAACCGTGACTATTTGTCCAGCTTTTGCTAAACCTTGTTCATCTTCAGGAATGATAATATCTTGTGTAATTCGTTTACTATCAGGGACGACAAAAGCAATCCCGCGTTCAATGAAAAAACGACCGACAATATATTGGGTATTACTTTCTAATACTTCAACAATAGCGCCTTCTAGCCGACCTCGCGGATCAATGCCAGCGATTCTTGCTAAAGCTTTATCTCCATCGAATACTTGGCGCATTTGACGTGCAGATAAAAATAAATCATTTCCACCCTCTTCCGGTATTAAAAAACCATAACCATCGCGATGTCCTACCACACGGCCACAAACTAAATTCATTCGATTTATTAAACCAAATTCATTTCGGCGATTGCTGATTAATTGTCCATCACGTTCCATGGCGCGCAAGCGCCGTTTTAATGAATCTTCATCTCTTTCATTATTAATCTTTAAATCTTTACAAAGGGTTTCATATCCTGTGGGGACACCCTGTTGTTGTAAATACTCCAATATATATTCTCTACTGGGTACGGGATGTTCATAGCGGTTAGCTTCGCGATCCGCGTGAGGATCGCTTTTATTTGTCTTTTTCATGTTTTCCTGACTTTACAAGTGGTTAGTAATCACTTAAGGTTATGCGTGATCTTATCACAAAGCTTTAATAAGAGGAGCAATCTTAACCATGTTTAAACCTTTCGTTATTCTATTAAGTCTTTTAATGACTTCTTCATTATTAAATGGTTGTGCATTAACTAAAACTAATAATGAAAAAGATGTCTGTACAAAAATGAAACGTGAATTAATATATCAAAGTAATAATTTAAATCGTGAAGCAGTATGGACTACACAAAGCCAAAAAGAAAATTATAAACAAAAAATGCGTGATGCTAACTGCTTATAAAAATAAGGGTTAACAATAAATTTAGCGCGGAATTAATTGCCCGCGCTAAACTTTAGTAATCTATTTAACAAAGCATAAGTACAATATTAAAGTTTTATAATTATCGCCGAGATGGTGAAATTGGTAGACACGCAAGTTTCAGGTACTTGTAGGGGCAACCCTGTGGAGGTTCGAGTCCTCTTCTCGGCACCAATTTTTAGCAGTGACTTCCTTCACGAAAAATCCCAAAAACCCCCCTTACCGTTTTAATTGATAAGGAACATCTACAAAAATACGCGTATTCCCTTTATGTCGGCGATTATAATATAAAGAAGCTTTTAATAACGTAGCACGTTGATTATGTAAAAAATAATGCCACCACCGATAAGGTATTGCTTCTGGTAAAACTAACATACAAAGGCCAAGTTCAGGATCACGTCTATCTTGTTCTTGTATAAACCGTTTAAGAGGAAGAATAGTCGAACGATAGGGTGATTCTAAAATAATTAAAGGAATTTTAGGCGCTAAATCTTTCCAAATTTTTTGTACTTTATCGGTTTCCTCTTGTTTATGATTTATTAATACAGCTGTCACATCAGGAGAAACACTACGTGCAAATTCTAATGCAGCTAAAGTACCTCGATGCATTTTCGACACAGGTAAAATCACTTTTGGGTATACTTGCTCTAAACGATGTAAATAAGCTTTTGCTTCATCAAGTGTGACTTCTAATTCTTTTTCCACATACTTATAATGGTATCGAATTTTTAAAAAAACACTACAAATAATAGGGATTAAAATGACTATCGCCCATGCACCTTCTTGAAATTTACTTTCAATAATAACGCATAATGCAATAGCTGTTGTGATAAAACCTAATGAATTAATAGCGGTTTTCCATTGCCAACCCTTATCTCGTCTTTTTAGCCAGCGTTTTACCATACCTAATTGTGATAAGCTAAAGGCTAAAAACACACCCACAGAATATAAGGGAATTAAAGCATGAGTATTCGCATGGAAAATAATAATTAATAAAGACGATAATACAGCTAATAAAATAATACCATTGGAAAAAGATAATCTATCCCCTAAGGCCGTTAATTGTTTGGGTAAAAATTTATTTTCACTGAGTAAAGAAGCTAAACGAGGAAAACCCGTAAAAGCAGTATTAGCAGCTAAAAATAAAATTAAAGCTGTCGCAATTTGTATACAATAATAGACAAAGCCTGTATTAAATACTGTACGGCTAATTTGTGATAAAACGGTTTCTTCTTCTAATGGAATAACCTTTAAATAATTTGCTAAATAAGTAATCCCTAAAAACATTAACATTAATAATAAAATCATCATTAATAATGTTTGTTTTGCATTTTTAACTTCGGGGGATTGAAATACAGGAACACTATTAGCGACACATTCTATTCCTGTTAATGCAGAGCAACCCGCTGAAAATGCGCGCAAAATAAGTAGTAAAGAAAAGGTATCGAAGGTATTTTTTATTAATCCTGGTGAAATTTCCCTATGTGATAATAAATTAGGCGTGAGTAACCCTTGATGAATTTGATAAAGACCATTTCCTATAAGAAATAATAATAACCCAATAAATATATACGTTGGAAAAGCAAAAACGGTTGCAGATTCTTTTGCTCCCCGTAAATTTATCCAAGTAATAACAACTATCGCTAAAATACATAATATTTCTGCGATAGGCATTAAAGCGGGAAAAGCCGAAGTGACTGCTCTTATGCCTGCAGAAATACTCACAGCAACCGTTAATAAATAATCTAATAATAAAGCCGATGCCGCGATTAACCCCGGCGCCAAGCCTAAGTTTTCCCATGCGACAGTAAAAGCACCACCGCCATTGGGATAAGCATGAATAGTTTGCCAATAAGAAGCGCCTAAAATTAAAAGTAAGCACGAAATCGCTATAGCAATAGGTAATGAAAAATTTAAAGCAGCTAAACCCGCTATAATCAATACATGTAAGATTTCTTCCGTACCATAAGCAACTGAAGATAAGGCATCAGAAGATAAAATGGGTAGGGCTTTAAATTTATTTAGCCGCTGTTCGGCTTGTACTTTGTTGGCTAATGGTTTGCCAAATAAATGAACTTTTGTAATTCGCATATAAAGACATTGATTCTATTGTGAAATTGTAATGTAATAATACGATTTTATTTCTAGCGTAACAAGAAGTTAATTCATGCAAAATTTAAACCTATTTGAACCTCATATTCCTCAAAAAGAAAGACAATGTTTGTATTGGAAAAACTTGTCCGGTAGCGCAATTAGTTTAGCGATTAGTAATCTCGCAACCAAAATAAATCATCCTTGCATTATTATTACGCCGGATATGCAAAGCGCTTTACAATTAGAAACAGAAATTAAATTTTATAATTCAAATTTACCTATTTTTAATTTTCCCGATTGGGAAACATTACCTTACGATAACTTTTCCCCCCATCAAGATATTATTTCACAACGGATAGAAACGCTTTACCATTTACCTCATTTAAAACAAGGGGTACTTATTGTTCCAATTAAAACATTGATGCAACGACTGGCTCCTCAATATCATGTACAAACAACAACGTTTCATTTAAAAATTGGTGATTCTTTACACCGAGAACAATTACGAAAAAATTTAGAAGAAGCAGGTTATCGATGTGTTACCGAAGTGATGGAACATGGTGAATTTGCTATACGAGGTTCTCTTTTTGATTTATTTCCAATGGGTAGCCCTGTTCCCTATCGTATCGATTTATTGGATGATGAAATTGATAGTATTCGCACTTTCGAACCCGAAACACAACGTTCGTTAACAAAAATTGAACAAATACAAGCATTACCTGCCCAAGAATTTCCTTTAACGGAAGAATCAATAACGTCTTTTCGCCAAAAATGGCGCAATCGCTTTAGTGGAAATCCAACAAATTGCCCTATCTATCAAGATATTAGTCAAGGCGCTAATGCCGCTGGCATAGAATATTATTTACCTTTATTTTTTGAAAAAACGGCGACTCTCTTTGATTATTGTCCAACACAAAGCTTATTTATTCTTTTAGATAATTTAATGCCGACTGCTCAGACATTTTGGGCAGAAATTAATGAACGCTATGAACAATTAAAATATGATGTGACACGCCCTGTATTAACTCCTATGGAAATTTTCACGCCTATTGATGAAATATTCCAATTCATTAATACATTTAAGCAAATTCGGATTTCATCTGCAGATAATTCAACGAATGCCTATCAATTAATTAATGATGCACCAACGCCAAATTTAACGATTAATAATAAACAGGAAGAACCTTTAAAACTATTAGAGCATTTTATTGCTGAAAATCCTCATCGCATATTATTTTGTGCAGAAACAGCTGGTAGACGAGAAGCTTTATTAACCTTATTTAAAAAAATTAATCTTATCCCAACGCCTGTTAATCATTGGAATGATTTTTTAACGAATAATATTAGTTTAGGAATTACTATTGCTCCCATTGAACGTGGCTTGTTTTTGCAAGAGCCACCCATTATGGTAGTTGCCGAAAATCAATTATTTGGTCAACAAGTTTTACAACGTCGAAGACGACGTACACAAAAACAAGAAGCTGATAGTATTATTAAAAATTTAGCCGAATTAAATATAGGTGATGCCGTAGTCCATCTTGATCAGGGAATAGGTCGTTATTTAGGATTAGAAACCATTAAAACAGGCAATTTTTCTGCAGAATACCTTACACTAGAATATGCCGGCGGCGATAAATTATATGTTCCTGTTTCTTCCTTAGACTTAATTAGCCGTTACAGTGGGGTCGATCCAGAACGTGCTCCCTTAAATAAATTAGGAACGGAGCAATGGCAAAAAACGAAACAAAAAGTAGCGGAACAAATTCGAGATACGGCTGCTGAATTATTAGATATTTATTCGCGACGTTCGATACGTAAAGGTTATGCATTTAAACTTCCAGAAGAATATCAAGCCTTTGCTGCTTCTTTTCCTTTTGAAGAAACCCCCGATCAACAAACAGCGATAGAAAATGTCATTAAAGATATGACTTCAACACAACCGATGGATCGCTTAATTTGTGGCGATGTGGGATTTGGGAAAACAGAAGTGGCTATGCGGGCGGCTTTTATTGCAGCCCAAAATGGGAAACAAGTGGCTATCTTAGTTCCTACTACGCTACTCGCTCAACAACATTATCAAAATTTTAGTGACCGCTTTGCGGATTGCCCTATACGAATAGAAGTCATTTCACGTTTTCGCTCTGCAAAAGGTCAACAAACCATTATTACGCAATTACACGAAGGAAAAGTGGATGTATTAATTGGGACACATAAATTACTTCAAGAAAATATCCAATTTGCCAACTTAGGACTCGTTATTATTGATGAAGAACATCGCTTTGGGGTAAGACAAAAAGAACGATTAAAAGCCTTGCGTTCAGAAATCGATATTTTAACGTTAACAGCGACCCCCATTCCTCGTACATTAAATATGTCACTTTCTGGTTTACGTGAATTATCCATTATTGCAACCCCGCCAGCCAAACGATTAGCCGTTAAAACTTTTGTGAGAGAACGGAATAAAGGCTTAATCCGAGAAGCCATTATGCGAGAATTATTACGTGGCGGACAAGTTTTTTACTTATATAATGAAGTTCATTCTATTGAAAAGATAACAAATGAATTACAAGAATCAATTCCAGAAGCACGTATTAGTATTGGTCATGGTCAAATGCGTGAACGCGAATTAGAACAAGTCATGACTGATTTTTATCATCATCGGAGTAATATTTTAGTTTGTACTACGATTATTGAAACCGGTATTGATATACCCTCTGCCAATACGATTATTATTGAACGTGCAGATAAATTCGGCTTAGCGCAATTACATCAATTACGAGGAAGAGTCGGACGTTCTCATCATCAAGCTTATGCTTATTTATTAACTCCTTCACAAAAATCGATGACAGCTGATGCCATTAAACGCTTAGATGCAATTTCATCCTTAGGTGATTTAGGCGCTGGTTTTACTTTAGCATCAGAAGATTTAGAAATTCGAGGTGCGGGAGAATTATTAGGTGAAGAACAAAGTGGAAGTATGCAAGCTATCGGTTTTAGCTTATATATGGAATTACTGGAACGCGCAATCAAAGCATTAAAATCGGGGAAACAACCTGATACTACCTTAATGATACATGCAAATGCGGAAATTGATTTACAAATACCCGCCTTAATTCCTGAAGAGTATATTCCCGATGCGCATAATCGTTTAACATTATATAAACGAATTGCTAATGCAGAAAATTCGGAAGCATTAACTGAATTAAACATTGAAATGATTGATCGCTTTGGTTTACTACCTCAATCAACTAAAAATTTACTGGAAATAACGCTGTTGAAATTAAAAGCAAAACCCTTAGGAATCCGTAAAATCGAAGCTAATATTAAAGGAGGACGTATAGATTTTGAGAAAAATCCCACGATTGATCCGTTAAAATTAATCCAGTTATTGCAACAACAACCACAACTTTATAAATTAGAAAATCAAGAAAAATTACGCTTTATTTGGGATAACCCCAATGCAGAACAAAAAATAACTCATTTGCATAATTTACTAGATCAGCTAGAATTAAAAAAATAGACATTTAAGCAGAAAAACGCGTTTAGGATAATTTCTTAAGCTTTTCTTCAGTAGAGTTCTTTCGAAACTAGCAATTACGAAAAAAAGGTAAAAAGATACTTTTGTAAGGAAGTATTTTGAAATATAGCCAAATTAAAGATTTAAAAGAAGAATTATTTCGACG
>CBCSKA010000011.1:391-10520 GCA_965140885.1 Legionellaceae bacterium | reverse complement strand
CGGCAAAACATCCGGCACTACGGTCTACCAGGGACTATCGGCCTCGCTCCTTCGTCGCTTCCTTGGCCGACAGCGATGGAACCAAATTATTATAATTTCCACTTTAAAACATAACTTATAGTTTCTTTTCTGTGAAACAAAAACTCAGCTTGCGATACTAATTTAGTATTATTGTATTAAGATTTTATGAAATCGAATATTTTTCGCCAATTCAAACCAGGGTAAAATATTTTCGGAGGAATTTATCTAGGTAAGTTGGTTCACCGATACACTTATGCCAATGGTTAATAATGTCAACGGCAATTGAAAATTGAACATCTCCCTAGAAATTACAATATTTTTTATATTAAATTCCATTCACTTAATTTATTTTAAGATAATGATCCCTGCCATAGCGAAGCATAGACCTAATTAATGATAATTCGGCAAGTTAAATCTGATCCACCTTTCATTAAAATAATTACATTGATAGATAATAAGCTTCATGAAGTTGTATAGTAATTATTCATAATTTATAATGTTACGCCTGATATGTGAATCAATAAAAAAATATTCTGATTCAATAAAATTTTCCAGATTCGTCACGTTAAAGAGTTTAATAGATCTAGTTATTTACTAATTTCGAAAAAATAAAAGCATTTTTACACTAAGAACCTGTCTTCACAATTTACCCTAATCTACGAATCAGAATCATTGAATTTAATTGACCACCTCATCTTTAAATTTATCTCATTCAGCATTTACAACGATTAATCAATGAAACCTTATACGCAATTGAAGTTAAATAGGTATAACTTATAATCATTGCTAATTCATTGGTATACAAAATTTTAAGTTAATCATAAAATGAAAAAAGATTACTGCCATTTAGGGAATGAATGGAAAATTCAATGTTACAATTAGTGACTTATCATCGATAATTTTAAATTAATGGGAAATTTACCTTATTATGTTAAATAAATTTTTACCACGTGAAGAAAATTTTTTTAAATATTTTCAAGAAATAGCGGGTCAATTATTACAAGCTTCTCAACAATTTCAATTAATGTTAAGAGATTTAGATAACACTGTTTCTTATGCGACACAAATTGAACATATCGAGTTTGAAAGCGATAAAATAGCTAATTCAACATTTCAATTATTAAATAAAACATTTATCACTCCTTTTGATCGAAATGCTATTCACCAATTAACCAGTTGTTTAGATAATACTTTAGACCATGTTAATTTAACGGCACGTTATTTTGTCATTTATGAATTACTAGAAGTACCAGAAAATATTTCTTTATTAGGTGGTATTGTGGCTCGGTGTGCTGAATTAATTCAAAAGGCAATTACCCAGTTGAAATCATTATCAAATACGACAGAAATTTTACATTTATGTGATGCTATTAATTTAGCGGATGATGAAGCACAACAAATTACATTAGACGGTATAAAAGACTTATTTAAAAAAGAAGAAAATATTAAACAATTATTAAAAATAAAACAAATTTATCAGCAAACCAGTGATATTGTTGAACGCTGCCAACAAACAGCAAATATTATTCGAGGCATTGTTTTGGAGTATGCATAATGACAAGCCCTATGCTTTTAATCGGTTTTATTATATTACTCGCTTTAATTTTTGACTTTTTAAATGGTTTTCATGATGCCGCAAATTCCATTGCGACTATTGTTTCCACTCATGTACTCAAACCTTATACCGCTGTTTTATGGGCTGCTTTTTTTAATTTTATTGCTTTTTTATTTTTTGAATTGAAAGTTGCAAATAATATTGGTACAGGTTTAGTCAATCCTCAAATTATTGATCCTATTTTCATTTTATGCGCGCTATCAGGTGCTATATTCTGGAATATAATTACTTGGTATTTTGGCTTACCTTCAAGTTCTTCTCACGCGTTAATTGGTGGTTTACTGGGTACTGCTCTTATTAAATCAGGTACTACTTATTTAAATTTTATGGGAATTGCAAAAGTCTTAATTTCAATTGTGCTTTCGCCAATTCTGGGTTTAGTGATAGGTTTGCTATTCATGTTTTTTACTGCCCGTTTCTTTTTTAAAACATCTCGTCATAAAGTCGATAAATTGTTTCGAAAATTACAATTAATTTCTTCTGCATTAATAAGCTTAGGTCATGGCGGAAATGATGCTCAAAAAACAATGGGTATCATTACTGTCTTATTATTTTCATCCGGTTATTTAACAGGGGATTTTCATGTTCCCTTATGGGTCATTATTCCTTGTAGTTTAACGATGGCTTTGGGAACAATGTTGGGGGGGTGGCGCATTGTAAAAACAATGGGGATGAAAATTACAAAATTACAACCCGCAAGTGGTTTTTGTGCAGAAACAGCCAGTGCTTTAACACTTTTTTTAGCAACTGCCTTAGGCATACCCATTTCAACAACACATACAATCACGGGTTCAATCATGGGAGTAGGATCATTACAACGTTTTTCTGCTGTTCGATGGGGAGTAGCCCAACGTGTCGTTATTGCCTGGTTTTTGACTATCCCTGCGGCAGGCAGCTTATCGGCATTAGTATGGTTAATCATCCATTACGCTATTTAATTCATAGCTATAATCCAAGATAGCTAATTCAAATGGCGTTTAATAGCTTAATTGGTAAACAATGTATTATACATCCTATAACTCTATAAAGAGCTAGGAATTAATTCAGTAATAAAATAAAAGGAGAACACCCTTTTTTTACTTTGTCACAAAATTCTTTTGGCGTTTCTAATTTGTTTATTTTAATACTCGAAATATCATTCATTAATACTTGAATGGCAGCAGAATAATCATAATCATCATTTTTATCAGGAAAAATTTGTCGAGAAAAATGAAATTTCCAAGGTTTATGATAAGCAATACTGCCTAACCACAAAGGTTGATCTTTTGTATTAAAAGCAATATGAGAATTCCATAAACGCAGTACTAACATTTTTTTCTCTTTCTTTATTAATTTTGTCATAACTAATACAGGATTTTGATGTAAATAAAGATGAGGCGATAAAGGCAATTGCTCTTCACGGTTTATGGCTGCAATACGATTTAAAATAATTATTAAATTAGTTTTTGGTACCACTTGCCAATTTTTTGCTAATAAATTCTTTTTAATTTCTTCTATATTTCCTGCCCATTCTAAATTCAATAATTCAATGGGTTTACCGATTAAATTATGTCGATAAAAAGGTAAGATAGGTTGCCCTTGCTCCCACGCTTTTTTATCCAAGGTATTATAGTAGTATGGAAATAATGTTTGTATTTTCATTGAATAATGATGTTGGCGACCATATCCAATAGCAAACACGGTAATAATTAAACTCATCATTCCTATTAAATACCAAGAATTGAACGGCTTTGATTTTTTATTTAAACAAAGCAAGGCAAATAATAAACTTGCAATTCCACCTAATAACAAACCACTGACTATATCTGTAAGCCAAGCCAAGCCAAAATACAATTGAGAGAAACTAATAAGAAAAATAAGGGCAATTAACAGTATACCCAATCCTGATTTACGTTTACTACTTTCTTTATGGCGAAGATAAAATAAATAAATTACCCCACATATTCCTCCCATTAAAGCACTATGTAAATTTGGGTAAGACCAATCCACTAATGCGGGCGGTATGGGTTTAGGTATTTTGAATATGATTTGTAAAACAAAGATACTAAAGGTAATAAGCGCAATAAAGAAAAACCATGAAAGACTTAGTTTCCATTCCTGACGAATTAATAAATAAGCAATAATTAATAGGCTTAATCCATACCAAATAGGTAACTTACTTAAAAAACTTATATTGATCATGGCTGAAACAAAAGAATGCCCTTGTAAATTACTGGCTAATTGCCAAAGTGCATTATTCCAATTCCATAAATAGCTATAGTTAACAATAGAATATGTTAGCCAAACAAAACCCAGACTCCCTAAAATAAGGGTGATAAAAATTGTTAATGGACGCGAATTATCGGGTTCATCAGGATAGCTGAGCCCAGTATAAAAACGTGAATGGGGAAAATGATAATGAATATAAAACCATAGTTGATTAATACAATAATTAAAACCACATTTGAATAATCGTAAGATATGTTTCAATAACCAATATATAGCCCAAAGACTTAATAATAAAATAATAGCCATGACTAAAAGGCGGCTAGCTGCATGAGGCGCTAATTGTAAAGAAGCTGCTCCTAATAAGTATCCGGGCAACATATAAACGGGAGCCCAAGTAATTGCTGATGTAACATTAGCTAAAGTAAAATGCCAGGGGGGCATATTCATCATTCCAGCAATAACTGGAATAATAGGACGGATTGGGCCTATAAAACGTCCTAAAAAAACGCTTTTTCGCCCATTCTTTAAAAAGAATGTTTCACCTTTATACATTAATTTAGGCATATTACGAAATGGCCACATTTCGCGAATATGTCCATGATAATGATAACCTAACCAATAACTTAAGCCATCACCAACAATGGCTCCTGCACTTGCCCATAAAATGACATCCAAACTGGGTAAAACCCCTGATCCCACTAAACTTCCTATAGCTCCCATTACAATAGTGCCTGGTATCAATAAACCCACTACGGCAAGAGATTCTGCAATTGAAATAAGAAAAGTGACAAAACCAGCTAAATGAGGATGCATTTGCATCCAATCAATAAAGGGTTTCATATCATCCAATGTCATGTCAAACTCCTAAGCAACTTCTTCTCCTGCCACTTGTTTATCCGCATGATAAGAAGAACGTACTAATGGACCACTTGCGACGCGTGTAAACCCGAGTGTTTTAGCTAATTTACCTAAGTGCTCGAATTCTTTTGGCGTAACATAACGCTTTACAGCGATGTGATGCGTACTAGGGGCTAAATATTGTCCCAGTGTTAGCATATCTACATTATGTTCGCGTAAATCCAACATGACTTTTTCAATTTCTTCATTGGTTTCGCCTAAACCTAGCATTAAACCTGATTTAGTGGGAATAGATGGAAATAATTCTTTAAATGTTTTCAATAAACGTAATGACCAAAAATAATCAGAACCTGGTCTTGCTTGTTTATAGAGCCGGGGAACTGTTTCTATATTATGATTAAATACATCGGGAGGCGCGATTTTAATAGCTTCTAACGCAATGTCCATGCGCCCTCTAAAATCGGGTACTAAAACTTCAATAGTAATCTGTGGATTTAATTCCCGTACAGCTTTAATACAATCAGTAAAATGCCCTGCGCCACCATCACGTAAGTCATCTCTATCAACAGATGTAATGACGACATAACGCAGACCCATTTGAGCAATTGTCTTTGCCAGATTAATAGGTTCATTAGGATCTAAAGGATCAGGTCGGCCATGGGCAACATCACAAAAACTGCAGCGACGAGTACATTTATCTCCCATAATCATAAAGGTAGCTGTACCATGACTAAAACATTCGCTTAAATTAGGGCAAGATGCTTCTTCACATACTGTAATTAATTTATTTTCTCTTAAAACACTTTTTAATTGAGCGACAGCAGGAGAAGAAGGAATTCGTATACGAATCCAATCGGGTTTCGGCAGTACTTCGGTTGTTTCTACTTTAATAGGTATACGCGAAAGCTTTTCTGCCCCACGTTGTTTTTGCGATGGATTCAATGTATTACTCATAAAAAACTCAAATATTCAATAAAGGTTGTTGATATTGTAGATAGTGTAATAGATATTCCGTAAGTTGTCTCACTACTATTGCTTTATTCAATTCTTTATCGTTAATTAATTCTGATAATTGGGTCATGGCTAAATTTTTATAGCCACAAGGATTAATTTGCTTAAAGGGTGATAAATCCATTGAAAAATTAAAACTTATACCATGATAAGAACAATTTTTACGTATACGCAAACCAATTGAACCAATCTTTGCCTCATTAACGTATACACCAGGTGCATCTGGCTTAGCATAAGCTTTAATTTCATATTCGGCAAGTAATGCAATGAGTGTATTTTCTAAACGATTAATTAAATCCCTAACACTAAACTTTTTTCGTTTAATATCAATTAATATATATACAATAACTTGCCCTGGCCCATGGTAAGTTACTTGTCCACCACGATCTGAATGAATAATAGGAATATCTTGAATATTTAAAAGATGTTCGGGTTTTGCATTTTGTCCCAAGGTAAATACAGGAGAATGTTCTACAAACCAAATTTCATCAAGGGCTTCAGCCGTTCGATTTTGTGTAAATGCTTTCATCGCTTGCCAGATTGTTAAATAATCAGAATCTGGCAAGTATTTTATAATAATATCAGGTGATGGAGAGGTTATCATAAAGCCATTATAACTAGCTCATGGGAAGTTAAATCTTTATAGATAGTATCTAGCTCTTCTTTATTTTCAACAAATACACGTATGCTCAGTGAACGATAACGCTGTTTTCCTTTACTTAACCTAAAAGTTAATTCATCCGGATTAAAATCAGGTTTATGTTTTTTAATAATTGATATAACGGCTAATTCAAATTCTGGAATAGCAGAACCAAATACTTTAATTAAAAAATCACAAGGGTACTCAACTAATGATACTTGTTCCGTCACGTTTTATCCTTGTGTTTTTTCAGCATGTGTATTAACAACTAAATGAACTTTTTCATTACCTTCTAAACGAGCGATTAATTGATTCGCATCACGAATAAATTTTCCTCGCGCTAATCTATTTAAAGGAGGGGCTAAAGGTAATTCAACCTTTAATGGATTTGCTTTTACGCCATTAACATGAAATTCATAATGTAAATGAGGTCCTGTAGTCATACCTGTTATGCCGACATAACCAATGACTTGGCCTTGTTTAACTTGAGTGCCACAACGAATGCCTTTTCCAAAATGTTGCATATGCGCATATAAAGAAGCATATTTACGATCATGCTGTATGATAATAGCATTACCATATCCACCCTTTCTTCCTGCAAATTGAATACGCCCATCCCCTGATGCTTTAATCGGTGTACCAATAGGTGCTGCAAAATCTATTGCTTGATGTGGCGCCCAACGATGGGATACTGGATCTAAGCGGTGTAAACTATAACCAGAACTAATGTGGGTAAAATTAAGTGGGTAACGTATAAATCCACGCTTCAAACTAAAACCTTCAGGCGTATAATATTCGGTATTGCCTTTATTATCTAAATAACGAACGGCTTTAAAAATTTTTCCTTGGGTACGAATTTCTGCTGCAACTATATTACCTGTACTAACTTTTTTTCCTTTACTGTAATTTTCTTCGAATAAAACTTTGAATTTATCACCTTGCTTTAATTTCGATAACTCAACCTTTTCTTTGAAAATAGTAGCTAATTGCAAACTGAGTTTACCCTGTATACCTGCATGGTAAGTCGCTTTAGACAAACTATGAATAATGGTAGCTCCGGCATAAGTTAATTGAGTTTCTAACGGTTGATGTACAATTTTAGCGGTAAATTTATTATTTTTCTGATCTATTTCTATACTATCAATTGCATTTAAAGCAAAAGTCATTTCTTGCAATTTCTTATCAGCATTAATCAATAACTTTATTTCATTACCCGGATGAAGTTTCTTTAGTGAAGGAGATATTTCTTTAAGTGAAGTTATTGCTTGTAATTGTTGTGCGCTAATTCCTTTTTGTGCAAAAACTTTATTTAACGTATCTCCATTTTTTAAAATAATGCTATACCATTGTGGTTGTTGAGGTAATACTCGTTGTGTTTTAATTGGAATAGGTCTATTAGTTAATAAATTTTCTATCGAAGAAGTCGTCATTAATTGCATTGTGTTAGGAAGTGTTGGTGTAAATATTGCTTCGACAGATTGACTAATTATTCGATTGACTGGAATAAAATCACTTTTTTGATTAACCAATGCAGATTGTTGAATAGCTTCATTCGTGACTATAGAAATATTTTTCTTATCTGATTTTGCTCCTAACCACAATCCTGATAAAGAAAAGACTAATGCCAGCATGAGTAAGCATTGCTTTTCCCTTTTTGAAGGTTTCTTTGTCGCGCTTAATAGCAAATCATTTGTTTGATAAATTGTTTGTGGATTTGACATTTTTCTATTTCTCTTTTGATGTAGAAATACCTACAAATTGTCTATATTTTTATTAAGCTAAATTGTTGTTATTTTACCACTATTAAATAGCTATCCTTAGCTATGTCTATCCGTGGTTATTTTTAAAGAAAAGTGATTTAGCTAAATCGCTTTTCAAAATATATCTGGGATAAAAAAATCCTTTTTTCTATCAATTACTCACTATCAATAATTTTCTTATTACAAGATTTTGAAAATCAATTTCTTGATTTATCAATGGCTGTATTTAATGAAATATATATACTAAAGTTCTTTATTGAATTGTGCCTAAAGTTACCTGCTATTAATGATAAGATCAACTCTAGTAAACCCTTACTTATTAATAATATATTTTCGATTAATTCGCTATTTTTTACAAAACCTGACGGGACATTCAAATTCCATCACAGAAGTAGAAAAATTATTGACTAGTCTGCCTTTGGCGGCTTTCAGCAGTCCTGTGTAAGTTGCATTGAACTTATCGTTCAACACAACTACCACAATGACTTTCTAGCCCTTTCGCGATGCTTTCTATTTTGTTTTTGCCTAAGCTAACGCAGAGACTTCGACAAAACATGCGGCCCTAGGGCTGATGCGAGGCCTGTTACACTCGTTTCGCTTCCTTATGTTCCAGCGCGCGAATAAGTGAAATAAAATATTGATACATTAAATCAAAGTCGTTTTTTAATCTTTCCCTTCACGTGACGCTTTTTTTCGCTCATGTTCTTTCAAGAATTTTTTACGTAACCGTATAAAGTGTGGCGTCACTTCAACTAATTCATCATCTTCAATAAATTCTAATGCTTGTTCTAATGAAAAACGAATAGGTGGAGTTAAAACAATATTTTCGTCGGAACCTGAAGCGCGCATATTCGTTAATTGTTTACCTTTTATTACGTTTACAACTAAATCATTATCGCGTGAATGAATACCCACAATCATTCCTTCATAAACTTCTGTTTGTGGTTCAATTAAAATACGTCCTCGCTCTTGTAAATTCCAAAGTGAAAACGCTGTCGATTTACCCACTGCATTTGAAATCATTACCCCATTAAGACGAGGCGCTACTTTTCCTCGTTTCGCCGCTCCATAATGATCAAAGATACTATGCAATAAACCCGTTCCTGACGTTGCTGTCATGAATTCTGATCTAAAGCCAATTAAACCTCTTGTTGGAATAATATAATCTAAACGAACGCGGCCTTTACCATCGGAAACCATATCTAACAAATCACCACGGCGCATACCCAATTTTTCCATAATAGTGCCTTGATTCTGCTCTTCAACATCAATAGTTACAGATTCATATGGTTCTTCTAATTGACCATTTACTTCACGCATAATCACTTCTGGGCGTGATACGGCTAATTCATAACCTTCTCTACGCATGGTTTCAATTAAAATAGAAAGATGTAATTCACCTCGACCAGACACTCTAAACTTATCGGGATCTTCAGTATCTTCAACACGTAAAGCAACATTGTGTAAAAGTTCTTTTTGTAAGCGCTCACGTATTTGGCGGCTAGTTACGAATTTTCCATCTAAACCTGCAAAAGGTGAAGTATTCACTTGGAATGTCATACTGACAGTCGGTTCATCAACCGTTAAACTAGGTAATGCTTCTATCGTAGCAGGATCACAAAGTGTGTCAGAAATTTTAAGATTTTCTATTCCGGTAATTGCAACAATATCGCCAGCGCAAGCTTCGGGTATTTCAACACGCTCAAGACCACGATAACCCATTAATTGAAGTATCTTACCCGCTCTTACTTTACCTTCTGAATTGATAATACTAACAGAAGAATTAGCTTTAATTTTACCCCGTGTTATTCGACCTATACCAATTGCGCCAACATAATTCGAATAATCTAAAGAACTAATTTGCATTTGAAATGGAGCATTTGGATCAACATTGGGAGCGGGAACTTTATCCACAATCGCTTGAAATAAAGGACGCATATCATCAGTTAAGTGTTCTGGATTTAAAGTTGCAAATCCATGTAGCGCAGAAGCATATATAACAGGAAAATCTAATTG
>CBCSKA010000011.1:0-381 GCA_965140885.1 Legionellaceae bacterium | reverse complement strand
GCACTAGGTTTATCAATTTTGTTAATAACAACAATGGGATTTAAACCTTGCGCAAATGCTTTTTGGGTTACAAAACGGGTTTGAGGCATAGGGCCATCAGCAGCATCAACTAATAATAATACGGAATCTACCATAGATAGAATACGTTCTACTTCTCCTCCAAAATCAGCATGTCCAGGGGTATCAACGATATTAATTCGGTACCCTTCCCATGTGAGTGCAGTATTTTTGGCAAGAATGGTAATGCCACGTTCTTTTTCTAAGTCATTAGAATCCATCACTCGTTCAACAATGGCGGCTCTAGGATCGAAAGTACCTGATTGTTGTAGTAATTTATCGACTAAAGTTGTTTTGCCATGGTCAACATGAGCAATAATGGCA
>CBCSKA010000010.1:0-10575 GCA_965140885.1 Legionellaceae bacterium | reverse complement strand
CTTGTCGACAATTTTTGTCCCTTTTGGGGACTTGGATGTCCCAAAAGGGGTCTCAAAAATGGCGACACTATCGATTAAATTGAGGCATTATTATGAAAGCAGCAACCGTTAAAGTATGAATAGATGCGCATTTAAAAATAAGTGCTGAACATATATTGTATGAACTTAGTATTACCCTTCCCATGCTATTACAATGTTATATAAGCGAATTTTGCGTGGCCATGAATGGCCTTTAGAGTTGAAAATTCCAAATGAAGAAACAAAGCGGGATCTTGAGGGAACTGAACAAGGTATTGGCCTTGTTGTATGTGAAAATTCTGAAGACCTTTTTAATAAGCTCGGAATATAACATTTGCTTAAAATAATATTTAAGAATGCCTTTAAAAAGGATATTAAGCTTTTTAAAAAATAAGGTAAAAACATAGATAAGCTAAATAAAGTTAGCCAGGTTCTTTTGAATAAGTAACCGTTTTTACCTCAGTATCGAAATCAGGCTTGCGTTGGCGATTATGCTCATCTTGAGAATGTTATATAAAGCCTGACAGATATAAAAAGGATTCATCAGCATTAGTTTTGGACAGGCTGGGTACCCCATTCAACTTTATTTAAATAGAATGTTTTGCTTAAATACCGATAATGACTGAAACAAAACATTAATGGTTTACTTGGACGCCAAGCAGCTCGAATTCAAAGAAACCACAAGTAAACATAGATAGAATAGCAATTATAAGATTGAGATAGGAACTAAACTTGTCCGAAAAGGAAGTCTATGAGCACTCTAGGCTTTTTTCTAATAATTTAAAAAATAAATACTTCTTGAGTTATTAATAACGACTTTCCGGGGAGAATTATTTTTTACAGTTAAATAAAGTAATAAAAAAAATACTCTGTCCTAAGACTAATACTATTTGGTTTTTGCTGTTTGTATTGAGAGGATTCTTATCTTTATATTTACTGATGGCTTATTTTTAAGAAGCACTATTTCGCACTAGCGTTTACATTGACTTAGGTTTCAATGAATAGGTATAAAACTGGTAAGGTTCGAAATTATTGATATTCAAATAGCTATTAAGTAATCTTCATATTTTATAAAAATGCGTAGTCGATATTTTAGTTAAAACAAATAAGATATTTTGCTTATTACCAATACCCTAGGAATTTTAATAACGCTGAAAGGATAAATTTAATAAAATTCTTATTGATACAGTATTATTATATTTTACTCGATCCCAAAAGTTGCTGTGAATAATAATAAGTGTTAGCAAACAGATATTTTTTATAACGAAATTTAAATTTTACCTGTTTGCTAATTTAAAATGCGGCGGTTAAAACCAAAGCGTATTAAATACTAGAAATTTCCTACTTTATTCTCAATATGGTATCCAAAGACTGTTCTGAATCTTCATCTATAAAACTACTGTTTGTGTTATTACTTTTTTCACTAATTGTGTCACTACTTGTGTCACTACTTATATCTATATTTTCAACTCGATTATTATCTGAACGTATTGTGTTTCTTGAATTAAATATATTTTTTCCAAAAACAAAAGTATGCTTAGGTTTTTCTTGTTCACTTGAGGCAACATAATGAGGTGAATTTTCCATTTTTATTGCTATACGAGCCATTTTTTCTGCTGATTGTTCTTTTAGTGATTTACATAATTTAATTTGCCTATTTAAACAAGTGCTTAATGTATTTCCTTCATCTGAATTTTGAGTGATTAAGCTTATAAAATTTGTTTGCTCCGTTTTAATTCTATCTAAGTGATAATTCCACACTCGAATAGCAGCAAAAAAGAGAGTACTTACAATAAATATAGCCGTTAATACACCTGCAAGCGCAGGATTGGTAGCAAATAAAGCAAATAAAGAACCAACAGCTAGCGCTTTTATAATAGAAAAAAACATTCTCGCAACAAAAGTACCTGAAATCCCACCCATTAAAATACTTAGCGCGCGGTTAAGGCCTTTTTTAAGATATGTCTTTAAACTTGTTTTAAAGCTTAATGTTTGATTAAAGCGATCATAATTTAAAGCATCGAAAGTTACAAAATCAGGAATACTGGTTACCCAATCTCTTTCTTTTAATTTTTGAGAAGAATCTCTCATATCCTGATTATATTCTTGTAATAGTTTTTGTTCTAAGATTTGAGCTTCCTTTAACTCCAGCTGCAGTTTTTTTAATTTATTTTGTTTTTTTGATAATATCGTTAAAGCGTCTTTTACTTCTTTTTTCTCAAATTTTTTAGCCATTGCATTATGCGTTGTAATGGTTTTACGATAAGTTCGATAAGCGGTAATAATACCTAAAGTTATTGAAAGACCTAAGCCTAACAACGCAAGGGGGCTAGGACCACCGATTACCGTAAAAGACGTAGCCATCCAATTCGGTATCAAAGGAATTAATATCCCTTTAATTGCTGGAGAAAGCATTTGATTCAAATAATTCACATCTTTGCCGTATGTAATGGCTTGTTCTAATATCCAGAAAATAAAAGATATAGCGCTAAACATACCAACACCAGCAGCAGTACTTGCTGCAAACACTTTAGCCCTTTTTCCGCCCAAAAAAGCGGCTAACTTATTCCATTTACCCTCAACTCTAGTATCTCGCAAAACAGTATATTTAATTTGTTCTGCTGATACATATTCTAATTGAATATTACTAATGAGATAGTTTGATGTATTTTTCAATTCATCTAAATTATTTCTTGCTGAAATTTTTTGTAAAAATTTCTCTTTTTTATTACGAAAATCTTCAAGTTCAAAATAATCTACATCATCTTTATCTTTTAATTGCTGTATAAATTCAAAATGTTGCAATTTATTTTTTAGCTTTAATAAATTAAACATTTTTTCTTCAAAATAATGTCTATTTAATTGTTTTTTTTGCGCATTATTTAGTGTATCAAGTGTTACATTTTCTTTCTCGGGAAGCAGTGTATAACCAGATCGATTAGCTTTTTCTTCATAAGAGATATCTATTAAGGTCTTTAATCCTTTAAAGATTTGGTAACCTAACCATAAAACATCGCCAACGATTGGAAATAAAAATATAAACTTAGTATCATCAACTAAGGATCCATTTAATTCTTTTGGTTTTTTGCCTACAGTAATTGTCCCACGAGTTACCCAATAACCCATGGTATACTTATTGACTAATTCCCAAATGAGTTTAATAAAAATGATATCCCAAAGGAACCATTTACAGAATTTTAAAAATATTAAGGATAAATGTAAACCACGAGCTGACCAATGTTGTTTAGAATCAATTTCAAGATCTTCTGGAATAAATAAGCCTAATCGCTTATTTGTTAAAAACCTTTTCAATTTCAATAAACGTGATGATTTATTTTCTGTATCCTCATTTGAATATTGAGCAGGGTCTGGAATAGTGATTTTATTGTTTTTTTTACTCTCTATTTCATTATCAAATAAATCATTTATATAATCCTCTGTTACTTTTTCACCTTGTGTTTGAAGATCTTTAGGTATCCAAGTTAACAGCTTTTTTATAGTTAACGTTTTATTGTTTGGGTAAGATTGATCAGCTGAGAAATATTTTGCATCAATAAGTTTTTGAAGTAATAGATTTAATCTGTCATCTGCATCAGAATTTTCAGATTGCTTAATGCCTAATGTTTTATATAAATCTTCTGTTAAATCCTCATCGAGTGATTTAAACCAAGTTGCAAATTCTTCTTCTGTTGTAAATGATTTATCATACCAAGCACCGTGTTTAAAAGATGCTTTAAACCCTTTTCTTAATTGATTTGCAACAAAGCTATACTTGCTAAGCTGTTTTTGACGTTGTCGACTTAAATGATCTTTAATAACAAATACGAGAGCAAAAAGGCCAATTATAGAAAATTCGCCTCCTATTACTGCTGGATCCCACAGAAAAGCGCATCCTTCAGGATTAAACCAATAAGCAACCCTGATGGGTGTATAAGCAGTATCAATCCCATTATTGACAGAATCATTAAATTGAGATGTTCGCTTAAAATATTTTTTAACAATATATAATATTTTACTCATTGAATTATTATGTGTGTTTTTATTTGGCATATAGGCACCATACTACTAATTTTTATTGAATTTTTACGGATTTTTAGGGTTTTCACTATATCTAATTAGTAATCAAATAGCAATTTTTTTATGGGCTTTTTTAAATAGTATTATTTCATCTATGATTTCATCATAAATAACTTAAGAAATTATTAAAAATAAAATCTTAAAACCTCTATTGCCTATGAATCTTACTTAGTTTTACTTCGATGAAAATTTCTTTTCTTTTTAATTTTTTCTTAAGAATCCAATCCTATAATCTTACTTGAAAAATAGCAAATATCTTACAAGGCTGCGGAGTAAATATGAAAAATTCAATGATTAATTTAAAAGAAACAGAAAACAAAAATTTATTATCTATTTGCAAAGTTGATATAGATATTGATTACAAGCAATTAGAAAAAGCTATTTTAAATTTAAATCAAGCAAAAAAAATTTTAGCCTTATTACCTTATTAAGCTGAATTTTTTTTCTAGAATTGTTAATATAGCTAACATAATTCATACGAATTATCATATTTTTACTTCATTAAAAAATAAATTAAATATATGCGTATTATAATAATAGCTATACATTTTATTTCGTAAATAAAATGTATAGCTTAATGTAAAACTTTTACATTATTATTTCTTTCCTGATATTGCATAAAGGCCGTTAGCTAATGAATGAAATTCTTTCGATTGCTCATCAACAATTACTGAATCCCGCTGATTTAACAGAACAGCAATTACAATCCGTATTAAATCAATTAATGGGAAATAACATTGATAGCGCTGATCTTTATTTTCAAGCAACAGAATATGAATCTTGGTTATTAGAAGATGGAAAAGTTAAAGAAGGTAGTTTTAATATTGAGCGTGGTGTTGGTGTAAGAGCGGTTAGTGGTGAAAAAACAGGATTCGCTTATTCAGATGATATCCATTTGCTTGCATTAACCCAAGCGGCTCAAGCAGCTCGAAGTATTGCTAAACAAGGGAGTAGTGGACGCATAAAAGCCTGGAATAAAATCGAAGGTTTAAAACTCTATTCCATTGATAACCCTTTACTTAAATTTACTTCCGCACAAAAAATTGCTTTATTAGAAAAAGTTGATGCAGAAGCTAGAAAACAAGATCCTCGTGTTACACAAGTCATGGTTAGCTTAGCCGGTGTCCATGATATTGTTATGATATTAAATAACCAAGGGCAACTCGCCGCAGATATACGTCCTTTAGTACGCTTAAATGTGAATGTTATTATCGATGATAATGGGCGTCGTGAGTCAGGGTCTAGCGGTGGTGGTGGACGGACGGATTATGAATTTTTTATAAATGATGAACGTGCTTTACAATATGCACAGGAAGCTGTAAGACAAGCATTAGTTAATTTAGATGCTATACCTGCTCCTGCAGGCACAATGCCTGTTGTCTTAGGCCCTGGCTGGCCAGGCGTTTTACTTCATGAAGCAATTGGTCATGGTTTAGAAGGCGATTTTAATCGTAAAGGAACTTCTGCCTTTGCAGGACGCATTGGAGAAAGGGTGGCATCTCCTCTTTGTACGATTGTCGATGATGGAACATTACCTCATCGTCGTGGCTCTCTTAATATTGATGATGAAGGTATTCCAACCCAATACACAACATTAATTGAAAATGGCATACTTAAGGGATACATGCAAGATTGCCTTAATGCGCGCCTTATGAAAACTTCACCAACAGGAAATGGACGGCGAGAATCATATGCGCATCTTCCGCTTCCCCGAATGACGAATACGTATATGTTAGCGGGTCCCCATGATCCTAAAGAGATTATTGCTTCTGTCAAAAAAGGAATATATGCCGTCAATTTTGGAGGAGGGCAAGTCGATATTACTTCAGGAAAATTTGTTTTTTCAGCCAATGAAGCGTATTTAATTGAAAATGGTAAAATCACAGCACCGGTTAAAGGTGTTACCTTAATTGGTAATGGTCCTGATGTTTTAACTAAAGTATCTATGTTAGGTAATGATTTAGCATTAGATTCAGGTATTGGTAGTTGTGGTAAAGAGGGACAAAGTGTCCCCGTAGGTGTTGGGCAACCCACTTTAAAAGTAGATGCATTAACTGTCGGCGGTACTCATATTTAAAGGAGATAAATATAATGAAACTATATTATTCAATAGGTGCATGTTCATTAGTGATTAGAATTGTATTAAATGAATTAAAAATTCCCTTTGAAACGGAAGCCGTTAATTTAATGACGAAAAAAACAGCAAGCCATGAAGATTTTTTAACTATAAATCCCAAAGGAGCTGTTCCAGCACTCATTCTCGATAATCAAGAAGTACTTACTGAAAATGCAGTCATACAACAATATTTAGTGGATCATTATAATTCAACGACTCTATTACCTCCTGTTGGTGATTTTAAACGTTATCGTGCTTTAGAATGGTTAAATTTTATTACGACAGAGTTACACAAAAATTGTGCCCCTCTTTTTAATCCTACTTTATCTGAAGAAATTAAAAAGGATATTTTCAAACCTATTTTAGACAAGAAATTAAAATTTATAGAGCAACAATTACAGCAAAACACTTATTTATTAGGAAATGAATTTAGCTTACCTGATGCCTATTTATTTGTTATTCTTCAATGGTTGCCACGCCTTGGGATAGAAACAAATCAATATCCAGCCATCAATCATTATCAAACTAAACTGAAACAAAGACCTTCTATTCAACAATCATTACAAGAAGAAGGTTTAAGTTAACAACAAGGTTCCTATTTTTTACAGAATAGGTATAATTTCCCTCTTTATTTAAACATTAACTGCAGAAGGTTAATTTATGCGCTTAGATGATGTAACCCCAGGCTATAATCCGCCAAATGATATTAATGTAATTATTGAAATTCCCACTCAAAGTAACCCTGTTAAATATGAAGTCGATAAAGCAACAGGCGCTTTATTTGTTGATCGCTTTTTAAATACGGCAATGTTTTATCCTTGTAACTATGGATACCTTCCTCACAGTTTATCAGAAGATGGTGATCCGGTAGATATACTAGTGATTGCACCTTATCCTGTTATTAGTGGTTCAGTTATTCGCTGCCGTCCCATTGGTATGTTAAATATGACGGATGAATCAGGCCCTGATTCAAAAATTTTAGCGGTACCTCTCACTAAATTAACAATGCTTTATCAAAATATTAAATCTCCTCAAGATGTCTCTCCTCATCTTTTATCAATGATTGAACATTTTTTTGCTCATTATAAAGATTTAGAACCTGAAAAATGGGTTCGAATTGATGGTTGGAGTGGCGCTGAATCTGCAGAAAAAGAAATTAAAGCAGGTCTTGAACGTTATCAAACAAACCCGATATCAGAAAGTAGTCATAGTTAAAATATGAATGTATTCGATTTATTATCTTCTTCTTTGGTTATCATAAGGTCAATATGGAGTACCTTTTTGGTTTCTTTAAAAATCCTTATGATAGGCTCTTTCGGTAATTTAACGCGTATAAAGGTTAATCAACTGATTCAAGAATGGTCAAATCAATTACTAGACATTGTTAAGCTGAAATTTTATGTTAGTAATAAGGAATTCTGTGAATATCCTCCTAACAGAAGCATTATCTTTATGTGTAATCACAATAGTTTATATGATATCCCCCTCATCATAGCGGCATTACCAGGCAGTATCCGTATGTTAGCCAAACGGGAATTATTCAAAATTCCTATGTTCGGGGCTGCAATGAAAAAAGCAGAATTTATATCAATTGATCGCAAAAATAAAATACAAGCTGTTAAAGATTTGCAATTAGCAAAAGCTAAGATGCAAGATGGTATTATTTTATGGATTGCCCCCGAAGGAACTCGCTCAGATTCAGATAAATTACTCCCTTTAAAAAAAGGGGGATTTATCTTAGCTATACAAACCGATGCGATAATTATTCCGATTGGAATACGGGGTGCACATCACGTTTTACCCGCAAGAACATTAAAATTTAATTTACGCCAAAAAGTAAGTTTACATATTGGCGAACCGATAGATGCCACTCATTACACGTTAGAAACAAAAAATGAATTAATGGAAAAAGTAAAACAATCATTATATAATTTAACATCATCATCTGCTTGATTTTTGAAAAATAAACGTTATGATTAGCGCGGATCACAGCCACATTTCTAATAAAAAAATCGTATGAATTTATCCTCTGCGGTTCCTATCTAGTATTCCTGTGAGAGGAAAACAGTTAATTTGCTTATCGCATGTCATCTGCTTATCTGTATAAAAAAGTTTTACTATAAAAAAAGAAGAAAAATGAATCCTCCCTCTACAACAAACACTATTCACCCATACACACAAACATCAAATGATGTATCTTATGAAATTACTCCTGCAGAAGAACAAGATAATTTTCTTAAAGAAAAAGATCTTTTTGGCAATGCAGCTGCAAATGAATCTGAGCTTACGGTTACCAACCCAGGAGAGACTTTAAATCAGCAAATTTTAAGTGCAGAACCTAACTTTGCCAAAAAACCAACAAGGAATTTACTTAAATATATTGCTAATTTCAGTAGCTTTTTATTTACTATGGGTGCGTCATTACCTGTCACTGGGCATTTTGTTTTAGGTATGTCTCAAACAAAAGATTTTGATATTCCAAAAGAGCTTATTATAATAAGTGCTATTTCCTGCTATTTATCCAGTTTTTGTATGCATGAAAAAAATAATAGGAAATTCTTCGTTAAGCTTGCAAATATATGCACAGAAAAAAAATTAAAATTAAATTGCCACTATTACTCTATTATTACGATACCTTTAAGCTCAATAATCAGCTTATTAACGGCATCAGCAAGTACAGGTTTAGGTTATGCTGGGGTAAAAAAAATCATAGAGCTTTGTATTTCTGATGTTTCTTCTCCTAATCTAAGCATTTTCATTAGTAGTTCATTAATTGCTGCTCTAGATTTTCCACAAACCCTCATGAATGAAGGAAAAGATACCTATAAAGGAATAAATAAATTAGCAAGTCAAGATATACCAAAACTTATAAAAAAAGTTAAAGAATTACGCTTACAACATATTCAAGAATTATTATTAACACTCAAAAAAATGCCAAAAAGAATTTATGATGAATACTTAGGGGATGCCGATCAATTATGTACTGGAATGCTAAAAGTATTTACTATCCCTTTTGTTTATGGATACAAAAATAAAGCACAAATAGTAAGTATGATTTCTGTACGCTTTATTCCTATATTATTAGCCCTTGGCGGTTCTTTTGCTTATGGTACTATGTTTTTTTATGGTGTCGAATGCTTAAAAGAATTTGTTCGTGACTTTGATAAATTTTTACCTGAGGATAGTCTACTTCATTTAGCTATATTGCAATGCAAAGATAATAAAGAACTTATTGAGCCAATTTTACAATATTCTGTTGGTCTCACTTCTTTTATCAATTGTTACTTGTTTTATGGTGAATATACAATTAAAAATACTATTGAGTATGAAAAATGGATACTTGATAGTTTAAGTAAAACTTATTATGAAATACGGCATGCGCATGCTGCAATTTATAGTAAATATCAGGGTTGTATAGGCGATTTTTCTGTTAACCCTTATGACACTGATGAATATAAAGGTATTCTTTCACAAAAATTTTCATGTCCTCGCTGGCAAAAAATGCTTGAAGCAACGTGTGATTGGGGATACTGGTTTTTAATTTTATTTATTAGATATGATTATGTTCTTGCAAGCTTTGCATTAACCTATACTGGCATGAATGAGTTAACATCTATCATTTTTTTAAAATGCCTCATTGGTTTTTGTGATCTTTGGCAAGCTTATGTTGTTGAAAGTATTGAAACACACAAAAAAACGCAAGTATTCTATACCTCAGCGAAAGAAAAAGTTTTAAATTGCTTACCCATCGCAGGGGATTCGTTTGCAGCAGTGGATGAAGAAAACCCAACATCAATAATAGCCACTACAGTAACTAGTGAAAATCTATTAATTATTAAATCTCACCATACACTAAACGATAAAGTAAATGAAATAAAAACCAAATTTATCGATTTTGGAAAGTATCCCTTTTTTTATAAAGAAACATTAAATGAAAGAACGGTTAATACAGAAAACGAATCTCTTTTAAACAATAGAAGTAATCAAAATTATTCTTCTCAATAATCACTAAAAAATAAAATGCCTGTAAAATATTTGATAGCAATTGTTTTACAGGCATATTGGAATGCCCAATCAATTTTAAAAAAGAATTCAGCAAAATTTTTGTGTCAATTAATTCTGACTATACATCCATTTATTTTAAAGATAAATTATTGCTTGTTACTTATCTATCTTAAATACGGTTTAAGTCAATGACTACGCCGTTTCGATACAATAAATCTCAAAATACTGATCATGTCGCCATAAAAGTAAAGCATGCTCTGTATAAATTATGCTATATTTTATTCTGCTTGATTTTTGAAAAATAAACGTTATGATTAGCGCGGATCACAGCCACATTTCTAATAAAAAAATCGTATGAA
>CBCSKA010000009.1:0-10652 GCA_965140885.1 Legionellaceae bacterium | reverse complement strand
ATAACAACTATTTTTGAGGCAAATAGTTGACGGTAAACTAACAGCAAAAATTAATTATATTTCAAGACAGTTGCTACTTATCCGTGGCACTAAAAATGGGATTTTTACATTAACTCAAGGCTAATTCAAAAGCGAGTTCCATAAAATTAAACAATGGAATATCAAAAAACCCTAATCTCAGTTATTCAATTTCAAATGTTATATTATCGCTTTTCATGTAATCAAATTTAATTTTTTGTATGGTTTTAAACCTTAAATATCTTCTATTTGACGTAGTACAGAAACCATTTGTAATGCAGCATCAACGGCATCTTTGCCTTTGTGTCCGTGTATACCACCTACCCGAGCAAAAGCTTGTTCTTCATTTTCTGTGGTGAGAATACCAAAAATAACGGGAATATCATAATCTAACGCTACTTGTTGACATCCATGACTCACTTGTTGACAAACATAATCATAATGACTGGTTTCACCTCGGATAACAGCACCTAAACATATTATAGCTTCGTAAATATCTGTATTCGCTAAACGTTGCGCAATTAAGGGTATTTCTACTGCACCAGGAACCCAAATAACAGTGATTTGATCTTCAGGAAAATTTAATTCCCTTAATCTTTCCATAGCGCCTTCAAATAATAATTCTGTCACTTCATCATTAAAACGACTAATAATAATCGCAATATTAAAAGGTTCTTCTAAATCAATGGCATCAATTAATTGCATAATATGTCCTATTTTATTTCTTTGTCCAAATGTGTTAATAAATGACCAAGTTTATCGCGTTTAGAACGTAAATATCGATAATTATAAGGGTTTGCATTTATTTCAAGAGATAAACGTTCAATAACATGAATATTTAAATCATTTAACGCTTTTTCTTTTTGGGGATTATTCGTTAATAAACGTACTGAAGGTATACCTAAAAAACGTAAAATATGCGCAGCGACTGTAAAATCACGCTGATCAGGATTAAATCCTAAGCGGATATTTGCTTCAACAGTATCTAAACCTTCATCTTGTAATTGATAAGCTTTAAGTTTATTAATTAAACCTATGCCACGACCTTCTTGTCGAAGATAAATTAATATTCCACCCTCTTTACTCATTTTTTCTAAAGCCGTTTCTAATTGCCAACCACAATCACAACGAGCAGAACCTAATATATCTCCTGTAAAACACTCTGAGTGAATACGTACTAAAGGAGGAATAGTTGAATTTTCAGGTAATTTAATTAAAGCAAGATGTTCTTGATTATCCAAAATAGAGGTAAATGCTTTTATTGTATAATCGCCATAATGAGTTAATGGTAACGGCGCTTCTGCAGCTAACTCAACAAATAATTCATGTTTTTTGCGATAGTTAATAATTTGAGCGGTAGATATTATTTTCAAATGATGCTGTTCTGCAAATTTTTTTAATTCCGGTAAACGAGCCATGCTTCCATCATCATTCATCACTTCACAAATAACAGCACCGGGTTTAAAACCCGCTAAGCGTGTAATATCAATTCCACCTTCGGTATGACCTTGTCGTCCCAATAAACCATATTTATGCGCACGCAAAGGAAAAATATGGCCAGGCGTTACTATATCCTTTTTAGTGGAATTAGCATCCATTAAAATTTGAACTGTTTTTGCTCGATCATAAGCAGAAATACCGGTTGTTATTCCTTCTGCCGCGCCAACGGTAACCGTAAAAGGAGTATTAAATTTAGTATTATTACTATGCGTCATTAGAGGTAATTCAAATTGATCAATACTCTCTTCGGATAATGCTAAACAAACAAGCCCACGACCATATTTAGTCATAAAATTAATAATTTCTGGCGTAATAATTTCTGCTGGGTAAATTAAATCTCCTTCATTTTCCCGGCTTTCATCATCCACAAGAATAATCATTCGCCCTTGCTGCAATTCATGCAGGGCTTCTTCAACGGTAGCTAATTCTGTCTTATTCATAACAGATTATTCCTAATTCATATCATGAGTTGTATTTATTGCTTTACAATACGTTTCTTTAATAAACGGAATGAGTAATAAAGAAATAAAAATAATAGCAGGTAGTACAGCAAGTGCTGTATGATAATTTTCTATCGAGTATTGACGAGCACCTTGTATCATGACGCCATTCCAATAACGATCTAATAAATAACCAATTAAAGGTTGTAAAATCGCACCCCCTATCATATTAAGCATATTCATAAAACCCAGCGCTGTTGCGCTGATATGATTATGATTAATTTCTCGTACAATAGAAAAAGCCGTTAAAAATCCACTGGAAAAGAAGCCAAAGAAAAATAAAAGGAAACTAACAGTGATGAGTGAAACGGGGGCATAAATTATCGCGAGTATACAAAATAACGAAAAAATAGTTCCAATTATCATGCTAGGTTTACGACGCTGAATAGTATCAGAAATCCAACCAGAAATAGGACTACCGATAGCCCATCCTATAAAGAGCAAAGAAATAACGCCAGCAGCTGTAGGACGTGTTATCCCATATTTTTCGATTAAAAATGGGACCCCCCATAGCGCACCAAAAGCAGAAGTGGGTGCAAACATTAAACCACCATAAATAGCAGCTAACCAGGTTTGCTTGCTTTGCGTAACTTGTTTTAATCCCGCTAATATATTAGCTTTTCTTTTTACGCTTGTTATTTTAGTCATAGGGACTGGACTGTCTTTTACGATAAACCAAATACATACCGCAATAATACCGCCGACTAAACCGAGTAAAACCATACTCTTATGCCAGCCAATCGCATTAATCAATAAAGCCAGAGGTGTTTCACCTCCCACAGCACCTAACATACCTAATGCTACTAATAACCCGGTTAGAAAAGCAAAACGTTCGTGTGGAAACCAATTAGAAGCTAATTTCATACAACCCACAGCACCGAATGCTGAACCAAAGCCGATAAAAAATCGACCTAAGGCAGCTTCTGACATTCCATCAGCATAACCAAAAAGTAAACATCCCATTAAGCAAATCAATGCAGCAAAACTCAGTAATCGCCTTGGCCCATAATTATCTAAAAGAACACCCACAGGAATTTGCATACCAGCATAGGCATAAAAATAAAAGGCAGATAATTGCCCAAGGCTTGCAGCATTAACATTAAATGCTTGCATTAATTCAGGGACCATTACGCCAGGCGACACTTGCAATAAAATGTCATAAAAATAAAAGGTTGCGCCTAAACCCCAAACTATCCAAGCCAAAATAAAGGAATGGTTACTTTTTAATTTCATCATAGATCATTAACTCAGTTTTTCTTTTAAAAGTTGATTTAATTGTTGCGGATTAACTTGTCCTTTAGTCACTTTCATGACTTGTCCCACAAAGAAACCAAATAATTTATCTTTACCTGAACGGTAATCTGCTAATTGTTCAGGAAAAGCACGTAATACATCATCTATAGCTTTTTCAATAGCACCTTCATCCGTGACTTGTTTTAAGCCTCGTTGAGCTATGATTTCATTAGGGCTACCTTCTCCAGCCCACACTGCTTCAAAGACTATTTTTGCTATTTTTCCAGAAATTGTATTGTCAGCAATACGTTGTAATAATTCACCTAATACAGTAGGTGAAATCGGGCTTTGTGCAATTTCTAAATTAGCTTTATTTAATGCTGCAGCTAATTCTCCCATAATCCAATTAGCGGCTAATTTGGAAGAAACATAAGATAATGCAACAACCTGTTCAAAATACATGGCTAAATCACGGTTACTTACCAAAACTGCTGCATCATATTCATTTAATTGATATTGTTCAACAAAACGTTGTTTCTTTTGTTGAGGTAATTCAGGTAAACTTTGTCGTATATCTTCAATGACTTCAGAGTCAACCATAAGGGGTAATAAATCAGGATCAGGAAAATAGCGATAATCATTTGCTTCTTCTTTAGAACGCATAGCACGCGTTTCATTTTTATCCGCATCGTAAAGTCGCGTTTCTTGAATGACTTTCCCGCCACCTTCAATTAAATTGATTTGTCGCTCAACTTCATAATTAATTGCTTTTTCAACAAAGCGGAATGAATTAACATTTTTAATTTCAACCCGCGTACCAAATTGGCTACTTCCTTTAGGACGAACAGAAACATTCGCATCACAACGGAAAGAACCTTCTTGCATATTTCCATCACAAATTTCTAAGTAAGTTACTAAAGTATGTAATGTTTTAAGATAGGCTACAGTGTCTTTGGCTGAGCGCAAATCAGGATCAGATACAATTTCTAATAAAGGAACCCCTGCACGGTTTAAATCTATACCACTCATTCCAGTAAAATCACCATGTAAAGATTTACCTGCATCTTCTTCTAAATGGGCTCTTGTTATTCCAATACGTTTAACTTGCCCATCTTCTAAAGAAACATCAATATAACCTTTACCAACAATAGGTATTTGAAATTGACTAATTTGATAACCTTTGGGTAAATCGGGATAAAAATAATTTTTTCTTTCGAAAAGCGAATATTTATTAATGATTGCGTCAATGGCTAAACCAAATTTAATTGCCTTTTCTACAGCCGCTTTATTTAAAACAGGTAATGTACCAGGAAGACCTAAATCAATGGCACATGCTTGAGTATTCGGAGAAGCACCATAACAAGTTGATGATCCCGAAAATATTTTACTATGGGTTGTCAGCTGTGCATGCACTTCAACACCAATAACAACTTCCCATTCCATTTTTATTACCTCACTTTCATTCAATCAATTTTATCGTTGGGCATATTAAAAAATTATTGATAAGCCACCGGGATACGCTGATGCCAATCTGTATTCATTTGATAAAGATGAGCTGCGTTTAATAATTTAGCTTCTTCAAAATAATTTCCAATTAAATGCATACCAATAGGTAAATTATTCATAAATCCAACGGGAATAGAAATAGCGGGTAATCCCGCTAAATTAACAGGGATAGTATAAATATCAGAAAGATACATACTAACGGGATCATTCGATTTTTCACCTAATTTAAATGCAACAGAAGGTGCCGTTGGACCTAAAATTAAATCAACTTGTTGAAAAGCATTTCTATAATCATTTGCGATTAAACGACGTATTTTCTGAGCTTTAACATAAAATGCATCATAATAACCTGAAGATAACATATAGGTTCCCATCATAATTCGACGTTTAACTTCTCGGCCAAACCCTTCGGCGCGAGAACGGGAATAAAGTTCTTGTAAATCTTTAGGATTTTCACATCGATGACCAAAACGAATTCCATCATAACGAGAAAGATTTGAAGAAGCTTCTGCGGGTGCGATAACATAGTAAGCTGCCAGAGAAGCTTTTGTATTTGGCAAACTAATTTCATGAAGAGTCGCCCCTAATTTTTCATATTCTTTCGCTGCATCTTCAATGGTTTTTGCAATAATTGAATTTAAACCTTCTGCAAAATATTCTTTAGGTAATCCTATACGTAAACCTTCAACAGTATTATTCAAGGTATGTGTATAATCGGGAATTTGACGTTGAACACTGGTTGAATCTTTTTCATCAAAGCCAGCAATACTATTTAATAGTAAAGCAACATCTTCTACTGTTCTACCCATAGGTCCGCCTTGATCCAGGCTGGATGCAAAAGCAATCATCCCATAACGAGAAATCAAACCATAAGTGGGTTTTAACCCAGTAATACCACAAAATGCAGCGGGTTGCCGAATAGAGCCACCGGTATCTGTTCCTGTTGCGATAGGAGCCAAACCTGCCGCTACTGCTGCTGCTGAACCTCCAGAAGATCCCCCTGAAACAGAAGTAATATCCCAAGGATTTTTGACGGGGCCATAAAAACTATTTTCATTGGATGATCCCATTGCCATGTCATCCATATTGGTTTTACCCAACATGACCATACCTGCAGCATTACATTTTTCAACGATAGTCGCATTATAAGGGGCAATAAAATTATCTAACATTTTTGAGCCAGCACTACTTCGAATACCATAAGTACAGAAGATATCTTTTTGCGCAATAGGAATACCCGTTAATACAGTTCCCTCACCTTTGGCTATCAGTGTATCAGCAGCAATAGCTGCAGCTATCGCATTTTCTGAATTCACAGTAATAAAACTGTTTAATTCTTTATCATAGGTTGCAATTCGATTTAAATAATGTTGTGTTAATTCTTGGCTAGAAATTTCTTTACTTTTTAATGCAGCAGACAATTCTGCTAATGTTTTCATATGCATATATCATTACTCTATAACTTGGGATACAAGATAAACGCCTTCAACAATAGGTGATGGAGAACATTTTTGTAATAAATCACGTTCATTAATTTCAGTTACTCTATCGTCTCGTAAATGTTGTGAGATAATATACGGAAAAGGATGACGCATAGGTTCAATATCATCGACATTAATCGCATTTAATTGATCCATTAAATGCATTATATCCGTCAAATTTTTTGTATAAATCGCAAGTTCTTCATCAGATAAGATTTCTAAACGAGCAAGATGCGCAATTTTTTTCACTTCTTCTGGGCTCATGTTATATCCTCAACACTAACTATTTTGAAAAAAGATACATTATTTATTACAAGCTTTGTTTAAATAAAGGGTATATAACTGTCATTTTACACAGTGACATAACGTTATTTCAAATAGCTTGAACTGTAAATAGTAAATTATTATTGATCACAAGTAAGCTACTTTACTATACTAGTGGTATAACATAAACCTTTAATAGAAAAGGTTGTTAAAAATATTGCGTTATACCGTATTTACCGTGTAAAACGGATAAATAATTTTATCCAATTGACAATAAATATCTTTACCCCTCATTCACTTCATTAAAATATAGGTAAATCTTTTATATGTTTAAAAAACTTAGGGGCATTTTCTCAAATGATTTATCCATTGATTTGGGTACAGCCAATACATTAATTTATGTTCGTCATAAAGGTATTGTTTTAGATGAACCTTCTGTTGTCGCGATACGTCAAGATGGTATGAATGGTCAAAAGCGTATCGCTGCGGTTGGTGTTGAAGCAAAACGGATGTTAGGACGTACGCCAGGCAATATATCCGCTATCCGACCCATGAAAGATGGCGTTATAGCCGATTTTTATGTCACTGAAAAAATGTTACAACATTTTATACACAAAGTTCATGAAAATCGATTTTTAAAACCCAGTCCACGGGTTCTTGTTTGTGTTCCCTGTGGTTCAACGCAAGTTGAACGACGAGCCATTCGAGAATCAGCCATGGGAGCTGGCGCGCGTGAAGTATACTTAATTGATGAACCCATGGCGGCAGCTATAGGTGCTGGTTTACCTGTTGAAGAAGCGCAAGGTTCCATGGTAGTAGATATTGGTGGTGGAACTACTGAAGTCGCCATTATTTCACTCAGTGGAATTGTCTATTCCCAATCCGTACGAATTGGGGGGGATCGCTTTGATGAAGCCATTATTAGTTACGTAAGGCGTAATTACGGTAGTTTAATTGGTGAAACTACAGCAGAACGTATTAAACAGGAAATTGGTAGTGCATATCCAAATGCTGAAATTCGAGAAATTGAAGTTAGAGGTCGTAACCTTGCTGAAGGAGTGCCCCGTAGCTTTACTCTTAATAGTAATGAAATTCTTGAAGCACTCCAAGAACCTTTATCAGGTATTGTAGGGGCCGTTAGAGCAGCCCTGGAACAAACACCCCCTGAATTAGCAGCGGATATTGCTGAACGTGGAATGATTCTAACAGGTGGTGGTGCATTATTACGTTCTTTAGATCGCTTATTAATGGCTGAAACTGGGTTACCGGTGATTGTTGCTGAAGATCCACTAACTTCTGTTGCACGAGGTGGTGGAAGAGCCTTAGAAATCATGGATCATTTTGGTGGTGATTTCTTGTATCGGGAATAATTAAACAACCGAAACAAGGGTTTTCCCTTATTTATTTGCTATATTAAGTTATATATAAATTTAACTTTACCCTTCCGCTATGGAAGGGTTTTTTAATTTAGCATCCTACTATGAAGGAATTGTGTTATTAACCAGATATTTACTCGTCAACCATTACTAGGGTTACGTTTTATTATATTTGCGGTTATTTCCATCATTTTCATGATACTTGATCATCATTATCCCTATTTAGGTAAGGTTAAATCAAGTTTAAGTGCAATTGCCGCACCTCTTCAATATACGGTAGCTTTTCCTATTCGAGTATTAAATACTTTTTCTGAAAGTATTATTTCCTATAAGCATTTAAAACAACAAAATCAAGAATTACGTATAGAAAACCTTTTAGTCCGTACTCGCTTACAAAAAATGTTGTTATTGGAGCAAGATAATAATCAATTACGTGCATTACTTAAAGCGGCCACTCCCCAAAATCAAACGAATTCATTTCTTTTAGCTGAAACCTTGGCGGTAGATGCTGATTTTTTTTCACATGAAATTTTATTAGATAAAGGAAGTAAACAAGGTGTTTATATTGGACAAGCCGTTGCAGATGAAAATGGAATTATGGGGCAAATCATTCAAGCAACACCTGAATTGAGCCGTGTATTACTAATTTCTGATTCTCGTAGCGCTATTTCAGTTCAAAATTATCGAACAGGTATGCGAGGCCTTTTAGTAGGTACTGGTAGCCAAAATCATCTCTTACTTAAAAATATTCCTGTGACTGCTGATATCAAAATGGGGGATTTACTCTTAACGTCAGGATTAGATGGACGTTATCCCTCTGGATATCCAGTCGGTTTTATTCAAAAAATAATGTTTAAACCACAAGAACAATTTGCTGTTATTTATGTTGCGCCTAAAGCTAAAATCAATAGAAACCGCTTAGTCGTTCTTATTTCTCCTCAAAAAGCTCAGGAAAATATGGATGAAACAGAATACGAGTAATTTATTTTTAATTTGCAGTAGTTTTTTATTAGGTTTTATTTTAACTATTATTAAACTCCCTTCCTGGGCAAATGAATTACGCCCAGCATTTATTCCACTCATTTTATGTTACTGGTGCTTATTTTATCCTGAGAAGATTGGGCTTATCACCGCATGGATATTAGGAATTATATTGGATGGAATTAATAATACCCTTCTTGGCGAACATGCACTTAGCTTGCTACTTCCTACTTATTTTGTTTTAAAATTTCATCGGCAAATACGCGTCTTCCCAATTTGGCAACAAGCATTTATTATTTCAGTTTTAACATTTTTATATCAATTCACCCTATTTTGGGTACAGGGAATTATTGGGCAACCTACCGGAGGTGCCTTATTTTGGCTACCTGCAATAACTACCTCACTCCTTTGGCCTATAGAAATACCGATTTTACATCACTTGCTATTTCGCAGGAAATTTAATAAAAATCGGTAATAAATTTATAAGTTTAAATAATGTGATTCTTGTATCCACTTTTTATCAGGATAATAAGCAAAAATTAAAGTGCCGCCTTTGATATGATCAATAATAGGTTTAACCATTTTTGGATTCAATGCAGGGCATCCCCAACTCAAACCTAATTTTCCATACACTTTTGCAAATTCTTTACTTACATAAGTGGCTCCGTGTACCACAATGGCTCTTTCAGCAGCTAAATTATTAAAGCCTTTATCAAGACCTGCTAAACGTAATGAATAGCCATGTCGACCCATATATGGAAATTTAGCCGTTACATATAAGCCGATACTAGAAGTCATACTTCCCATGTCATTAGAAAAATGCGTTGCTACTTTATCACCACTGTTTTTTCCATGCGCGACATATTCTTCAAACAGTAATTGATTTGTTTTTAAATCAAACACCCAAAATCGTCGCTGATTCGATGGTTTCGAATAATCTATGACGGTTAAAATACCTTGCTGATCAAATCCTTCACTACGTGCTTTATAATAGGCTTGTAGGGCTAATTGAATTACTTCGGGTTTAATATTTTTAGTTTTTGAAGCTAATATTTTAGCACGTGCAGCTAATTCTTCTTGTGATGGAATAGCAATAGGATGATGATATAATTGTGCACAAGCAGTACATAAATTAATCAAGGTTATTAATATTAAGCGATTTAGTATTCGCCTTAACATAGGTTTCTCCACGCATAGATAATACTAAAAATGGCGATATAAAAATTTTCGACTGTTACAGTGGGTAAATATAAAATTTCCATACCCTATCACAAAATTAATAAAATGTTAAGACACTGAAAAATAGCGTTTTACAGGGGGTATAACCAACACGTTAACAAAAAGAACTTTAAGCAAAATCGCCTAAACTAACAGTAATTTTTAATTAACCTTCTGTGCTTTCAATTACCCTTCTTGAATAGAATGAATATGACGTTGGCGGGCACGCATTGATAAAGATCTTTATCAACGTTAAGCTTATTTAGTAATATGGTTCCGTCGCAAAAAATTTTTGTTTAAGCTATGCTTGTTTGGGTAGATACTTGAAAAGGACTCAATATGATAGCTTCAAATGGCGGCATTTTCAAAAAGATATGATCATAATGGTAGTCCGCTGGTATTTAGCTTAGCCACTGTGTACTAGTTCAAACTTGATCTGACAGTTGCCGGTTTTTCAGACGATAGTGTCTCCATTTTTGAGACCCCTTTTGGGACATTCAAGTCCCCAAAAGGGACAAAAATTGTCGACAAGTATGCCTGCGGCAGCCCTGGCCGTCCTGCGTACGCTCGTTATG
>CBCSKA010000008.1:0-10750 GCA_965140885.1 Legionellaceae bacterium | reverse complement strand
CTTGTCGACAATTTTTGTCCCTTTTGGGGACTTGGATGTCCCAAAAGGGGCCTCAAAAATGGCGACACTATCGTTTTTGCTTATAAATGTCAGATTAATGCTTATTTCACTTTTGCAAAACATATCACAAGACAATATCCCAAACTGTTGAACCCATCCCATACTAATAAAAGCAAATAATCAATCTTCAACGGTTTCTAAATATAAGCATAAATTAACATAATCTTGTAAGCTTAAATTTTCTGGACGACTTTGGGGTGAAATATTGAGTTTTTCTAATTGTGTTTCATTGATAAGCGTTTTTAACGAATTTCGTAATGTTTTTCGGCGTTGATTAAATGCTTGTGCTACGATTTTTTGAAGTAAACTAAAATTATTAACAGAATAGGGTAAAGTTGTATGAGGAGTTAAGCGAATAATCGCTGAATTAACTTTTGGTGCTGGATAAAAACTGTCAGGCTTTACAATAAATAAAGATTCAACATGGCAAAAGTATTGGAGCATAATACTAAGTCGGCCATAATCACTTGTATTAGGTTGAGCCACAATTCTATCAACGACTTCCTTTTGTAGCATGAAGTGCATATCTTTGATGTATGAAGCGTAATTTAATAAATGAAATAAAAGAGGAGTTGAAATATTATAGGGTAAATTTCCTACAATACGTAAAGCGTGTGATTCTTGTGTAAAGGTTGAAAAATCAAAAAGTAAGGCATCTTTTTGATGGATAGTTATTTTTCCTAAACCAGCACAAGTATTTTCAAGTAGAGGAACGAGATCCCGATCCAATTCAATCATATTTAATTCTTTTACTAATTTTAATAAGGGAATTGTTAATGCGCCTTTGCCGGGACCAATTTCAATTAATTTTTCAAATGGATCTGGTTTTATAGCTTTAATAATTTTTTGAATAATATATTGATCTTGTAGAAAATTTTGACCAAAGCGTTTTCGAGGTTTGTGCAAGTTATTCATAATGATTCCGTGTAGCTGAAGAAATATTTTTAGCACTATTCATTGTAGAAATACTCATTTGTATAGCCGTTCCAATGGCTAACTTTAAGCTACTTGGGTTTGCTTGCCCTTTTCCTGCTATATCATAGCCTGTTCCATGATCGACGGATGTACGAATAATGGGTAAACCTAAGGTAATATTAACGGCTTCACCAAATCCTTGATATTTCAATACAGGTAAACCTTGATCATGATACATAGCTAAAATAGCATCAGCATTTTCTAAATATTTGGGTGTAAAAATAGTATCTGCTGAGTAAGGACCTGAAATATTTAATCCTTGTGCTTGTAAATGTTTTATTGTGGGTTCAATAATTTCAATTTCTTCTCTACCAATATGGCCTCCTTCCCCTGCATGAGGATTTAAGCCACACACTAAAATTTTAGGATTAGCTAAATTAAAATAGCGCTTTAAATCCTGGTGTAATATTTGTAGTGTTGTATTCAGATTTTCGAAAGTAATCGCTGCTGAAACTTTTGATAAAGGTAAATGAGTCGTTGCTAAAGCAACTCGAAGTTTTGATGTGGCAAGCATCATCACCACTTTTTGTGTTTGTGTATTCAGTGCAAAATATTCAGTATGGCCTGTAAAAGGGATACCCGCTTCATTAATAATTGCTTTATTAATCGGTGCAGTAACAATGGCTGAAAATTCTTGTCGAAGGCAGCGAACACTCGCTTCTTTTAATGTTTCGAGTATATACGTAGCATGTTGAGGATTTGGTTTACCTGGAATCATACCGATGGGATGTGGAATATCCAATAGCATGATATGGCCAGCTTCATGAAGGGTTGGTTCTGTATCAGAATGATACGGGTGTATACATAATGGAAGGTTTAATCGTGTGGCTTCTGCTTCAAATAAGGCCCGATTACCAATGATAATTAGATGCGCTGGAAAAGTTTCTTGAGCTATTTTTATAATTAACTCAGGCCCAATTCCAGCCGGATCTCCAGACGTTATTGCAATTTTAGGTAACAAGGTTTTTGAGCACATAGGATTTCTTATTCATTATCTTTAATGATTTTAATATACGCTTGTTGGCGTAATTCCTGTAGCCAAGTTTGCAAAGCTTCTTGGGCTTTACGTTGGAAAAGGATTTGCTGTGCTTGTTCATGATAAAAATTCTTTTGATTATTCACTTTTCTTCTTTCAAGAACTTGAATAATATGGCAGCCATATTCTGTTGAGAAAGGTTGGCTAATTTCCCCAGGCTGTAATTTATTCATCACTTCTTCAAACGTAGAATCAACCATTCCAGGCTTTAACCATCCCCTTAAACCACCGGCATGAGCACTATTCGGATCTTGCGAATTTTCAGTCGCTAATTGAGCAAAACTTTTACCATGAAGGATAGCTTCACGAATATTGATTAATCGTAATTTATTGGCTTTATCATCGCTTAAAACATCTTTTTTAATGAAAATTTGTTGTACTTTTGTTTCCGTAATTTGTTCTTGAATAGGGGTTTTTTCTTGATTACGAATACCTGCGAGACGTATTAAATGAAAACCATTGGGAGCACGTAAAGGGCCGACAGTATCACCTATTTTCATCGTGGGTATTTGTTGTTTAAATAATTCTGGAAATTCATTTAATTTACGCCAGCCTAAATCCCCACCCTGTAAGGCTTCTTGCCCTTGAGATTCTTCCGTTGCAAGACGTTGAAAATCTTCTCCTTTACGAATTTTAGTTAATAAGTCTTTTGCTTTTTTCTTTTGTTGCAGTATTTCTTCTGTTGTAGGACTTGAAGAAAAACTAAGCAGTATATCTTGTAATTGATATTCTGCATTTGCATGGGATTGTTTAATCGGTTTTTTTTCTAATTGTTTTTTTAATTCATTGATTTCTGTATCAGAAATAGTAATTTGCCCAGCGACGGCTTTTTGTTGAACTTCACTAATTAACATTTGTTGCGCAATATCTTGACGATAAGTCTCAAAATTAACACCTTGTTTTTTTAATTCTAAGCGTAATTTTTCTCGTGAAATTCCATTTCGAGCAGCAATCGTATCAATTGCTTTATCAGCTTTATTCTCATCAATACTTATTTTCATTTGTTTAGCGATTTGAAGTATGAGTGTTTCATCGATTAAATGATTTAATACTTGTTTTCGTAAAAGATGGGCATTCGGTTGAAGTGATTTATTGATATGTAATTGATGTTGAATTTTATGTAGTTCATTATTTAATTGTTGTTGCGTAATAATATTTTCATTCACAATAGCAACAATTTTATCCAAAGCAATAGCGTCATTTTTTTTAGCAGCCAATGTAGGCTGTATCAGAAAAATGCCGGTGATAATGGGGATAATGATTTTTAATTTCATAGTGAAACCTATTTTTTACATTAAGTTAAAGCTTACCAAAATTATCTTGGTAGCCGGGAATTGCATTCATAATTAATCCAGGATCATTTGTACCTATATTACCCATACCTTTTAAAAGTAATTGTAAATAAATTACTTTGTTAAATATAGGTGTATTGTTATTGTTTAAACCACTAAAAGTATGGGCTGCCACTAAACGAGCTGCCCAGCAACACGTATTATATTCTGCTCCATAAAACAAAGATTGTGCATGTACATGACTTAAATTATACGTCCATCCAGCCACTGTTCGCCAATGAGACTGTATTGGTATAGCAAATGAAAAAGAAAGCTGATTTAAATTATTTTTACTATCAGTGGAATTATTCATTAAGACATCACCATAACGAATAAAATTATAACTGAAATTATAAATATGGCTATCATTAGGGATATATTGAAAATTAAATGAACCATTTTGTGTTTGATGAGAATGAGGATCCCACGCTATATTTGCAGTGGAATTCCATTTATTGTTTAAATAATAAGTGAATTGCAGTGCAAGTGGTGAGGATGAAGTATCCGATGCGGTAATACCCAGTGTCGTAACAGGATCCACACAATCTTTCTTCCCACAAAGCATTACTTTCCGATCTCGAAAATAATATATTTGGCCAATACTCGCACGAAATTTTTCAATACCAGTTTCAGAATCTACTAAGCGCGTACTTAAACCTAACGTGATTTGATGTGTATCTCCAATTCGATCATTTCCCGTAAATCGATTAAAGCGAAATAATTGATCATAATTGAATATTTGCAAACCACTATCAAAGAGGGGTAATTGATATTGTTCATGATAGGGGATATAAACATAAAATAAACGGGGTTCAAGTGTTTGACGAAAAGCAGTATTGAAAAGATTTAATTTTCTTTCTAAATATAAGCCACTATCTATATTAACGATAGGAATGGCTCGAAATACATTATTTGAGTAACCATTGGGTTGATTAGCTAGAGAATATTGCGTTAGACTCAATCGAATACTTGGCGTAAAGAAACTTTTTGTATTTTGTATAGGTAAACGGATATTGGGTTGAATGATCAGTCGATTTCCGGTTACAGGCGCTGTTAATTCGCCAGGATTCATGGTCCGCCAAAAATGAGTAAATTCTGTATTGAATTCATAGACTAGTCCTGTTGTATCCTGGGGGATATGGGTTGAAAAAAAGAGTTGAGGTAAATAGCTATACTGATTGCTAATAGGCGCAAGTGTGACAGGGTGCAAGGTTTGAAATTGTTGTAGCATTCCCTGAAAAGCCCAATTTTTATCTTCATAATTAATTTTAGCTTGTTGTAATAATTGATTCGTGGTTGTTAAGGTTGGAATATTATTAAAATCTTGAAAATAATAATCATCTTTAGCTTGTGTATAATCAATTGCTGCATGCCAATTTGTATTAAAGCGAGTTTCATGTTGCCAGGAAAAGTATTGCCGCATTGAACTTGTCGCTAAAAGTTCATTTAATGCGGGATTATTTGCATAATCCTTAATGGCTGTATTTCGAAAAGAAGTAAAAGCAGCATCGTCGGGTAGAAGTGAATAATGTATTTCTCCATGACTTGTTCGTGTTAAATAACGAAAAAGATGATTAAATTGCAAACCCCGTTTACTAAAATAATTTGGTGTTATTGTCATATCCATGGCGGGTGCTATATTCCAATAATAAGGAAAACCGATTGAAAAGCCACCATTATTAGATGAACTTAGGGTTGGATATAAAAAACCTGTTTGTCGTCGTTTATCAATAGGAAAATTTAAATAAGGAATATAAAAAATAGGAATTTCTTTTACTGTTAAAAAGGTATCGTGAGCTATACCTCTTCCTGTTTCATGATTTAAATCAATACGTTTTGCTTTTAAACGCCAGCTATTAGTCGTTGGTGCGCAAGAAGTATATGTCGCTTTTTCTAAAACAAATTTTTCTTTACTTTCTTGTCTTATTTTTTTGGCTTTTCCATAGGCTGTTAAAGTCGCTGGATTGGTTGAATCATTAGGGTTCGCCAATATAGGTGAATAAGAAGTCTGATCTAAATTAATACGATACAAGGTGTCATAAAAATCACCTTGTTGAGAGTTAATTTTGATATGGGCTTTTTTCCCAACAATATATTTTCCTGTTTCGATTAAACGAACATTACCTAAAAGTGTTAATTCAGTAAATTCTTTTTGCGTATTACGATAAATATACGCTTTATCACTCATTAATTGCCGATTAGGCGCTTGATAAATAGTAATATTGCCTTTTAATAAAGAACGACCCTGACTTTTTAATTCAGAAGAATTAAAATGAATTGTCATAAAATTACTAGCTAATCCAGAAAAAAATAAAGGTGGATTAAGATAATAACCACCACATAAATTAGCACAATCTTTTTTTTCTACCCAACCTAATTTTGCGGCAATAGTAGAATTAATAATATCCGGTTTCAAAAATGCTAAAGGGCGCTGATCAGCCATCAATTGAGGGTTATAAGCAATGCTTAATAAGCTGCTCAAGATTAAAATAAAAAAGGGGGATTTTACTTTCACTCTATTTACGATATCTTTCTTTTAGTGGCATGGAAAGTCTTATATTAACATTGCTTATAAAAATGAAAACTGATTTTTTTAATTAAGGAGTAAATTTTGGCTAAATTACATTTCTATTTTTCTGCAATGAATGCGGGTAAGAGTACTGTTTTACTGCAATCAGCCTATAATTATGAAGAACGTGGAATGAAAACTATCCTTTTTACTCCCGCTATTGATACCCGTTATAGTCTAGGGAAAATCACGTCCCGTATTGGTTTACAAGCAGATGCTATTCCCTTCGATAGTGAATTTAATTTATTTGAGTATGTATCAAAAGTGTTATCAGTACCTGATCATAAAATTAAATGTATATTTATTGATGAAGCTCAGTTTTTAAATAAACAGCAAGTTAGCCAATTAACGGAAATCGTTGATTTATTCAATCTTCCTGTTCTTGCCTATGGTTTACGTGTTGATTACATGGGAGAACCTTTTGAAGGGAGTAAATATTTGTTAGCTTGGGCTGAAGAAATTAATGAAATTAAAACCATTTGCCATTGTGGAAGTAAAGCAACCATGAATTTGCGTATAGATGCAGAAGGTAATTCTGTTAAGCAGGGAGAACAAATAGTGATTGGTGGAAATGAAAGCTATATAGCTACGTGTCGAAAGCATTATAAAAAAGGTGAAAGATATATTGAAAAGAAATAAGGTATTTGATAACACAGATCATTAAACATTATTAATTTAGGTTTCTTTTACTTCACTCGCTAATCTTTTTTTGATAGCTGATAAAGGAATACCAATTTCATGAAGGGTATTTTGATTATGCGGTAATGGTTGCCAGGCATGTCCAAAAAGAATTTCAAATGTGGCAGGCAACCGATTTTCTGCTGTACGAAAATTTTCATATTTTTGAGAACAATTGGCTAACTTGTTTTTTCCTGATAAAGAAGGATTTTGGTACAGAGAAGCATTACTTGCACCATTTGCTTTCAATTCATGAAATAATGTATGGATATCTTTATAAGCTAATGTCATGTATTGACTATCCATTACTGGATCATAAAAACCGGTTTGTACTAACATATCACCAATATCATGCATATCGAGAAAAGTATGTATATGCTGATAGGAATCAATTTCTTGCCAACAAAATCGTAATTCTTTTAATGTATCTGGCCCTAAGGTTGAAAATAAGAGTAAGCCATTCGGTGTTAAAATACGTTTTAATTCCAATAATGTTTTTTGAATGGCCGTGTCCCAATGAAAGACTTGATTGCAAAAAATAAAATCAATGGAATGATTAGAAAAAGGTAAATTCCCTGAAGCAGCACAAATGAGTGACGGTTTTGAAAACCATTTTGCTTTTTTTTTCGCCATGGTAAGCATATTAAAAGCAATATCCAAACTGATAATAGTCGCATTAGGAAAGCACTTTTTTAAATAAGGCGTAAAAAAACCTGTACCACATCCTAAATCCAAAATAGTTTTGGGTTCTATTTTAATAAATGATAATCGTTGAATAAGTTGTAAACCCACTTCTTTTTGTAATATAGAAACGGTAGGATAAGTTTCTGCTGCTTGATTAAAATGGTGGATAATTTTACGAATATCTAATTTAGAGGAAGTATTTAACATTTTTTACTCATCACTCGTTAGTTTTATTGAAGTCAAGCTTAAGCTAGCATATAATGCATCTTTATTTTTTCCAAACTATTTTATAGCCGGAATAGCTCAGATGGTAGAGCAATTGATTCGTAATCAAGAGGTCGGCGGTTCGACTCCGCCTTTCGGCACCATAAGCAATGCTTTATTTGAATTTTTAAATTATGCTATACTTCCAATTGATAAGGAAGTTAAATAAGCCTTATAAAGGATTATACTCAATTATTTAACAATTAATAATACTTATCACTATTCAAATTTTTCTAACAACAATCTAAATTAAAGGAGATAATGATGATTAATGTTCAAGTACCGATTTTCCCTGACGAAAAATTCTAATTCAAAAGTTTATGAACAGGGTTAATTTTATATCAATCCTGTTTTTTTAATTTACTTTTTTTTCATCTAATCCTATCAATTCCATTCAACGAAATATTTAAAATTATCTTTTTTCATTTAACCCATAACACCAAAGAGTGGTTGAAATAAAATTTTTATGCGAAAAAATCTGCTTACTGTCTCTTATTAATATTAAGCTAACGAAATTTGTGCACTTAGATATTTTTTTGGGTATATTTTTGCTAAATAGAAACATGTATTAAATTCATTTAAAATTAAAGTGGGTGGGTGGTGTTAATTTTATTAGCACTGAATTTTCACGAGAAAGAAACGCTTTACTAAAAAAATGTTGTCTATCTGCAGTATAGGGAGAAATAATAGATGTTTTTTGTTCCTGTTTGAATTGAGAAAATGTTTCTATCTTTATAAGTTGTAAAGTTAATTGATTCAGTCTTTCTGGCTTGAGGGAAAATCAGTGAGAATTCCTTGTTGTACCCAAAGAAATTGTTAGATGTAATTTTTTAAAATATGGCTAATTCCTTATAAATTGGTTATGAACAATGGTATTTAAATAAATCATAAATAGAACAGTAGAGCTCTTGCAAAACCTAGTGAAATGATTAAACTTTTTTTGCATTTTGCAAGAGCTTTATTCAAGTTGTAGTGCTTCAGATGAAATTTAATAATTGGGCTGATAAGAAAGAGACTATACTACTTTTCTTATCATGATCATAAGATGAACAGTAATACCCCCCGAAAATATACCCCTGAGTTTAAAATCGAGTTACTAAAAGAACATCTGGTAAACAAAGTTGCTGTTGCAGAAATAGGCGAATGCCATGGCATAAAACTGTCATTGTTTTATGTATGGCAAAAAGAGTTGTTTGAACAGGGAGGCGTCGTTTTTGAAAAACCCAAAAAAAATAAGCCTGCCCTTGATAAACAGCAAGCTAAGATTATTGCATTAGAAGAAAAATTAGTCCGTAAAAATGAATCTTCAGATCCGACTATGGTCTGAAATGGACTCTGAAGCAACCCTATTTATGACTTGCTGATGATATTTGAATGTCTCTTTTTTGTTAGCCGTGATTTGTTAGATTCTTGCTGAACCAATACAATTTATTTTGTATAGCAGAGTTAATTAACTCTTTGGAGTAAAAAACGATTTATTAAAAAACGCTAAGTATTTCTTAATAATATTTTGATTCAATTGTATAAAATTAATCATTTTAAAAAAATGAGAAATAATGAATAAAAGCATTGGAGAGTGATATTTTTTCGGAATCATGTTATCAATCTGAAGTATACGTTAAATAGACATGCTATAAAACCGTCAGCATAAAGTTGTTTTTTTGTATTGATTAACATATTTAGCGTAGTACTACAGACATAGTTTGGATACCTAACGATGAAACTCTCTGAAGTTATAACCAAATTAGCACCAAATGACGTAATGGTAAATATCGTAAAAGTTTTACCTATATGTGAGTGATTGGTGCTTTATTATAATTTTTTGTGAAGCAAAGGTATAATAATATGATTAATGAAAGTACTCTTTTAAGAATAAAAACAAACGATAAAACACTGACCTGTCTTGATCTTTATGATAACAACCTTGGCGATGAGGGTCTAAAAGCGCTTATCGAGCTATTAAAAACCAATACCACAGTGACCCGTCTTGACCTTGGCGGTAACCACCTTGGCGATGAGGGTCTAAAAGCGCTTATCGAGCTATTAAAAACCAATATCACACTGACCCGTCTTGACCTTAGCGGTAATAACTTTGGCGCTGAGGGCGTAAAAGCCCTTATCGAGTTATTAAAAACCAATACCACACTGACTAGTCTTGACCTTGGCGGTAACAACCTTGGCGATGAGGGCGTAAAAGCGCTTATCGAGTTATTAAAAACCAATACCACACTGACTAGTCTTGACCTTGGCGGTAACAACCTTGGCGATGAGGGCCTAAAAGGGCTTATCGAGCTATTAAAAACCAATATCACACTGACCCGTCTTGCCCTTGGCGATAACAACTTTGGCGCTGAGGGTATAAAAGCGCTTATCGAGCTATTAAAAACCAATATCACACTGACCCGTCTTGACCTTAGCGCTAACAACCTTGGCGATGAGGGTATAAAAGCGCTTGCCGAGGCATTAAACACCAATACAACACTGACCCATCTTGTCCTTGGCGATAACAACTTTGGCGATGAGGGTATAAAAGCGCTTATCGAGTTATTAAAAACGAATACCACATTGACCCATCTTGACCTTAGTTTTAACACCCTTTGTAATAAGGGTATAAAAGCGCTTGCCGAGGGATTAAAAACCAATACCACACTGACCCATCTTAACCTTACTTATAACACCCTTGGCGATGAGGGCGTAAAAGCCCTTGCCGAGGTATTAAAAACCAATACCACACTGACCCATCTTGACCTTAGCGTTAACAACCTTGGCGCTGAGGGCGTAAAAGCCCTTGCCGAGGTATTAAAAACCAATACCACACTGACCAGTCTTGACCTTTTCAGTAACAACCTTGGCGCCGAGGGCGTAAAAGCCCTTGCCGAGGTATTAAAAACCAATACCACACTGACCAGTATTTCTTTGCCGCATAGTTTAATCGGTATTGATAAAATAGAAAATCACCTTGCTCGTAATCAAAAAATAGCCGAATGCTTAAAACCATTAAGGCAGCTCCAAGAAACCCCAGATGCCCTGGATTCTTTAATAGATAATGATTATTCTCAAAATCTTGAGGATTTAAAAACATTAGAGTTCTTTCGAAACTCACAAATAGAGCTCAAAATTGTAGATGCTGGCAATCAAATTAAATCGTAGTCC
>CBCSKA010000007.1:0-10813 GCA_965140885.1 Legionellaceae bacterium | reverse complement strand
TGGACTACGATTTAATTTGATTGCCAGCATCTACAATTTTGAGCTCTATTTGTGAGTTTCGAAAGAACTCTAATGAATTAATTACTTTTGAAAACTTGAAATCCTTTTTAATTACTTATCTTGAAAAATCTATTGAATTGCTTGAAAAGATAAACCGTTTATTTGAAATAAAAGAAGAGTTAAAAAAAGCTAAACTTTCAATAAAGAAAAAACTAAAAAAAGAAGCACAAACTTTACATGTTCAAATTCAACAAGTTATTCAAAACTACAATTTGCTAAATTTAGACACAGAAGACAATATATTTGATGAATTTAGCGAGATTCTAAATGCGCAATTAGAAGTTATTACTAATGTTTCTCCTTTAGTAGATGAACTTCTAAAGAATTTAAATATCTTAGATGAAAGTGAAAATGGGTTAAACGAAGTATCAAATGAATTTATTAATTCAAATATAGCGATATGTAATAAACTCATTGAAACTGGAGAATTACTTTCTCAGTTCAATAATGTTTTGGTAAATGCTTTATCAGAAAGTGATAAAAAACAACCATTATCTAAAAATTTCAGTAAAAGGCATTAAAATAGTTGTAAAGTAGAGTTCAATTAAGAGTAGTAGCATAATTGTAGTTCATCTCTATTTTTCAAAACTAAGCTATAAGGGTTGGGAATTTTTTGCAACCCAACCCTTATAGCTATTTATTTTTTAATAGAAATTCAAAATATGTTGTAACACTGCCTCAGTAATGAATTTACTATTCTTTGTATTAGACTTTATTCTATAACCGTTATGGGTTCACCTAATTGATGAATAATTAATTGATGATGTAATTCATCACTCTTATCCACATTTTCTATAGGGCCTATATGAACCCGATAAATGGGATTACCATTAAAAGCACCCTCTCTAATACGAATGGGGGATTGTGTATAAGGTTTTATTTCTGCAACTAAACGAATGGCATTACTCCGTTGAGCAAAAGCTCCAATTTGCATATAAAGAGTCGGATTATAAGGCTTCACTTTCGCTGCCGCTTGGGCTGATTCAGGATTTTGAGGATCAATAGCGGTTACTTTTACTAAAGCCGTACCAGCGGGGAATACCCCCAATTTTTTTGCCGCAGCATAGGATAAATCTATAATGCGATTTTCATGAAAAGGACCCCGATCATTCACTTTAACAGTCACTTCTTTTCCTGTCTTAAGATTAGTGACTAATACATAAGTAGGGATGGGGAGGGTTTTATGTGCCGCTGTCATAGCTGCTAAATCATATGGCTCTCCACTAGAAGTTCGATGGGCATGAAATTTCATACCATACCAAGAAGCAATACCTTTTTCACTATACCCAAATGAACTTTTCATCACATAATATTTTTTTCCTAAAGTATTATAAGAGCTAGGATTACCATATTTACTCAAAGGCTCTACTTTAGGAATAGCATCTTGTATTTTTGAAACATCAATATCCACGGATGGAGGGCCATCTTGTGATAATTGATAGCGATGTTTATGATGTGCCCCCCCACAACCACTTAATTGCATAACAAATAAACTAATAAAAATGCAAATCCCTAAATTTCTTAAATAATTTTTTGTTAGCATATAAAAACCTTTACCATTTCGGCATTTGTTGAATTTTTAAGCTTAATTGATAAACTGCCATCGCATAATTTAACCGTGGATTATAGCGTGATAATACATAAAAATTATGTAAACCTAGCCAATAATCAAACCCATTTTTTTCTTGTAACATTAATAATGCCGCTTTTTCATTCATAGATACCGGATATATCGCTTGTATCCTTAAATTTTCCCAATCCGCTATTGATTTTGTTGGCTTCATATCTTGGCCTGTTAAAGATAAATGAAGCACTTGATTTATCTTCGCTGGAATAGCAATAACTTCTTTTGGACGCCAACCATTCATTTTAAAATAATTCGCAATACTTGCAATCACATCACCATCATTATTAATTAAGTCACTAGAACCACTATGATGAAAGGCCACTGCATAATGACGATAGCTGCTCGGCATAAATTGTGTTTTCCCAAAAGCTCCAGCATAAGACCCCACTAATTTTTCAGGATCCCGTTTAGTTTCGCGCGACATAATTAAAAATTGTTCTAATTCCTTACTAAAAAAAGCAGCTCGAGGAGGATAATAAAAGGCTAGTGTAGATAAAGAATCCAGGACACGAATATTACCCTGTATTTTTCCATAATAAGTTTCAACACCTAAAATCGCGACAATAATACTTGCGGGAACTCCATAATCTTTTTCAACCTGGGCTAACACTTGTTCGTGTTCTTTCCAAAACTTTACGCCTTCTTTGGCACGGTTATCATTTACAAAAGTTCCTTTATATAAATACCAAGGCTTAGCTTCATAAGGTTTTTGCATTAATTGAATAATCTGTGGTTGATATTGTGCTTTATTTAATACTAATTCTAATTGCTTTTGATTAAACCCATGTTTAACAACCATTTGCTTAATAAACACTTTTGTTTGCGGATTATGATTGATCCTTGTCTCTGTTAGGGTTGTACAACCTAAAAGAGAAATAATACTAAAAAATAAAAAACAAATATTCATTCGATATAACATGGGTTAATCTCAACGGAAGGTATTTATATGAAAATTTTAAAGCGTAAATCTTAACAGAATTTTTTTAAAATCGTCAAAAAACATTAAATAAAAGTTAAATTTTCCAAAAATTTATTTTCAAATAAATTTCTTGATTAGAATAATAATGATTTACATTAATTTAAATATGAATTAAATTTTCTATAAAATTTCTCTATTATTTTATTCACATTCTTTTTTTAGGTAATGAGGTAAATCATGTTAACTCAATTCGCTGATGAAATTTCCTTTTTCATTCAAAAGTGTGAATTAGGATATATTTTATTAGCTCATAATAAAAATGGAATTTGCGCTATATTTATAAATGATAATCCTATAACACTGTCTGACGCCCTTAACAAACAATACCCTACTTCAAAATTAATTCTTTTACCCGAAAAAAATCACATAATGAATACAGGGTTAAACACTATTATTGATTACATTGAAACTTCACGCACAAATTTGGATTTACCCTTAGATATTCAAGGTACACCCTTTCAAAAACAAGTGTGGAAAGCACTACAAATGATTCCCAAAGGAAATACCGCTAGCTACACTGATATAGCCAATTTTATCAATTATCCAAAAGCGGTGAGAGCAGTAGCTAATGCTTGTGCAGCCAATAATTTAGCAATCGTGATCCCTTGCCATCGAATAATACGTAAAAATGGCGAACTCTCTAGCTATCGTTGGGGAATTGAAAAAAAGCGATTATTGCTAGAAAAAGAAGCAAAATTCATAAACCCTAATACATTAAATTAACTCATACTAAGGTAATACTGTTAATCTTGTGACAACTAGCATCATCCAGTATTAAGCTATTTTTTTTGACTAAGTAAAAAAAATATTGAGAGAAGGGATATCCTTAATATTAGCTAAATTGTATACACGAATTTAACAAAGCTAAATCATACCTTAAACATAAGCCAAATAATTTACTACGTTTTTTTATTAGAACTTTTGCATAGCCTAATAGAGTAAATAAAGAATTTATTGAAATTTACACAAATAAAAGAAGAGCTGTCGGAAAATTTTGGTCGGATAAGTTACAACATAATTTTTTCACGATTGTGTCGCCATTTTTGAGAACCCTTTTGGGACATCCAAGTCCCCAAACGAGACAAAAATTGACGACAAGTATGCCTCGGCGACCCTGGTCGTCCTGCGTACGCTCGTTATGACACAATAAGGTGTCATAACTTCACTTCCACAAATGACTTGACGACCGCTTCGTGGGCCTTATATTTTTCCTGAGGCAAAAAATCCGGCACTACAGTCTACGGAACTCTTGGCCTCGCTCCTTCGTCGCTTCCTTGGCCGACAGCGAAAGTTTTCATATACCCATTTTTGCCTTTATGTTTATTTAATTGAAATTCAACCGCTACTAACTCATTTTTATAATAAACTTATCTTTTTGTTATAGATGAATTTGTCGAAAATTTAGTATTAACAAGGTTGATGAAAAATAAAGTACGGTTGAATAAACTGCCAACTAAAATACCCCAATTAAACCTTTTTTGATTTAATAACTTCTTATTCTCAATTCATATACATGATCTCTATTTACTTATTAAAGTGACACAGATAATTAAACAATACTATAAAATTCATTAAACGATATTTATTATTTTTTTATTAATTTTTGAGATTTATTAGGCCAATAAATACTTAAACCAATAAATAAAGTTAATGTTCCAATAATGATACTTAGCATTAATAAAATAGGTATTTTTATCCATTCTGCGATTAACATTTTTAAACCAATAAAAAAGAGAATTAATGATAACCCATATTTTAAGAGATGGAATCGCTGGATTATATCGGCTAATAAAAAATACAAAGCACGTAAACCCATAATTGCAAAAATGTTTGAAGTGAAAACAATAAAGGGATCCATTGTTATAGCAAAAATAGCCGGAATACTATCTATAGCAAAAATTAAATCACTCATTTCTACCATAATTAATGCTAAAAATAAGGGTGTTACATAACGGATACCATTTTTACTAATAAAAAATTTATCTCCGTCATACTGATCGATAATATTAAAATATTTTTTAATTTTAATTAAAAAAACATTTTGGGATATTTGTTGTTCTTTTTCTCCTTCGAGTAACATTCGAATACTGGTAAAAACCAAAATTAAACCAAAAAGATATAATATCCAATGAAATGATTTTATTAACCAATATCCTAAAAAAATCATTATTGCCCGCATTAATATTGCGCCAATTACACCAAAAATTAAAATTCGCCGCTGATATTTAATTGGGATAGAAAAATAATTAAAAATTAGTATAAAAACAAAAATATTATCAATAGAAAGGGATTTTTCAATTAAGTAGCCCGTAAAAAATTCAAAAGCCTTTTGTGTAGCAATAGCTTGGCCAGAAGTTTGATAGGAATACCACCAAATAAAAAAATTAAAAAGTAATGCCAGAAAAAACCAAAAGAAAGTCCATAATAACGCTTCTTTAGTAGAAAAAGAGTGCCCTTTTTTACCAGTAAATCCTAATAAATCAATAGTTAACGTAGCTAAAATAAGAAAAATAAAACCACTCCATAACCACCATTCACTTATTTGCATTTACTAATCTCCTAACATCCTTTTTAAAATGCATTTGTCAAAATATTTACTTATAATAAGTTAAATAAAATTTTTAATCTAACATTAAACCCGCTACAATATTCCTTCCTTCCGAGGCAAGTACATTAAATGTTCTGCAAGCAACATTCGTATTCATTATTTCTATACCAATGTTTTTTGCATAAAAAAAGGCAATGATATCTTGGCGAGAAAAATAAGTTTTCTTTTGTGTCCCTAATAGAACTATATCAGGCTTGAGTGTTTCAATAATGCCAAGATCAGAAAGCTTTATTTCATCTAATGATTGCGGTAACCAATCATCGATTATCTTTATTGGAGAAATGATAATACTTTTTTTATAAGTTTTTTCATTAATAATAATTTCTCCTGGAGCAAAAGCCTTTATATAATATTGTCCATTATTGGTATTTAAAGATAATTGCATAATTTAATTTTAACTATAAAAGAATGATAGTAACTCATGATAAATAATATTCAGCTTACACTATTTATACCAAATTTACTAATAACTACTCAGGGTAAACAATTAAAAAATTTAGCAAAATTACTTGGAAAAGCGAAGATAAATTCTATCCCTAGTATATCTGTAGAAGAAAAAATATTGGAATTATTTGGCTATTCTCTTCAAAAACCTCTATCTATTGCTCCCTTAACGGCTTTAGCAGATGGATTAACTGTTAATGCGGAAGAATGGTGGATAAGATGCGATCCTGTTGAACTTCAAGCCGATCAAAAAACGGTTTTTCTTACTTTAGTGGATTTTTTTGATTTGACTGAAAATGAAGTTAAAGAATTACTTATTCCATTAAATCAATTATTACAATCTGATAATTTAACTATTATTGCTCCACACCCCAATCGCTGGTATATAAAATTAAAAAATAATCCTGAAATAGAAACTATCTCTCCAAAAGAATTAATAAAAAATTCCATAAAATCTTATTTAAAAAAAGGAAATCAAAAAACTTATTGGCAATGTTTATTTAGTGAATTACAAATGTTATTAAATCAACACCCGCTTAATGAATATCGATTAAAACAGGCAAAACCTCTCATTAATGGTTTATGGTTTTGGGGAGAAGGATATTTACCTACGCCTTTAACAAATATATATTGGAAAGAAATAAGTACTAATTCACTTTTAGCAAAAGGTTTAGCAACCTTAAATCATATTTCATTCACTACGCTACCAGAAACATTTTCATCTTGGTTTGAAAAAAAAATGTCAGGAAAATATTTACTGATTTCAGATACTTTTAATCATGAAACCCTATTGAATTGGGAAATAAATTGGTTTCAACCATTATTAATAGCTTTAAAAAATAAAACCATTACGCAACTGAATATATATACGGATCAATGCCATTTTAGTATAAATTGCAAAGATGCTAACAAATGGTGGAAAATGCCTTATAATTTTTCCCATTATCAACCTATTAATAAATAAAATTTTAACTCTATCAGTCAATATCAGCCCTTTTTATATATAAGTTGAATGATGTAGTAAAAATAAGCTGCCAGGATTCCACCTATGCAAAAACGTATTGTACGGCGAAAAATTGATTATTCATTTCTTCGTGAAACTTCACTTCATCCCATATTACAACGAATTTATAATGCCAGAGGAATTACATGTATTACTGAATTAGATAATAATTTAAATCAATTAGATTCTTTTCATACTTTAAAAGGAATAAATTCGGCGGTTGAAATTTTATCAAATGCTTTACAAAAACAAGAAAAAATTTTAATCATTGGTGATTTTGATGCTGATGGAGCGACGAGTACAGCATTAGCTGTGAGTGCTTTACGTGCCTTCGGTGCAAAAGAAGTGAATTATCTTGTACCCAATCGTTTTGATTATGGTTATGGGCTAACTCCAGAAATTGTTGAGGTAGCAGCAAAACAAAAACCGGATATTATCATGACTGTTGACAATGGTATTGCAAGCTGTGAAGGCGTATTACTTGCAAAAAAATTAGGTATAAAAGTTATTATCACAGACCATCATTTGCCTGGGAAGGAATTACCAAACGCTGATGCTATCGTAAATCCTAATCAAAGTGAATGCCCGTTTCCTAGCAAAAATTCAGCGGGAGTAGGGGTTATATTTTATGTCATGCTCGCTTTACGAAGTCAATTACGAGAAATTAATTGGTTTGATAATCAACATATTATTGAAACCAATATGGGACAATTTCTTGATTTAGTCGCTTTAGGTACATTTGCTGATGTTGTACCTCTTGATAAAAATAATCGAATTCTTGTACATCAGGGGGTACAACGCATACGTACTGGTAAATGCCGTCCTGGTATATTGGAATTAATTAAAATTGCAAAACGCGATTATCACACAATCAATGCATCCGATTTAGGTTTTGCTATTGCACCTCGCTTAAATGCAGCAGGACGTTTAGATGATATGTCATTAGGTATTGAATGTTTATTAACGGAAAATCCTACAAAGGCTAAATCTATTGCAGAACAATTAAATTTATTAAATCAAGAACGTCGTTTAATTGAAGCAGAAATGCAACAACAAGCGGATAATGAATTAGCAAAGTTAAATTTAACTGACATAAAGAATTTACCTTATGGAATTTGTTTATTTAATGAACAATGGCATCAAGGTGTTATTGGAATTTTAGCCGGTCGTTTAAAAGATCGCTTACATAGACCGACCATTATATTCGCTTTAGCAAATGATAATGTATTAAAAGGTTCTGCGCGTTCCATCAATGGAATCCATATTCGAGATGTACTAGATTATATTGCCACAACACATCCTGATTTAATTACAAAATTTGGCGGTCATGCTATGGCAGCAGGGCTTAGCATTCATCCTGAAAATTATCCTACTTTTGCCACTATATTTGATCAAGAAATCCAAAAAAAAATATCAGCAGATAATTTGTATGGAAAAATTGATAGTGATGGCGAACTCGAAATAACGGATTTTAATATAAAATTAGCTTATTTATTACGTGAAAGCGGCCCTTGGGGTCAAAATTTTCCAGAACCTATTTTTGATGGAAAATTTAAAGTGTTAGAGCAACGTCTTATTAATGGTAAACATCTTAAATTATTATTAACGTTAACTAATGATCAAATGCCTATCGATGCAATTGCTTTTAATATTGATAATAAACTATGGCCCAATCACGGAATACAATACATTAAAGCGGCTTATAAATTAGAAATTAATGAATTTCGAGGAATGCAACAATTACAACTTTTAATTGAATATTTAGAACCTGATAAAAAAAGCCCTGAATAAAATTATTCAGGGCTTTTTATTCAAACGGTAACAAAAAATTATTTAGAAACTTCAACCGCTGTTTCAGTTTTTACTTCTTTTTTAGTTTCTTTTGCAGCACCCTTATTTGCTTTTGCTTTTTTAGCTTTGTGTGTTTTTTTAACTTTTTTATGTGCTTTTTTTGCTTTAACTTTCTTTTCACTAACCGTTTTTTTGGCTTCAGGAGTGACTTCTTGTTGAACTGTGCTAGCCGCTGGCGTCGTTGTATCTACAGCAAAAACAACAGGAGAAATAGCAAGTAAACCTAAAACGATAGCTTTATTAAACATATTAGACATAAAAATTCTCCAAAGTTAAAAATGAAATAAATATACGCATATAAAAACTGCGATTGTATAATACTTTTATAGTTGAATACGGTGAAATATTTTTTTTCACTATAAATTAAATAATAGACACGTTCTTAAAATTAGCAAGGGGAAATAAAAAACTTTATGTTAAATCCTTTGATATCAATAGCACCTATGATGGATTGGACTGACCGTCATTACCGCTATTTTTTGCGACTTATTTCTCCTCATGCTTTTTTATATACCGAAATGGTTACGACACCCGCTTTATTACAAGGTAAAAAACTAGATTTACTCGCATTTCATCCATCCGAACATCCCATTGCCTTACAATTAGGTGGTAGTGATCCACACCAATTGAGTCTCTGTGCCAAAATTGGAGAAGCTTATGGCTATGATGAAATTAATTTAAATGTGGGTTGTCCAAGTGATAGAGTTCAAACAGGGCGTTTTGGCGCGTGTTTAATGGCTGAGCCTAATTTAGTGGCTGAATGTATTTCTTCTATGAATAAAAGCGTATCAATTCCTGTTACGGTAAAAACGCGTATTGGTATTGATAATCAAGATTCTTATGAAAATTTATGCTATTTTATTACGACTGTTGCACAAAGTGGCTGTGATACTTTTATTTTACATGCTCGTAAAGCTTGGCTAAAAGGTTTAAGCCCTAAAGAAAATCGAGAAATTCCCCCCTTACGATATGATATTGTTCGAAAAATAAAACAAGATTATCCCGCATTAAAAATTATATTAAATGGGGGATTAAAAACAATAAATGATGTTCAAACTTATTTATCTGATTTTGATGGCTTGATGATTGGTCGCGAAGCTTATCATAATCCCTATTTCTTAGCCGAAATAGAAAAAAAACTATACCATCATAATCCACTTTCGCGCTTTGAAATTATTGAACAATTTTTTCCCTATATTGAAGAGCAATTACAAAAAGGGGTTAAGTTACACCAAATCACAAGACATATTTTAGGTTTATTTCATGGAGAACCCGGGGCAAGAGGTTGGCGGCGATATTTAAGTGAAAACGCAAGATTACCCAATGCAACGATTGATGTATTAAAATTGGCTTGCAATTTTTTAAATGAATAAAATGACTATAAGCGCTTACTGTTTATAATTAATTACTAAAGATACTCGTTATTGATTATTTACCAATACAAAAACTATTAAAAATTTTGCCTAATAAATCTTCTGTAGTAAATTCACCTGTAATTTCATTTAAGGCTTGTTGCCCATGTCGTAATTCTTCTGCTAATAATTCAATCGCTTGGAAATGCAGTAATTGTTGCTGTCCTAGTAATAATGATTTATGCGCCCGTTCTAAGGCATCTAAATGTCGACGTCTTGCTATAAAACGTCCTTCAAAATTAGAATAAACACCGATACTTTTCTTTAAATGCTCTTTTAACAGAGATAAACCTTCTCCCGTTTTAGCAGATAATGAAATAAAAGTAATATTATCTTTAGAAATTAATTCTGGTTTTTCCTGAGTTAAATCAATTTTGTTACGAATGACAATTAATGGAATTTTTTTTGTTAATTTTATTTGAAATTCATTTAATAAATTTTCAAATTTATTTGTTTCCATTAATTCACTATCAATAACCAGCATAACATAATCAGCATTCGTTATTTCATTCCAGGCACGTCGTATTCCTTCTTGTTCTACTATATCTTCACTCTCGCGCAAACCTGCTGTATCAATGACATGTAAAGGAATTCCATCAATAGCAATATATTCACGTAAAACATCTCGTGTCGTACCAGGAATGGATGTGACAATAGCCGTTTCCTTACCGGTCAAACTATTTAATAAACTGGATTTACCTGCATTAGGCTTACCTGCAATAACAACCGTGACACCTTCTTTTAAAATTGCACCTTCTTTTGCCATTGTATAAATAGTATTAAATTCGTGAATAATATTATTTAAACGTTGCATTAAATGCTTATCATT
>CBCSKA010000006.1:0-10824 GCA_965140885.1 Legionellaceae bacterium | reverse complement strand
AAACATCCGGCACTACGGTCTACCAGGGACTATCGGCCTCGCTCCTTCGTCGCTTCCTTGGCCGACAGCGAAAGAAATTGATTAAATGTAAATAAGTATGAACCAAACTTATTTTTTTTCAGTAGAAATAACATAATAAACTATTTTACGTGTATAAATCCCAAACATACTAAGTAAGTTTTCTGATAATTTATTTAGTTTATTATTTCTATATAAAAAACCCGGGGAAGTTATGTTTAATATATCGATATCTGGAGTTGTTTCTCCAAATGTATAATTACCATTAAATATATATTTTTCAGGAAATGCTTGATTTATTGCCTTAGCATATGCATCACTATGAATAAATGTATAATAACTGACTATATCTCTTAAATACCGACCATTAAAATTAGGGTATTCCTTATCTTTTGTTGTATCAGATAATTTTTTTATAAATGCATGCTTTTTGTGATTATGTTTGATTAGAAAATTAATTCCATTAAAAATATAATTTTCTATTAACATATGTTGATTAAATACGGTTTTTTTTATTTTATTTAGTGATTTATCAAAACAAGAAAAATTGAGTATGTAAGATTTTATATCTTCTGAATCACTAAATCCCGGGGTGGCTTTTACATGAAATGGTTGTGTTAAATCTTGAACATAGTGTAAAGCCCATCCCAAAAAACGCCACCCCCAATATGGATGGCCTGTAGAAAAAGCATATTTAGATAATTGCAAGTATTGATAAAATCTATATTCTGGATAACATTTCTTTAAAAATCCAGCTAAAAAATAAATTATCTTAGATTCATGATAAAATCCAACATGGAATGGTACTTGCCGAGAAACACCGATTTTTGGATTTCCAAAAGGCTGTTTACCAAGTTTATATAATTTCCCTTGCGCAGTTTCACTATCCTCCCAAATTCCCATATCTAAACCAAAATCTGGCTCATCGCTTGCGCTAGATATTATCTCTAAAGCAGAAATTTTATCTCCCGGACTAATGAGGCTAAAACTTTTATTTTTAACCATCGGAGAATGATAAAATGCAATTTTATTTATATTTATAGTCCTCTTTTTGTCAATTTGTTTATTGAAAAAATTTTCTTTATATAAAATAAAAGGATAAAAAGAATTTATTCTTATGCTTTCAATAAATCTTTTTCTTAAAGACACAGGATTATTACTAATTTTAAATTCAATTTCTTTTGGCAAAATTGGATAGTATGGTATATTTTTTTTAAACCATAATTCGTTATCTTTTAATAACTTTACTAATCCATGATTTTCTGCTTTCAGAAAATCTTCTAAAGATTCAACAATCACTTCAGGAGAGTTTTTCACTACAGGGAAATTTTTTAATGAAAGGTATGTTAAAATAGAATGGTTTTCCCAAGCATAACTATTAGTCGTGCTAAAAAAAACACTTACAATAAATATAAGTTTTGAGAAAATATAAACTTTATATTTATCCATGAGTATAACTCCCTTTAATTTTAAAAAATTAATTTCCATTGCTACAAAATTATGTAATTAAATTATAATTCGTTCTGTTGAAAAAAAATAAAAAAGTGAATAAAACTGCGAATATATTTTCCTCTAAAAGCAATTAGCTCGCCTTCTTTAGTTAGGAGGTCTTTTTTGATTTTCCTTTTTACCAATACTGAATGGATTGGTTTTCTCGAGCATAATCAAATTATTAAATATAATGTTAAATTAAACTTTTTAGCAGGATCTATTGATCCTGTTGCAAGAGTCAAAACGGGTCTGTCTCGTTAATTGAATATTACCTTGGTATCTGAATATTAAACACTAAAATAATATCTAATAACTAAGTTTTTAGCTGACATTTTTTGTAAATAAAAGCCTTTTAGATTATAGAGAATATCTTAAAAAAATAATCTATTTGTTAATGGGTGACGCTATATAACCATTCTTCTAATTTTTTATGCTATTGTGCACCATTTATTTGAAGAAGGTATTTCTTCATCGGTAAATGCAACATCAACGTCTTTCTCTTTATTTCCAGCAAAAAATGAAAAACTAGATAGCACTTTTTTATCAATTGTATTTGTTAAAAATTCGCTAGTATCCCTCGACGAATGTTCCCCATCTTCTTGAGAAGAGATATTATCAATAACTTCCGATGTAGATGTTTTTTCAGAATTTATTAATTCAGGATTATCAAATAACGCATTTACTTTATTTAGGACATACTCAGAAAATATATTTTCTTCTGCTGTTTCTTTCAATAATATAAGTACAGTCGCCGCTTTTTGACCTTGTTCCCTAGCGTTTTCTAACCAACATAACCCTTCTTTAGGCTCATGAGGAATATCAGTTAAAAAGCGATTACCTTCTAATAAAAGTATCCCCAATTCATATTGCGCATCAACATACCCATTTTCGGCAGAAAGCTTCATGTACTTATAAGCCAGTGCCCCATTTTGGGTTATTCCTAATCCCTTTAAATAAGCCATCGCTATAACGTAATAGCCATGAGCGTTCTTTTGTTTCACAGCTTCTAGCGCCCATTTAATTCCTTCTGATAAATTTTTCTCAGTCCCTATTCCAATTAAATAAAGATAAGCAGTTTGTGCTTGTCCATCGCCATCTTGTAATTCTGCCGCTTTTAAAAACCAGGGGAATGCTAAAATAGGATTGCGGGGTATTCCACTACGGCCAGTGAGAAGATAGGAACCAACTTGATAAATTGCATAAGATTTATTTGAATCAGCAGCAGACAAATAATAATCAAAAGCGACCTTATCATTTCTTTCAACACCATACCCCGTTGCATAACATCGAGCTAAATCAATTTGCGCTATTGCTAAACCTTGTTCCGCTGCTTTCTTTTTATAAAATATTCCTAATTCTTCATTTTTGTCTGTGATCTCACCCATTAAATAAAAATCACCTAATGCATATTGTGCATACACATCGCCTTGATCGGCAGATTTTTTAATCCAATAAACGGTTTTTTGATCATCATATTTGACGCCTTTTCCATGATAATAACAAAGTCCTAAATGAAATTGTCCTATAGCATGCCCTTTTTGCGCAGCATCAGAAAAATACTTGTATGCTTTTTTATGTTCTTGTTTAAGAACAAGACCCTCATGATAAAGTATCCCTAATTCAACAATGGCATCTAAAGAACCTAATTGTTTTGCTTTTTCTAATAAATGAATTCCTTTACTTACATTATCTTTGTCTTGTATTACATTATGTAAATAGAAAAAACCTAAAACAACCAATGCTTTTGGATCATCGCTCTTAGCTTCATTCTCTAAATAATTAATATAATTGGAAAGGTTCATTTCATCTGAAAAAACCTGAACTAAGGCATCTTTTAATCCCACTAATGGTTGTTTTGGTTTTAAGATTATTTTATATGCGCCTTCTTCTGGATTAACTTGAAGAATATCTTGTGAATAGGGTTTTAAGAGTTTAGGTAATATTTTTTTCAATACCCCTCGGCTTCCATTCGAATTAACATGATTGCCTTTACCCGTAATAAGATAAATTTCACCAATTTCATGCTTTTCTGCTTCAGCAAAACGTTCATTAATAAGCTTTTTAACCTCTTGCACTTTTAAACCATGCAAATCAATCATTATTTTTTTACCAGATGGTTCAATCATTAATTAACCCTTATTTGATTCAATCATAAACCTATTAAAAATACCCGTTATACTATAATGTTAAAGACAATTCTAAATTTCCACATCAAAATCCTTATCCAGAGATTTTATTTTTTCTTTATTATCTTTTGATTGATGTAATGCTGTTATTTCCTTTTTAATAGCCGAATATTCTCGCTCTAAAGTGGTCGCTGAAAATTGGTTATTCATATTGTGAACATCTTTTCCTTGCAATTTTGATTCTTCTAGTTTTATATCATGATAACGCGGCTTTTCCAGAGGTAAATTGCGAGCGTACTTATCTAAGGATAAAGCAACATCTTTTAACATGTTCTTTTTGGCTTCATCAGTTGCATAACCATGAGCTCTACCCGCTTTTCTAGCTTCTTCAATATAACGCCGCCGTATAACTTGATTTCGTGTAAGCATTTTATCTTCCCAAGCCTTAGCCTTAGGGTTTTCTTGTTTTATTTCAACTTTTATCTTCTGTTCAAGTTTTAAATCAGACAACGGCTTTTTACCACGCTGATTCATTCGATAAAAAGATGTTTTCTTCGCTTTTCCAGGAAGTCCTCTTTCAAATCGTCGGCTTGCTTCAACTTTTATACCCCTTTGTCGACAACTTTTAGCAAATGATTTCCGGTATCGGGCTAAATCTGCTTTGCGAGGATTAAGTTTTAACCCATCAAGCCCCCTCAGTTTTATAACACAATGAATATGCGGATGGTCAGTATCCGTATGCATTACAAAGATATATTCATTATTATGACTAAATTCGTTTGTCAAAAATTCACGTGCAGCATTAAGTGCATTCTCGGAAGATGAACCAGGGGGGGTTGATAAAATCATATGTAAAGTATCTCTTCCTTTAGCATCATCTGAAAAATCAACCATCCATTCATTAATCAGTGATTCTTGTTCTTCTAATCCGGAGATCAAATTACCATCTTGGTCTTCAAGCTCAAGTTTACCATTTCGTGAAATATACCCTAAATGTTTACTGACTTTATGAGAACCTTTCCCGTAGCTTGAAATCTTCAAAATAGCTTGGGTATAGCCTTTTGAAGTTAAATACATATCACTAACAGATGGAGAATATTTTTTTTCGATAATTGATTTGAATCTATTCGCTTTACCACTATGACTATTGCTTAAAATATCATCTAATAAATTCTTTTCTTCTTGCATATTTTAGTTACCATTATTATCTAAAACGATTCGTTTTCGGGTTATTGAAAGATATTTTACAAATTCATTTTTAACAGAATTTACATGGTCTTTTATTGATTCTAAATATTCTGAATTAATTCGTTTAGCATTACTATCATTTTTGTGAATCGAGGAAGTTATTTGATTTAAATTTCGCGAAATTCCGCTTAATTGTCGTATCACAAATCGTATAGTAGATTCTTCATTCTTTAATAAATCTGGAACACCATTATTGATTAATTCTCTGACCATTTTTCGAAGCAATCGCGAGCGAGTTTCACCAACTTTACTCGCATAATTATTAAAGGATTTTGCTTCTTCTTCAGTTAGTCGCAAGCCATAGGTTATTGAATTTTGATTTTCATCACTTTTGGAAATTAATTCGGTCTTTTTGTTAGCTAATTCACCAAATAATTTCTCGATAAATTCAGATTTTTTGATTTTGTTTTCAGCGCATATTTTATTTAATTTATCGTACATCTCTTCTGTTAATCGTACATTTAAGATTTTGGTTTTAGCCATAAAAGGTTTCCTTGTTTTAACCCCATTTCCCGCTTGCGGGAAATTTCGCCAACGGCGAATGGGTTAGTTTATGACGGCTTCGCCGACATTGATTTTATAGGGCGCGGCAAGGCCGCGGGCCAATTGTAACACAACGTGTAACAATTGGCCTATCCCGCATTATTTTTTTTTTGGGGTATTTTAGCAGATATTGGAGTGACTGAATAGGAAGGATTTCATTGAAGAGAAAATTGTTTTATAGAATTTTTGCTGGGCGATAGCGCTTTGATAGCATTTTGCTTAGGAATTAATAGCAGTAGTCTTTTATAGTAATGCTATGGTTAAAGCTTACTATATGATTTATTTTGATTGTTCATTTTTTTGAAGTAAAGTTTACTGTCTGTTGCATGATAGATATCGTTTTTTTGTTTTTTATAATAGCAATTTTCTCGCCAATTATTTAGTCTTTTTTAATACAACAAAGTTGTTTGGTCTTTAATGAGATAGGGTAAATATTCATAGTGCGGATTACTTTTTATATATTTTTTATTTGTATGATAAAAAAGGTCCGCTCAACTAACAAGAAATGAGCGAGCAAGCTCGCGTTACGCGCCAGATATTTCAGTTTATTTTATAATGCAAACTGTGGCGCTCTATAGGCAGCGTAGCCGCCTATAATTCCATTAATAATTTCTGATTAAATTAGATTTCTTTATGACTTATCCAATAGGCAAATAACTTAAAAATATTTATAGTTAAGTTATTAGTGCAGCTAACAGTTTTTGATACAAATGAAAATACTCCATATCACCCGAATGAAAAATCATAAATATAAATTTTATATTATTGAAAAATCGTCATATTTTTCTAAAGAATGTAGCATACTATTTTGGCAAAAAATGACGATACCTTTTTGCTTGGATTGTTTATAAATGTAAACGCTTTTCAATCTCAGGTGCGTTTAATTTGAGCAATTGAAGATTGGTTATTCGCATTTGATATCGATTCTCTGTTTTAATTTTAATAACATCAAAATGTATATCATTTTTATCAATACCTGCTTTAATTAATTTAGCTTTAAACCACTCACAGTCATTTCTTTTTGGAAGCGACAAGCCAACAAAAGTTGCTTCAAAATCGCCCTTTCCTAATCTTTCTATTTTCCATACCCCACGCTTGCTATCAATATACTGTTTTATAAAGGTTTCGCCTAATGTAGTATTAATATGTTCTATCACCTTTTTTTCTTGTAACAGACGCTCTTGTAATAACAATCTTTCATTGATACGAAATGCTTCTTTTTCTACATAAATTAAATTAGAGCGTGTATTGTAATACTTATTGTTTTCTTCATCATCTGATAAATAACTTCGCGACGTTTTACCAATCATAGGTAACATACTACAAAGTTGTTTTGGGTCATCATGATATAAACGTGTTATGTCTTCAATGACTTCTCGGTTAGTATGAAACTCTTGAATTTCTTTAAGGAGATTACTTAAGCTTTCATTTTCTTTTAAAGCATCACTTTCTTTCATATTAGATTTCCTAATATTCTTTAGTACTTCTTCTAAAATAGAATGAGTAAATAATTTTGGCCAATATTCTATTATCTCAAAAATAATTTTTCTTTCTTTTTTGTGCTCCATTAAAAAGATAGTAGGTATACCACTATTTTTTATCTGCTCATGTAAAGAAGGCATAATAATAGATTTAAAAGGAAAATAGTTTGCAGCTAATTTTGTATAAATATCAATAAGAAATTCTTCAAAACCACCCTTTATTTCTTCTTCATCAGTAAGACTACCATATAAATTCTTTAATGCAGATTTGTAATCTAAATTCATCCAAAAAGTCCAACTATCAACACATGGTTTAAGTAAGAGCTTGGCAAAAATAGGATAAAAATTTTCATCGTTCTTAGAAATGCAAGTCAATAAAGCAAAAAATAATGCTTCGGTGGGGAAATCACTTTCATCATCACTCATTGATTCTCCATACTCATCTTCCCTTTCTTTTTCTCTAATTTTTATCCAATATAATGCATATAACATATTAGAACGAGCCCGATATATTGTCTCATTTTCAGCATTATGATGTTTATCAAGCTCTAAAATTAATTTATGTAGTAAAGGCCTAAAATAATTGTCAAAACCCCAATAATGATTAGCAACAAGCCAACACAGCCGTTCAAAAACAAAATCATTAGTCGTATTTAATAATTGTATGAATAATTTTTGGATAGCTTCTTTCTCAAGAATTGTATGTTTATTTTTTGAGATATAATCATGAAATTTACTGGAAAATTCAAAATATAAAGCCCAATCCGAATTTTTATCTAGAAAAGAAATCATTTTTCTTGCAGAAACTTGGAATTCTTTCAAAATACTGATGAAGTTTTGCTGAAAAACAAACTGTTTTTCAAGAAAACATGTTTTGTAAAAGTTATAATTTGCCTCTTCATCCGATAAACCGAGAGTAGATGCATCAATTTTAAAATCTCTTTTTAGTAAATTAGCCCATAAATGAGGAGCAGAGGTAATTTCCTCATTATCTCTCGAAATAAGCTGATATGTTTTAAGGATTTCCGTTGTAGGTAGAAAAGAAACCACATTTGTCTGTAAATCAGGAGTTTTAAAGAATCTATGGGTTGGATTTATCATGTTTTCATTTTTATTATCCATAATCAGTGTTTTTATAAAAAAACTTGTTTTATTATCTTTTGCTACATCAAATGGCTCCTTTTTTTCTATATTTTGCAATTTAAAATTTGCGCCGTAATTAAACAACAATTCTAGAATTTCAGTTTTACCATTAAGCGAGGCTAAGTGAGCTGGAGTATTTTTTTGATAGTTTATTGCATCAACTATAGCCCCTTTTTTTAGCAATAAATTTACTGCTTCAACATTTCCATCAAATGCAGCGATATGTAATGGGGTATTTCCTTTATTGGTTTCATTTTCAAAAGGAAAATCATTTTCTAATAAAAACTCTAAAATATTACTATGCTTACGAGAGATAGCTAAATGTACAGGGCCATATCCTTCTTCATTTTGTATTTCCAAATGCTCATCAGTATAAATAAGTTTTTCAAGCTTCTCTTTATTGCCAATAATAACTGACAATAAAAATTCGTCTGAAGAACATATTTTATTTTCTTGTAAAAAACGATTAATTTGATTTTTTACAAAAGGTATAACTAGTAATTGTTTACTATTTAATGCTAATCCTGTTAAAGGGCTAGTATTATGCTTGCTTAACCATAACTCGATAGCTTTACGCTCGTATATTAACCCATCCTCTGTAGCAACGGGATTTTCCATTATTTCATGGGTTATTGGACATAAATAATCCTCTGGAATACATATTTTTGGCATACTATAGTTTCTCTTCTTTATACGAAAATAAGATTATATTTAAAAATATACTTTATATGAAATCAACAATGATTTTTAAAACGAATACCATATGAAATAACTAATTTAAGAAATGTGCTGATTACTTATAGTTAATTTTAAAATTTTTGCCTTGAGAGGGGTCAATATTTAGCTTTATTTGTAATAATTAATATTATATTTGCAAGTTTGGGTTGGATATTCTCGAAACCCAAAATTACTGGCAAACAATAATTGATTATTGCCACTTTCTGGCCGCATGAATAACACGAACAATAAATAATGTATCTTGTTTTACTTGATAAACAACTATTAAGGATGTTCCACTAACAACAAGCTCTTTTGTATTAGGTACTCGACCGGTACGACCAATACTGGGGAAAATCACTATATTTTCAATAGCTTCCATGATTCGATAGATAACACCTTTAGCCGCGCTTGGTTTATCTTGGCAAATATAATCATAAGTTGATTGCAAATCTTTCTCTGCAAGCTTAGAGAGCTTTATTTTCAAATTTATCCCCAGCTCTTTTTAATCGCTTCAAAATCTACTACAGCACCTTGTTCAATTTCATCCAGCCCTGTTTGTATTGCGTTTACTTGCCATTCATGTATATCTAAATATTCTTCTATAGCTTCTGCAGCCAAATAAGATTTTGAACGGTCAACCGTTTTTGCTAATTTCTCTAATCGTTCAGCAATAATTGTACTTACCCTAACGGAAATGAGTGAAGATGCTACAGCCATTAATTACCTCTTGTATACAAACAATTACAAAATTAATCATTTAATCTATACTAGCATCTTTTAATCATCATACAAGTCTTATCTTAATTTTTATAAAACTTCATTGTGAAAAATTGAATTTATTATCATTCATCTTATGTCTCATCAAACGACCGGGCCTGTTGAAAAAGTGGTATGAATATTATCCCTGAAAAATGTAATAAATAACTTATGCTGGTTAATTTTTAGCGATGAGAAAATAACATGTTTTCACAATAAAAAATAAATAAAAGAAATTTAACGATTCGCTTACTATTTTGTACAGATGCAACCATTAATGCTTGAATTTGCATTTTTAATAACCCACGATACTTCGCGCGTTTCAAACCGTGACGATGTTTTGATTCATAGATAAGGCCTTCGGCTTTATGCATCCTCTCTATTAATCGATTGATAAAAGTGTGAGTTGTCATTTCTTTTTTCATTTTTTCATAAAGCGCTTGATGTATATTGCGTATTACATAACAGGCAGAGTGATTTTTTTTGGGTCGTGCATTGCATTGCTGTTTTAACGTGCAATTTTTACAATCTTTTGAGCGAGAAATATACGTAAAAACACCTTTATAGCCTTTGTTATGAGGATGAAGGTAGTGTCCTTTTTGACAGCGATACCGATTATGTTCTGATTCAAAAATAATACCTTCTGTTTCTTTAGGCACAAAACTGCCGCTACGGGTACTAAAAAAAGGAATATAGGGATGAATACCTTTATTTAATAAAGCGTCTATAATTTCAGCAGAGCCATATGCTCTATCAGCCGTAGTTTCTTTTATAGTTAATTGATAACGTTCTTCTATCGTGTTTAGCTGTTTGAGATAAGGCTGCAAATTATGACAGGCGCCTGTTGTCGCCTGAATGGCTAAAATAACACGGCTATCAGCATCTACTGATAAATGAATTTTATATTTTAATCCTCCAGGTGTTCCTGCTTTAAACGCTAAAGTGGCATCAGGATCAGTCAGGCTAGTATGCGTTTTATTAGTTACTTTTCTTGTTTGTAATTTTATTCCTATTTTACTATCTTGTTGAACCATCTTTTCTTGCTTTGCTAGCGCAGGTTCATTCGCTTGCAAGGAATCTAAAGAAGCATTTGCGGCAATGAGAGTGCTATCCGTTAATACACGTTCTCCTTTCACAAGGCCTTTTTCTTTGCATTGAGCGATGATTTTATCAAAAAATGCTTGAAATACATCAGCGCCTAATCTATCTCGTACGCGAGTTAATAGAGTTCTTTCGAAACTAGCAATTACGAAAAAAAGAGGGTAAAAAGATACTTTTGTAAGGAAGTATTTTGAAAT
>CBCSKA010000005.1:0-10902 GCA_965140885.1 Legionellaceae bacterium | reverse complement strand
ATTTAATTACTTCCAGACTGCAAAACTACAGATCTTATCAGATTTAGCATCTATTCGTTAGTGGGCGATGCTATATAGATAAAATAGGTGCAAATTTAAATAAAAATAATCCATTCAATGAGCTTTATAAACAATTTTCAATATCAAAATTAGCTTTACGGAGTGAAGTAGGTAACGAAAATAAAACGGCCAGTGAAATTGAAAAAGAATTGCAAACCCATAAAAAGAAATGTGAATCGGCTATAAAAGAAGCAGCTAAAAAAATTACATTTTTACATGGGAAACGATTCCTTAATAAAATTTCGGAAATTTTTGGTTTCAAAAAACCATTCTTCATAGACGTTAAAAATTTAGAGAAAGTAAAAAATACTTTTTCGGAAATGCGTCCTCGCTAAAAAAGTTAAATATAAGAGCCTTTCAAAAAGGCTCTTAATATATCTCATCAGGGAAAATAGGTGATTTGTCTCTCATTTATTAAAGCTCCTTTGATAATTAGTGTAGAACTTAAGAGACAGTATACAAGGTAATTCTATGGAGTACTCGCTATAAAAGCCTTGTTTTACGTAGTATTTTATCCCTTCTTTTCATCGTACGAGCATGAAATTTCAGTGATTAATTAAGGTAACAACAACTTTTATATCGAGTTTAGGTTACATTAACATTATGAGGCATAAAAAATACTTTACACGAAAGGGGACTTTACTTAATAAAGCCCGCTTTCTTAGTTCTACCTTTTAGCTATAAACTAATTAGCTATAAACTAAACTGAATTGAACAGAAGCCTTTACTAGCCCAGGAGCAACGGCATTAGTCAGTGCAATATATTGCGCTTTATAATTTAGTGTCGCTGAACCATCTGCAGCAATAGGAACTACATTATTCAGAGTATCATTAAAAAGATTGATAGGGGCATCAATCCCCGTATTGCTATCAATAAGTTGAATAGCAACATTAGACGCCGCACCTGTACTTGCCGTATTTTTTAAATAACCTGAGCTTGTTACATTTGTTGAAGTAGGTTCCCAATATGCCTTAACAGAACCAGTACTAGTTGTAGGACACGCTAATTGTAATGTAAATGGTTTAAGACCCGCTACACTATTCGCACTACTTAAAGCAGTCTTTGACACAGTGGGCATAGTCACATCTAAAACACCGGCTGTTAAATTGGAAATAGCACACGTGGTCCCTGATATATTGCCAGAAAAATTCACAGTACCATCGATAGCAAAAGCACCCGTAGAAATAAGAGATAAAGCAATAGCAGAAACGAGTTTTTTCATGGTTAACTCCCTTTAATTAAATAAAAGTCCTAATGTTAATAAATTAATACTTCAGTGAATTTGGCTAAGTGATGATGACAATCCGTAACCATTATAAATTAATATAGGCGAAAAACACTAACAATCAAATTTAGTGTAGCTAAGTTTTTCAATTAATCAAATGTCTTCTTTAAAATAAGTTAATTTTTTAGCAAAGAAATACTAAAAAAAACTATTCGTATTACACACATCGTGTTAATCTTTGCAACGCAATAATTCAAAAAATAAAAAACACTATGAGGATTTATTTACTTTATAACGATGGATAATTTAAGTTTTTAAGGAATGGCTGAGTCATTATATGATGGATAGAAAAAAAGGAATGTTTCGATTATTTAAATATGTTGTATTGGGATTGTCTCTCACCTTATCGCCTAGTGTATTTGCTAATATTATTATCATTGGTACTCGCATTGTTTATCCTGAAGGCAATAAAGAAGTCACTGTAAAAATAAATAATGAAGGTAAACAACCTTCTTTAGTTCAAGTTTGGTCAGATAAAGGCAATAATAAATCTACACCTGAAACTGCTGATGCTCCCTTTTTAATTATGCCCCCTATTTTTCGTGTGGAAAGCCATAAATCACAAACATTACGTATAACTTATACGGGAGAAGAATTACCCCAGGATAGAGAATCTTTATTTTGGCTAAATGTATTAGACGTTCCCCCTATGCCAATTAAAACAGGATTCACAGATAAAAATTATTTGCAAATTGCTATCCGTACAAGAATAAAAATTTTCTTTCGCCCAAAAGGATTAGTGGACACACAGAGTGTAGCAGCGGAACAAATTAAATGGTCGATAGTTAAATCAAATCAAAATTCTAGTCGCTATGCGTTAAAAGCAACCAACGCTAGTCCTTACTATATCACCATTAGTGATGCTGCTTTAACGACAAATAGTCATCAATACATAGCTAAGGCACACATGTTAGAGCCTGGTCAAACCAGTAACTTTCCTCTAAATGGCTTATCCTCTCTACCGCAGGGAAAAAATATCATTACATATACAACGATTAATGATTTAGGTGGTACAAATAAACATAGCTTTAAATTGCCATGAAATTTAATCAATTAACGCTAACTTCCAAACTTCATGTGAACACGCCTGTGTTTTGAATATCTCTAAATCTAGATGAAAAATAAACCAAGACTACACATAAAAAAATGGATGCAAAAGGTCACGTATACATTTACAACCCTCAGCATTAGTTTTTTTTGTTCTGCCAGTATGGGAATGGAAAATACGCTACCTTTGCTTTCAAACAATAAAAATTCAGCATTAGCGACAATAAATAAATCATTAGCAACAGAAGAAGAATTTCAATTTAACCCTGCTTTTTTTGGCAAAAATACCAGTGGACAACTTATCGATATTAGCCGCTTCACAAAAGCAAATAATATATTACCGGGAACCTATAATGTAGATATTTATCTCACAAATAATTTTGTTAGCCGCCAAAATATTTTGTTTAAAGAATACCATGGTAAAACTATTCCTTGTTTTTCAAAAAAGTTATTAAATGTCATTGGTATTGATTTAAATAAAATCAATAACCCTAATATTAAAAACTTATTAAAAGATAATCAGTGTATTTTTCTTACCGATCTCATTCCCAATGCTAAAACCAGCTTTGATACGTCAGAATTACGCTTAGATATTTCGATTCCTCAGCGTTATCAACGTAATTCTGATAATGATTATATTGAACCTAAGTATTGGGAGAGTGGTTCACCACTGGCAGGCTTTATAACTTATAATGCCAATACTTATCGCTATACCAATAATGATGGGTATAATAGGCAATCGTATTTAGGTCTTAATAGTGGAATCAATTTATTGGGATGGCGTTTTCGATATAATAGTGCCTTCACTCATCAAACGGCAAATAATGGCTTAAATAATCAAACGCATTATCAAACGAATGCCGCTTATGTTCAACATGATATAACGCCGTTACAAGCACAATTGACTATTGGTGATTCAACCACTCCCAACACTATTTTTGATGGCTTTAATTTTCGAGGAATACAACTTACTTCAGATGATCGCATGCTTCCACAATCTCAATTGGGTTATGCTCCAGTGATACAAGGCATTGCTAACAGTAATGCCAAAATCAGTATTAAACAAAATGGGAATTTAATTTATGAAACCTTAGTTCCGCCCGGGGAATTTAAAATTGATAACTTATATGCGGGTTATGGTGGCGATTTAATGGTTAGCGTCACAGAAGCGGATGGAAGTGTAAGACAATTTATTGTGCCCTATACAAGCGTCCCAGAATTATTGCGCAAGAATACTTCTCGGTTTAGTGTTATTGCAGGAAAGTTACGTAAAGAAACCCTATCAAATTTACCTAACTTTACCCAAATCACTTATCAACGTGGTATGACTGATAATATCACGCTTTATGGGGGATTGTTACTCGCGAAAGATTATCGAGCAGGTGTGCTGGGTTCGGCTGTAAATACACCATTAGGTGGTATTGCGATTGATATTACACGCTCATACAGTGATATGTCTTCTTTGCCTTTTTATTCTAATACAAAAGAAAAACAAGGCCAAAGCTATCGAATTACTTACAATAAATTACTCACACCAACAAATACTAATTTTACTCTCGCCGCTTATCGTTATGCGAATCAACAATATTTAACCTTTACACAATTTGAAGATTTAAAAAATAATCCATCGGGCTTTTATCATGAACGCAACCGTTTTCAGCTCAATGCAAATCAACCCTTGAAGGAAGGATACGGCTATATTTATTTCACGGGTTCTATGAAAAATTACTATGATAAACCGGGTAATGAAAAAACCTACCAACTTGCTTACAGCAATAGTTATAAATGGGGTGGCTTTACAGTAGGGGTATCACGCTCTGAAAATATAACCACAAAACAAATCAGTACTCAATACTCGGTTAACATCAATATTCCATTAGATAAAGTAACAACACCTTATTACATTTCAGCAATGTCTACTTATAATACGCAATTACGCACACTCAATAACCAAGCAGTAATAAGTAGTACCTTAGGGGAACAAAAAGAATTTAGTTATAATATTAATGTTGCCCGTCAAACAAGCAATAATAAGGGAGCAAATAGTGCGACTAGTGCGGGCGGCAATGTGCAATATAATACCTCGATTGGGACATTTAGCGCGAGTGGAACAACCAGTGGCGCGATGAAACAGCAATCACTGGGAGCAACAGGTTCTATTGTGATTCATCCACATGCCATTGCATTAAGCCAATCTGTCAATGAAACCTTTGCTATTGTTCGAGCAAAAGGGGCAAAAGGCGCCATTTTAACGAATGCCAATGGAGTGAAAATCAATAGCTTAGGTTTTGGCGTAGTCCCTTATTTAACCCCTTACCGTAAAAATGAAATTATAGTAGATCCACAAGGTACAAGTAATGACGTAGAATTAAAAACGACTTCTCAGGAAATTATTCCTCGCGCAGGTGAAATTTTCTTAGTCGACTTTCCAACGGTTGAAGGAAAACCTACCCTTTTAACCGTGCATTTACCCAATGCTAATACCATTCCCGCAGGCTCAGAAGTTTATAATAATAAAGGTGAAGTTGTTACACTTGTTGGTCAAGGAAGCCGTTTATTTTCACGTGGCCTCGAAAATCAACCATTGACTATTAAATGGGGCAATGCAGAAAATGAGCAATGCCATCTATTGTATCGTTTACCACCAAATACAAATAACAATCAAAATTTTATAAAGTTGAATGTAATTTGCCAACAAGAATCCCATTAATAAGCATTAAAAATTTTAGGAATGCGTTATGAAATTACTTCGAATTCTGTTAATAATAGTTAGTTTATTCCTGAGTTATGGCAGTTATGCTTATGATTGTTCACCAAATCCGTCTATTTTGACTATTCCTTCTTTTACTTTTTCACCTGCTGATACCGCAGGGAAAGTTTATTGGACAACCACTATTACCTCTACCTCAAATACGACTACCTGTAATCCATTAAATACAAGTTATAATAATGAATCTATTTGTACGGGTGCAGATTATAGTGCATACAACACACAACTCGCGAGTGCAGGTTTACAATTTATTTATAAAATTAGAAATAGTGGCCAATCCTATTCTGGCGAAAAAAATGGAAATAGCTGTACGAGTATGTCTTCAACTTATACCAGTACGGGTTGGCCTCTTTTTCGTTTATTTCTTTATAATGCTGTTGCCAACCGTAAATTTTTAGGGGGAGGGAATGGCGGCAGTATTGAAGTTAACTTAGTCAGAAATTCTATTCCAGGGACTCAATTATCAGCGATTACTCTACCAGCTGGAACCATTTTGCAAAATATATATTGGGGTGGAGGTTCAAGTAGTGATGCAAACATACAAATAAAATTGGGAACAACCCTCACTATTGCGCCTTCGACATGTAAAGTTAATAGCCCTACAGTTAATTTGGGAACACATGCATCCAATGAATTTTCTGCAGTGAATACAGCCACTTCTACACGTACCGCTTTTCAACTGACTTTTACGTGTCCAGCAAATTCTGCTAATGCAAATTATTATTTTAATCCTGCCAGTGATGCCAGTATTGTTAATGCGAATACAGGCGTTTTTAGTCTCTATACTTCAGCAACAGCAAAAGGGGTAGGCATACAAGTAACTAATGCCTCAGGTACTGGAATTTGCTTTGGTAATACCTGTCTTTATTCTGTTGGCAATGCGGGGAATGCAGGAACATTTACTAAAACATGGTATGCTGCTTATTATAAAACTAAACCAAGCATAACCCCAGGAACGGCTAATTCTGGCTTAACCATTACCATTATTTATCAATAGTTATCATAAAATTGGCGCTACCAAAACCTTTTCCTATTATTAAAGAGTAACTTACTTATAATGATATTTCAGCAGATGAGTAATTATTTGGCAAAGTTATTAAATTATGTTTTAATTTAAACTTCGCCAGGAGTGCCCTAGGGGCTGAGAAAGCATTTTTTGTTTAATCCTATGAACCTGAATTGGTTAACACCGACGTAGGGAGTGTGAAATCAAGCCAATGAAAAAGTTTATGGCTATTCGCTAACCTATGTTCACTATCGTTAAAGGGGAAGCGCATATGCAAGATAAGCTGAATTACTCTACCTCCATTTTTCATGATTTAACCCAAATTTCAAATTCTCAACCCTTAATCCATAATATAACTAATTATGTCGCCATGCCTTTCATTGCGAATGCCTTACTTGCGATCGGCGCTTCTCCCATCATGGCGCATGCCATTGATGAAATAGAAGAAATTATTCAAATGGCAAAAGCCTTAGTTATTAATATTGGAACTTTAGATAATTATTGGTTACAAAGTATGCTTTTAGCGATGGAAACCGCTAAAACGATTGGGATTCCCATTATTCTTGATCCCGTAGGGGCTGGCGCAACCCATTTTAGAACCGAAGCAACTTTAAAATTAATTAATAAAAATCCTCCGCAGGTCATTCGGGGTAATGCCGCAGAAATCCTGGCACTCGGCGGGCATTTGTTAACGTATTCAAAAGGCGTAGATAGCCTTTATCAAAGTGAACAAGCGTGTGAAGCTGCTAAAGAATTAGCTAAACAATACGGATGTACTATCGTCATTAGTGGCAAAGAAGATTTCATTATTAATCCCACAATGTATTACAAAATTGCTAATGGTATCCCTTTAATGACAAAAATAACGGGTATGGGTTGCACTGCCACTGCCATCATTGGGGCATTTTGTAGTATTAATTCTGATATAACTTTAGCCTCTACCTATGCAATGGCTGTGATGGGTATCGCAGGTGAAATAGCGGCTAAACAAGCTGTGGGTCCTGCTACCTTACAAATGCACTTTATAGATACATTATATAATTTAAAAGAAATACAAATTCGTGAGTATTTACAATTAACACAGGGTTAAATTATGCAGCTGCATTTAGTCATCGGACAAAATGATTGTAAATACTTTTCGATTAATCATATTGTCGAATTAGCGATTAAAGGAGGAATTACCCATGTACAATTACGTGAAAAAGAAATTCCATACAATGAATTTATTGCCTGTGCAAAAAGCTTATCTAAACAATTAAAACCTTATTCCATTCCCCTTATCATTAATGATTCCATTGAAGTTGCACTTGCAATAAATGCAGAGGGAATTCATTTAGGACAAAAAGATTTATCTCCCCTTAAAGCACGCACTTTATTAGGCACTGATAAAATTATAGGGTTAACGGTTGAAACTCCCGAACAAGCGCAAGAAGCAAACCATTTACCCATTAATTACATAGGCGTTGGGCCAATCTATGTAACAAGTAGTAAAAAAGATGCACCGCCCATACTCGGAATTTCTGTTTTAGAAACCATTTGCAAAATAACTTCTCATCCTGTCATTGCCATTGGTGGAATTAATGAAATAAATGCGAGTGCAACTATAAATGCGGGAGCACAAGGTATTGCGGTAATTTCAGCGATTTGTGCAGCAAAAAATCCTCGCTTAATCACAAAACGTTTAAAAAATAACATAGAGATAAATTATGGAATTTAATTCTTATATTACGACGCTTACCATTGCTGGCTCAGATCCAAGTGGCGGAGCAGGTATTCAAGCGGATTTAAAAACTTTTTCAGCATTAGGTTGTTATGGCATGAGTGTCATTACGGCACTGACTGCTCAAAATACACAAGGCGTAACTGCCATACAAGCTATACCAACTTCTTTTGTTATTCAACAATGGCAAACCCTGATCAATGATATCACCATTCATGCAATGAAAATTGGAATGCTTCATAATGCAGAATTAATCCTTGCTCTGGCAACACAATTAGCAGACACACAAATACCGCTTATTATTGATCCTGTGATGACAGCCAAAGATGGTAGTATTTTACTTGAAATGTCAGCTATTAGTGCTTTTAAACAAGCATTATTACCCATTAGCACATTACTCACCCCTAATATTCCTGAAGCAGAAATTCTATTAAATCAAACGATTACTCATAAAATTGAAATGGAAGAAGCCGCTAAATCCCTGGCCAAAATGGGTCCCAATGCTGTTTTACTCAAAGGAGGACATTTATTAACCGATGAATTGAGTGACGATTGTCTCTATATTAAAACGCTGGATACCTTTTTTTGGTTTTCGCGACCACGCATTCATACAAAAAATACACATGGAACGGGTTGTACGTTAAGTGCAGCAATAACCGCTTATCTTGCTAAAGGATATGAACTTATCGATGCAATAAAAAAAGCAAAGGAGTATTTATATGAAGCGCTCTTAGCCGGAAGTCACTATCAATTAGGACAAGGACATGGACCTGTACATCATTTTTACGAAATTTGGAGCCACGAGCATAAACATACTTAAAACGGTGCTTATGAAAATGATTTGGATAGCTAACCGTTTTTTTCTTAGTGATATAAATCACTTGATTTGATTATTAAACATAAATCAAAAACGGATTAGAATGGATTCAACAATAATCAAGAGAAAAATAATTGGGGATCTATTAGCAAATACCGATTAACAATATCATAAGAATACATATATTTTTTTCATAAATGGATATTTCTACAAGCGCAATTTAATTTTACTAATACGTAGTAAAAAAAGTATCGCTAAATAAAGTAGTTTATTTGCTTTAGTTTTTATAAAGCTACTTTATTTAGGTGATACTTGATCTATTTAATTGACGCGTTAATGGAAAGCAGTTTTTTCCCTTGCGCAACACTTTGCAAAAACATTCGCAAATCAAGTTGTTCAGCATCTGGTAAATTTTTAAATGGTGCTGAGTCTACAATCGCGCGGTAGTTAAGACTATAAAATTCATTTTTTGTAAATCGATTAAATACGATAGTGTCGCCATTTTTGAGACCCCTTTTGGGACATCCAAGTCCCCAAAAGGGACAAAAATTGTCGACAAGTATGCCTGCGGCAGCCCTGGCCGTCCTGCGTACGCTCGTTATGACACGACTAGGTGTCATAACTTCACTTCCACAAATGACTTGTCGACCGTTTTGTGGGCCTTATATTTTGCCTTCGGCAAAACATCCGGCACTACGGTCTACCAGGGACTATCGGCCTCGCTCCTTCGTCGCTTCCTTGGCCGACAGCGTATGAGAATGCGCTAACGCTTCTTTTTGTTTCACTTTGTCATCTTTTATAATATGGGTAAGTTGACGCGGTGTAAGCAAATCACAAAGTGCTTTATTTTCAAAGGCAACTTTAAGGCATTCTAAAGATAAGTTGTTTAATACCATAGCCCAATCACCAGCGGCTAATATTTCTGCATTTTTCAAATAGGGTATTTTTTCAATATCAAGAGTATCTTCTGAGATTAAAATTTTTCTTATTTTTACCATGTCCATTTTATTTTTTGCTTCGAGAAAAATGCTATTAGTAGATTCTGATTTGGCAGAAGAGGTAGACGTTAGCTTTATTCCATCTGTTTCAGTTAATTCTTTTTTATTTTGCTGCCCTTTTTTCTGAAATAATAGTAGTGATTCAAACATAATTTATAACTCCTCTTATTCGCAAATAGTTTATCGAAAACATATCAGAACTTATCTTTTATTAAAAAGTGGGCAATTATCGATAGAATACTCTTCTTTCGAAGAATTTTCTAAATCAACTTTATTGGCTGAATTATTTTTATTAGTTGGATTAACCTCGTTAGCCAAACAAATAGAAATAGTATTCTTAAATTTAGGTGATGCAAAAGCGATTCTGCCTGTATTTTCAATACAAGTAATCGTTGTTTTAACAGCGATTTGAGTTATTAATTTTTTACACTTATCTTCTAATTCGTTTCTTTCTTCGGTTAATTTAGGAAATAATTTTTCAGCTTCTTTCTTGGTTATATTTAAGTCAGATGACTTTTTATCTAATTCTATATCTTTTTCATTAGCAGCCATTTCTAAAGATACCTTTTCTTGTACCTCTTCCTGGGTTAGACTAAGAAAACTCTTGATGTTGTCTTCGGTTTGACAAACGGCAAAACCTGTTGCAGGATTATAAGACATAGCGCCTAGGTAAGCTATAACTTTAATTTCTGGGACTCTCAAACTAGATTTGAGTTTATTAGTAAATTTGTAAGCAAAGCTATCATTTAAACTATTCATATCAATTTCATTATGATTCTTTTTAAATTCGTTGGAACGAGCCGCATAGCAGATAACTAATTCAACAGATATTTTGTTACAGTTATCAAAATAGTTATTTTTATCCAATTCTACGAGAAAAATGGCTAATTCTTCTGCCGTTAAAAGTTCTCTTTCTTCTTTGGTTAAGTCCACTTCTCCAAATACACTTTTATGGCAATAATCTGTACAATCAATATCTCCATGAGCAGCTATCATAATTTTTTCATAGTTAAAAAAATTTATATCAGATACATTTTGCTCATTTTCGAAAGGGATCTTTTCTTTAAATGCAATGGCTTTATCAAAAACGTTATAGTAATGAATATAATCGTCTTGTGCTGTATATAGCATCGCCCACTAACGAATAGATGCTAAATCTGATAAGATCTGTAGTTTTGCAGTCTGGAAGTAATTAAAT
>CBCSKA010000004.1:0-11128 GCA_965140885.1 Legionellaceae bacterium | reverse complement strand
TCATGTATATCTAAATATTCTTCTATAGCTTCTGCAGCCAAATAAGATTTTGAACGGTCAACCGTTTTTGCTAATTTTTCTAATCGTTCAGCAATAATTGTAGTTACCCTAACGGAAATGAGTGAAGATGTGATAGCCATTAATTACCTCTTGTATACAAAAAATTACAAAGTTAATCAGTTAATTTATATTAGCATCTTTTAATCATCATACAAGTGTTATTTTGATTTTATAAAACTTCATTGTAAAAATAGAATTTATTATCGTTCATCTTCTGTCTCATCAAACGACCGGGCCTGTTGAAAAAGTGGTATGAATATTATTTCTGAAAAATGTAATAAATAACTTATCCTGGTTAACTTTTAGCTATGAGAAATTAAAATGTTTTCACAATAAAAAATAAATAAAAGAAAATTAACTATTCGCTTAATATTCTGTACAGAAGCGCCCATCAACGCTTGAATTTGCACTTTTACTAATCCACGGTATCTAGCTCGTTTCAAACCATGACGATGTTTTGATTCATAAATAATGCCTTCTGTTTCTTGAGGGACAAAACTGCCGCTGCGAGTATTAAATAAAGGAATATAGGGATGAATACCTTTAGTTACTAAAGCTTCTATAATTTCAGCAGAGCCATACGCTCTATCAGCCGTTGTTTCTTTTATACTTAATTGATAGCGATGTTCAATCGTGTTTAGTTGGTTTAGATAAGGTTGTGAATCATGACAAGCACCTGTTGTTGCCTGAATGGCTAAAATAACACGACTATCAGCATCTACTGATAAATGAATTTTATATTTTAATCCTCCCGGTGTCCCTGCTTTAAACGCTAAACTAGCATCAGGATCAGTCAGGCTAGTATGCGTTTTATTGCTTACTTTCGCTGTCGGCCAAGGAAGCGACGAAGGAGCGAGGCCGATAGTCCCTGGTAGACCGTAGTACCGGATGTTTTGCCGAAGGCAAAATATAAGGTCCACAACACGGTCGACAAGTCATTTGTGGAAGTGAAGTTATGACACCTAGTCGTGTCATAACGAGCGTACGCAGGACGGCCAGGGCTGCCGCAGGCATACTTGTCGACAATTTTTGAGGCCCCTTTTGGGGACTTGGATGTCCCAAAAGGGGCCTCAAAAATGGCGACACTATCGTCTTGTTTGTAATTTTAATCCTATTTTTCTATCTTGTTGAGCCATCTTTTCTTGCTTTGCTAGCATAGGTTCATTCGCTTGCAAGGAATCTAATGACGCATTCGCGGCAATGAGTGTGCTATCCGTTAATACACGCTCTCCTTTCACAAGCCCTTTTTCTTTGCACTGAGCGATGATATTATCAAAAAATGCTTGAAATACATCAGCACCTAATCTATCTCGTACGCGAGTTAATGAAGAATGGTCGGGTATTTTATCGTTTAACGAAAGTTTGCAAAACCAGCGATAGGCTAAATTATAAAGAAGTTCTTCACACAATTTCCTATCAGAATCAATATTGTACAAATAACTGACCAGCATAATTCGAAAAAAAATTTCGGGGTCAATAGAGGGTCGTCCATTATTAGGACAATAGTAAGGCGCAGTTAATCCCCTAATAAAACTAAAATCCACATATTTATCTATTCGCCGCAATAAATGATGTTGTGGAATAAGTGTTTCTAAATCCAAATTAATTTTGACTTGTGTTTGAAAGTGATGATGGCCTTGCATTTCGAAATTACCTCCAATACACGAAAATAATTTAGTGCTATTTTAACTTACATCATACTTTTTCAACAGGCCCGACCGTTTAATGACAGAGGATAAAACGACAAAATAATTGACTAAAAGGCAAGGTTGTTTTAATGCGTTAAGAAATGTTCGAAGAGAGTAAAGTATAGATTTTTGTTGTTAAAAATGCCCATTTTCTTTTATTATTTTGATTCGGTATGGGCTAATAGACTCCATTTTATTGTCCTCCTAATTATTGTTATTCCATACCACTCCGATTTTGATTTTCGCTCAATAATCAATAAGTAAAAATTTCCTATTCAGTTAAGAAAAAATTCTTAACTCACAATCATATTTTTCATAGCTTTGGTTTTTATACACTTGCAATCATCGTTCTATTGCGTAAAAAATTTAAGCTTTTCATAAGCTAAATCAGTTAATATTAAATCAAACGATAAATAAATTTATTCAAATAAACACTTGAGAATCATTAAATGCTATATCAAATAATTACATTAAGAGAATCTTATAATTTAACAAATGAAGATGAAGCGGAAAATTTTATTTTAGAAAAAATCACTAAGGAAGAAAATAATCAATATAACGGATTTGTTAGAAGAAGCTCTTTAGATGATGCAAAAAAAACACTACAAGCTTGTAAGGATAGTTTTAATAAAATGGTTATAATTTCAATTGACGATACATCACAAGATTATTGTATTAAAGAATTTCATTATTTACAAAATGAAACTTTTAGTGAAAAAAAATTAGACGGCGAAGAAATTGAAATAGAATTTACCAGTGAAAAAATAAGCCCTAAAAAAATGTACCCCTAGAAAAACATCTGTCTCTTCTAGAAAAAGCCATCACTGATTTGAATAAATATTCTCAACACACTTGCGAAGCTAAAGCGCTAACGGCAAAAAAAATAAGCGATGAATTATTAATAAGTTTGAAAAATTTAAAAGAGAAACCTACGCTGTCGGCCAAGGAAGCGACGAAGGAGCGAGGCCGATAGTCCCTGGTAGACCGTAGTGCCGGATGTTTTGCCGAAGGCAAAATATAAGGCCCACAAAACGGTCGACAAGTCATTTGTGGAAGTGAAGTTATGACACCTAGTCGTGTCATAACGAGCGTACGCAGGACGGCCAGGGCTGCCGCAGGCATACTTGTCGACAATTTTTGTCCCTTTTGGGGACTTGGATGTCCCAAAAGGGGTCTCAAAAATGGCGACACTATCGATAAAAAGAATTATTCAATACTTAAAGAAAGCTTTGATACAATAAAATTAAATAAAGATTTAACTAAGCATAGAACACAGTATAAAAATGTTTTAGCGACAATCGGTGCTTACATAACTATTATAGGTGGTTTAATTGATATTGGAATTCGCATACATTCCCGTATAGCTACCGGTCATTCCCATGGTTTATTTAGTAAAACAAACGGGCAAAAGAAATTAGAAATTATTGAAAATAAACTAAACAATGTAGAACAAAATTTAAAAAGTTAAGTCTGGAGTTAGGCTGAAAAGTCGGGTCTGTCCAATTAAGTGTGTAAATTTCTCGTAGGTTATATAGAATTATTATATAAACTTAAGAAGAAAAGAGATGAGTAAAGTTAGCTTTAACGAAAAAGACAGAGATGCCATAACAGCGGCGATAGAATTGCTAGTAGAAAAAGGGGTTGATTTAAGCTGCGTATTAGAAGAGGAAGGACTATTAAAGCAACTGAGTAAACGGTTAGTTGAAAAGGCGTTGCAATCAGAAATGGATAATCATTTAGGCTACCCTAGGTATCAGCGTGCGGATTCGGATAATGCGCGTAACGGAATAACTAACAAGAATGTTCTCACAGGCAATGGTATTATCAGTCTTGATATACCCAGGGACAGAGAATCAATGTTTGAACCGCAATTTATCCAAAAACGGCAAACCAGAATCGATGGCTTAGACCAAAAAATTCTGTCTTTATATGCTAAAGGCATGAGTTTATCGGATATCAGAATGCAGCTTCAGGAATTATATGGAGCTCAAATAAGCGAAAGTTTGATTAGCCGTATCACCGATGATGTGAAAGCGTGGCAAACACGACCTTTAGAGCCTGTTTATCCGATAGTTTTTTTTGATTGTTTGGTGGTTAAGGTAAAACAAGATATAAACTTACCGCGAAAAAATGGACACTAATTTGTTAAGATCTACGACCTAACAAAAAGGTGAAAGCAATGGTAAGGACTTTAAGGAAATACAGTAAAGAATTCAAAGAAGAAGCAGTAAGTTTATCCTTGAGCTACGCTAACGTAAATCATGCGGCGCAAGAGCTAGGGATCCCAGCAGCAACATTGCATGAATGGGTAAATAAAGCGAAGTCATCAACTAATAATGTTATTGAAGATGATGAAGGCAATATAAAGAAAGCAGATGTTTCTAAGTTAATAGAAGAAAATAAAGAATTAAAAAAACGCTTATCACGCCTTGAGCAGGAGAAAGCTATATTAAAAAAGGCTGCAACGTACTTTGCCAAGGAGTTAGGGTGAAGTACGCCTTTATTAGAGAGCATAGCAAGCAATTCTCAATAGCTTTGATGTGCGAACTATTTAGTATTAGCCGTAGTGCTTACTGTACTAGGTCTCCTAGCCAACAAGAGCAAGCTAACCGCCAATTAGATAGGCAAATAACGGTTATTTATAACCAGCATAAAAAACGGTATGGTTCGCCTAGAATTACTCGTGAGCTGCTGGCTCAAAATGAGAAATGCAGCCATACCCGGGTTGCTAGAAGGATGAAAGAAATGGGCTTAGTCGCTGTCGCTAAAAAGAAGTTTAAGGTAACGACTGATTCTGAGCATAATTTGCCAATATATAAAAATATTTTAAGCTGCGACTTCTCAACAACAGGAATGAATCAAAAGTGGGCTTGTGATATTACTTATGTTCATACTAAAGAAGGCTGGTTATACCTTGCTGTGGTCATCGACTTATATTCACGGGCAATAATTGGCTGGTCAATGAGTAATCGCATGAAGAAAACTCTAGTGTGTGATGCATTAATGATGGCGCTATTTAAGCGTAAATTCCCTAAAAATGTCATTGTACATTCTGACCGTGGCAGTCAGTACTGTTCCGGCAAATATCAGAATATTATCAAAGATTATCGTTTAGTTGGCAGCATGAGCCGTAAAGCGAATTGCTGGGATAATGCTATTGCTGAGAGTTTTTTTCATACGTTAAAAGTTGAATTAATACATGAATCCGTTTATAAAACACGCAAGCAAGCAAGACTTAGCATTTTTCAGTATGTGGAAGGATACTACAATAATAGAAGAAAGCATTCTTCTATTAATTACATGACTCGATATGAGGCTGAATTAGCCGGGTAAAATTCAGAGAGGGGTGTCCATGAAATCGCGGTAAGATTACTTTATTGGTTATTCATTTCCCGATACGGATTTTTATTCAAAAAAGCTATTTATTGAGGTATTTTCAGAAAATAAAAATATTGATGTAACAATAGTAAACCCAGATAGTTCTGTTGAAAATAAGTTTCGTGAGCTAGTAAATTTTCGGGGAATGATTCGGCGCTACGTTGACTGTTCAGAATTTATCAGAGATTTTGGGTAAGATCTATAGCTAGGAGTAGCCTGCCTGATTAACAGATTTATTCAATAAAAAAATTCTTTAATCTATAAAATTTTCTGTGCTAGTGTTTGCTAGACTACCACTAAAGCGATGCTTTTATTTATCAATTTTTTGCTCGAATGTTTCTGTATTGAATTTGTGATAGGTAGAATTTTTAGAACTGAAATTTATTTCCCTATTCAATTTCGAATTTTATAGGATGCATTTAATAATTCTTGCTTAACGGGGTAAAAATTAGAATTCCTTTTTTTCGTATGTTTTTTATAGGCTAAAAGAGAATTCATTGAAATTATGAATAAAAACACGAGGATAGCCGAGTAAACATCATATATCTTCTTTAAGAAAGATAGTTTTAATGGTATAGTTGAGATATTTTATATGGGATATTGAAAGTTATATGATTCATAGTATGACAGCTTTTGCTCGTCAGGAAACGGCATTAACATCGGGCACCGTAATTTGTGAAATTCGTTCTGTTAATCACCGTTATTTAGATTGTTCTTTTAAGTTGCCTGAAAATTTCATAGAAATTGAATTTCGTTTACGTGAAATGATTAAACAATCTTTATCTCGAGGAAAAATTGAAATAAGTATTTATTATAAACAAGAGGCTGTATTTAATAATACGCTTAATATTAATGCACAACTTCTTGAGAATTTAATTAATATAAATAAACAAGTAACTGAAAAATTGGGTATCAATGCAAGAATTAATACTATGGATTTGTTAGCTTGGCCCAATATCATTGAATCGCCTGAAAGGGATAATTCAATCCTTCATACACAAGTATTACACGTTGTTGAAAAAACATTATCAGAATTACTTAATATGCGTCAGCGTGAAGGAAAAGCATTATCTACTTTTATTCAGGAACGATTGGATTTAATAGACAGTAATTTAGACGAAATTAAAAAGCATTTACCCGAAATTATCCTTAAACAACGTAGTCGTCTTGAAAATAAGTTGGCAGAAGTTGTGCTTAATTATGATGTACAACGGCTTGAACAAGAAATGGTGATATGGATTTCACGTTATGATATTGAAGAAGAATTAAAACGTTTAGAAAGCCATGTACAAGAAGTAAGAAGAATACTTCAAATGGGTGGTCCACAAGGTAGACGTTTAGATTTTTTAATGCAAGAACTCAATAGGGAAGCGAATACCATAGGTTCAAAATCTAATGACTTAGGAATAACAAATATCGCTATTTCGTTAAAAGTCATGATAGAACAAATGCGTGAACAAATTCAAAATATTGAGTAAAAGGTCACTAAAAGTTGTTAATACTTTATCAGTTTTGAGATTAATAGATATGGCAGTCACAGGAACACTTTATATAATTTCAGCCCCTTCTGGAGGAGGTAAAACTTCTTTAGTCAATGCTTTAATTGCATCAATGAATGAGATAACCGTATCAATTTCATATACAACACGCGTACAACGTTCGGGTGAGCAAGATAAAATTGATTATCATTTTATTGATGACAAACAATTTCAAGAGTTATCCCAACAAGGCGCTTTATTAGAAGAAGCGTGTGTTTTCGGTAATCATTATGCTACGGGTAAACAATGGGTGACAGAAAAATTAGAATCAGGACAAGATGTTATTTTAGAAATTGATTGGCAAGGTGCCCAACAAATTCGTCGTTTAATGCCTGAATGTATTGGTATTTTTATTTTGCCACCTTCGCGAGAAGCGTTATACTCACGATTAAAAGAGCGCGCCCAAGATGATTTAGTGGTAATTGAAAAACGCATGGCACAAGCTAGCAATGAAATTATTCATTATCAGGAATATGATTATCTAGTGATTAATGATGATTTTGAACAAGCATTAAATGATTTAAAATGTATCATTAGAGCAAATCGTTTGTTATGTCATCGTCAACAAAAAAGATATAGTAATTTGATTAATAATTTGTAATGGTTGTTACACAGTAAAGAGGTATTTATGGCACGTGTCACAGTAGAAGATTGTTTAGATTATGTAGAAAATCGATTTGAGTTAGTTATAGTGGCTTCACAACGCGCTCGTCAATTAGCATCTGGTAAAGCGGATCCATTTGTTGATTGGGATACTGATAAACCCACTGTTGTTGCATTAAGAGAAATTGCGTTAGGTAAAATTACTCGTCAAGTTTTAGAAGACGCGGAAAAACAAAAAAAGCACTATCATTCAGAAGTAGATTTAACTGAAGAATCAAGATAAATGCATTATTTCCTTGTTAAATAAGAGGTCTTAAAGCAGATGCCTGTTGAAGCGGTTGCTGAATTTTTTGAATCCTTACGTCAAGAATTAGAAATATATCTTGACTCTGAGCAAATTGAGCATATTTACCAAGCTTTTCGATTAGCCGCCGAAGCCCACCATGGCCAGCAGCGGCAAACAGGCGATCCTTATATCTCTCATCCCGTTGAAGTAGCGCATATCCTTGCTGAAATGCGTTTAGATTACCAAAGTATTATTGCCGCTATTTTACATGATGTTATTGAAGATACCTCTGTCCAAAAAGAATCAATAGCCGCTTTATTTGGGCCAGAAGTTGCTGAATTAGTCGATGGTGTAAGTAAATTAACCCAAATTAAATTTGAAAGTAGAGCAGAAGCGCAAGCTGAAAACTTTCGCAAAATGTTATTAGCGATGGTCAAAGATATTCGAGTTATTTTGGTGAAATTGGCTGATCGCTTACATAATATGCGTACATTATCAAGTTTAAGTACTCATAAATCCCATCGAATCGCCCGCGAAACTTTAGATATTTATGCCCCAATTGCTCATCGATTAGGCATGAATAATTTACGGGTTGAATTAGAAGATTTAGGTTTTGCTGCTTTATATCCCTTGCGCTTTCGAGTCATTAAGCAATCCGTGCAAAAAGCGCGAGGTAATCGTCGAGAAATTATTAATACAATCAAAACGTCTATTAAACAATGTCTTGAAAAACAAGGGTTGTCAGCAAGTGCTGTTATTGGGCGCCAAAAGCATTTGTACAGTATTTATCAAAAAATGCGACATAAACATTTAGCTTTTTCAGATATTATGGATGTGTACGGTTTCCGTATTATTGTCGATAAACCTGATACTTGTTACCGCGTACTGGGTATAGTGCATAGTTTATATAAACCTGTTCCTGAACGGTTTAAAGATTATATTGCTATGGCTAAAGCGAATGGATATCAATCTCTGCATACAACGTTATTTGGCCCTTATGGTGTTCCTATCGAAATCCAAATACGCACGGCAGATATGGATTATTTAGCGAATCATGGAATTGCTGCGCATTGGCTTTATAAATCCTCGGCGGGTCCCGTCACAGAAGCGGAATTACGTACCCGTGATTGGTTAAAAAATTTAGAAGAATTACAACAGCGCACAGGTAATTCTTTAGAATTTATTGAAAATGTTAAAATCGATTTATTTCCTGATGAAGTCTATGTATTTACGCCTCGCGGAAATATTTTAGAATTACCGAGTGGAGCCACTGCAGTAGATTTTGCTTATGCTGTTCATTCCGATGTGGGGAATAGCTGTATTGCGGTTAAAATTGATCGGCGTTTAGCAGCATTAAGTACAGTATTAAAAAATGGTCAAACAGTTGAAGTGATTACTGCTCCAGGTGCTTGTCCAAATCCGGCTTGGTTAAATTTTGTTGCTACAGGTAAAGCCAGAAGTAATATCCGTCATTATTTAAAAAGTCAACGCCGCGCAGAATCAATGGCAATAGGTAAACAATTATTAAATAATGTATTAGCTGCATTAAATTTAGGCTGGAAAGAAATTCCTAAAGATAATTTAAATAGTGTATTAGAAAAATATGAATTTAAAACAAAAGAAGACTTGTTTGAAGCAATCGGATTAGGAAACCAAATTCCTTTACGCATCGCCTATGCTTTAGCCAATGCAGAATTATTACCCAATCTAGAAGAATTACCTCCACGAATTACAACCCCACCCGCACTACCTTTAGCGATTAAAGGCACAGAAGGCTTGGTTGTTCATTTTGCTGAATGTTGCCGCCCTATTCCTGGTGATTCCATTGTTGGTATTTTAGCCCCTGGCGAAGGCATTATAATACATGATGAACAATGTCGACAAATTGCTTCCTTTTGTACTATGCCGGAAAAATGTGTCGCTGTTCGATGGGAAGATACCGTACAAGGTGAATTTAAAGTCGATTTATTAGTTGAATTAGCAAACCAGCGAGGGACTTTAGCAAAATTAGCTAGCGCTGTTTCTGAAGCAGAAGCCAATATTGATAATGTTTTAGTGCACGATTACGATGGTGTCTTTAGCCGTGTAAAACTCACTGTTTCTGTCAGAGATAGAATTCATTTAGCCCGAGTGATGCGTCGAATCAGAGCAGGAAAAGTCGTTAGTCGAATTATTCGCGAAAAATCTGTTTAATTTTTTCAGGGGCTTATAAATATCAACCCCCCTTCTGCTCGAAAGAGCAGAAGGGGGGGGGTAATGGAAAGTTTGTTAATTGATTAATTATTAAATGCTGGGGGTTTTATTGCCTGTTGGCGGTTGTTCCCCATTTTGAGTGCTAGTAGGTGAAGTTGATCCTCCAAAAACATTGTTAGGAGGAGAAGAAATAGTAGGATCATTCAGTTGTGTATTCCCCGAACCAATATCAAATTTCTCTGTCCATTCACTTAACGTTTTCTTTTCTTGGCCAATAGTAATAGGAAAGTCTTTATCAAATCCTGCTTTTACTAACGCTTTAATGATTTGCTGATATTCTTTCTCATCTTGCCCATTTTGAATATTAATTTCTGTAAAACCATTTGTTTTAATAATGTTGACGATAGCATCAAAAGCATCATCATTTTTTTCTTGAACGTGGAAATAAGAGCTATTGGTTTTTTTATCTTCTTTGATTTCAAATAAAACTTTACTATTTTTTTCCATTTTATTATTTGTAAATTTAAAACCTTTAGCTTCATTGCTACTAGACCATTTTTCACACGCTTTTAATAAATTACTATGTGAAACAGAAGAATTATTTTTTTCGGGAGAAATTTCAGTATTTTCATTTTGGGTTGTATTTCCATCAGCCTTTGTTTCTTGCGGTTTTGCGGAATTATTCTTTACTTCTTTAGTATCTGAAGGATTATTTTCGATTGATTTTATCAATTCAGGAAGCCTAGAAACATTTAAGTATATTACGTTGTAGTCAGGAGTAGTTAAAATAGAGGTAATATTTTCATTCTTTTCTAGCTTCTTGAATTCATTTAATAATTTCTTAAAAATTTTCTCTTTGTTAGGTTTTTCAACTCCAACTAAGGCTTCATGGAAAAATCCTTTTTTATCTAGCTGGATATATTCAGCGTCAGAAAGTCTCAGAACAGTAGAGTTAAAGTTGTTTTGAGTTAAATAAGTTGGGCGATTATTATCATTTTCTTTTATTATCTTGTAGTTAAATTTTATATCTTTACCACAAAATTTTTGCAGCACTTCAACATATTTACTTATTTTATCATTAGAAAAATTATCTTCTGAAACATTATCTGTTTTGCTTGGTTCAATCTCACTTTCATCATCAGAAGCTCTACTTTCTGAAGCATTATTTATATCACGTGATTCTATGTTTTTTTCTTCATTAGTTACATCTAAAAATCTTTTATTAATAGGAATTGCATGTTCATTTATATTTGGCATAAATTACCTCATCTTAATTAAACTTTTTTACTAATTATAACTATAAATACTAGAGTTCTTTCGAAACTCACAAATAGAGCTCAAAATTGTAGATGCTGGCAATCAAATTAAATCGTAGTCCAAAC
>CBCSKA010000003.1:0-46994 GCA_965140885.1 Legionellaceae bacterium | reverse complement strand
TAGGGACAACGATAAAACTGGCAAGGGCTTTATGGATTGTACCATTAACACTAGCGATAAGTTTTTGGTATAGTCGTCAAAGAATTCAACAGAATGCTGCGGTTAAAAAGCCATGGTTCATAGTAGGTTTTTTATTGACTGCTGCCATGGTTACTTATATTCCTGGTATTCAGCCTATCAGTAACATTATTAAGCGCCTTGCTGAACAGGGATTAGTGGTCGCCTTATACTGTATCGGCTTAAATATATCGATTGCTATGATCAAAGAAGTCGGTGTTAAGGCATTTCTTCAAGGCTTATTATTATGGTTAATCATGGCAAGCGTAAGCTTAGGTGCTGTTTATTTTAATATTATTGGGCTTTGACATTTTAGATGTGAAATCTGTTTTAAGCATTAAATTAAATCTTAAAAGTTTTTTGGATCTGTCTTTCTCTAATAAGAAAAATATTTTTTAATAGGAAATATTGCAATTCCTCTGCGGTTTTTATTGTCTGGAAAATAAATTTTTGTTTTATCTTTTCAATTCGTCTATCAGTACTCCTAACAATTTGTCGTAATGTGAAGAATATTTAATCTAAAAAATGTGTTATGAGTTTAAAACATGTTTATAGCAATAGATTACAACGCACCTTTAAGGGTAAGTAAAAAATGATTAATCTAAGAATATTTAAGCGCGTTGTACAAAAAACGATTTTGCTGCTTCGACATCAAGCATAATTTGATGCTTTAAATCATCTAGCGAATCGAAACGTTTTTCATTACGTAATTTTTTTAGAAAATTAATTTGAACTAATTTCCCATAAATATCTTGATTGAAATCAAACAAATGCACTTCTAATAAAATACGTGTACCCGCTACTGTAGGGCGTTTACCTAAATTAGCAACTCCTTTTAAGGGAATAGTATTAATTCCCAGCATTTCCACTGCATAAACCCCTAGCAAAGGTGTTTGCTTTCTTTTTAGGTGTATATTTGCCGTAGGAAAACCAAGAAGCCGGCCTCTTTTAGTTCCATGGACAACAGCACCCATCATACTATATGGATGGCCTAATAATTGTTGAGCCTTGGTTAAATCACCTTGTGTAAGGCTTTCTCGCAGACGTGTACTACTAATACGTTCAAGTTGATTTTTTAGGGTAGGCATTACTTTTAATTCAAAACCAAATTGTTCAGACGCTTTTTGAAGGGAATGTTTATCTCCTTGGCGATTTTTACCAAAACGAAAATCTTCACCTATTAATAAACTTTTTATATTTAATTTATTGATTAATATTTGTTGTATAAATTCTTCGGGCGATAAAGCGGCGAATTTTTTATTAAAAGAAATAATTAAGGTTGCATCTAAAGGACATTGTTTTAATAAAAATAATTTTTCTTTCATTCTTGTTAAACGTGCAGGTGGATTATCCGACGAAAAAAACTCGGCTGGATGGGGTTCAAAGGTGATAGCAATAGCAGGTAATTGATAAATATTGGCTAGTTTTCTTAATTCTTCAAAAAGGGTTTGATGTCCTTTATGCACGCCATCAAAATTACCTATCGCGGCAACACACGGGGCGTAATGAAAGGGAAAATTGTGTATTCCGCGAATAATATCCATATTAGGACTCCATTGATTGTACAATACGCAAATCACGAATACGCATGCCCGTTAACCATAAAGATGCAAGATAAGCTAAAATAGCCATGATTCCCAAATAAAAAACATGTAAAAGACGTTGATTCCAATGCCATATTAACCATTGTTCAATATTGCCACTGAGTGACCAAAGGATAAAACCGACTAAAGTATTAGCAACCAGTAAGCGTAATAAAAATAAAAACCAACCTTGTTGAAATTGATAAATACCTCTTTTATGCAATAAATGCAGTAATAATAGCGTATTCACCCACGAACTTAAGGAAGTCCCTAAAGCAAGACCACTCTGCCCCATCCAATTAACAAAAATAAAATTAAAGAATATTCCTATCAAAATAGAAATTATGCCTATTCTAACCGGTGTTTTAATATCTTGAATGGCATAAAAAGCTGCAGAAAGCACTTTTACTAACATAAAAGAAGTTAAACCTAATGAATACGCTAATACACTTTGGCGGGTCATAGCGACATCATGAAAAGTGAATTGTCCATAGTGAAATAAGCTAATGATTAAAGGACCGGCTAATACCATTAATGTTACTGCGGCAGGAATACCTATTAATAAATTACAACGAATACCCCAATCTAAGGTGCTTGCAAAAGCCATGGGAGATTTTTGGGCATGGGTTGCTGATAAATGCGGCAAAACTACGGTAGCAAGGGCTACCCCAAACACCCCTAAGGGAAAATACGCTAATCGGTCTGCATAATATAACCAAGAAACACTTCCTATTGCTAAAAATGAAGCGAAAATTGTATTTAATAATACACTTAATTGCCCTATTGAAGCACCAAATAAGGCGGGTATCATTAATTTTAATACCCTTTTTACCCCTTCATTTTGCCAATTTAACTTAGGTCGAATTAAAAACCCCTTACGGGCTAAATAAAAACATTGAAAAAATAATTGTATAAAACCCGCTGCTAAAACTCCCCACGCTTGTGCTTCAACGGGAATTTTACAGTAAGGAGATAAATAAAGAGCGGCAAGAATTAAAATGATATTTAATAAAACAGGTGTAAAAGCAGGAGATGCATAATTCCCATACGTATTTAAAATTGCACCCGCTAATGCAGTTAATGATATTAGCATTAAATAGGGAAAGGTAATTCGTAGCATATCGGATGCCATTTGAAATTGCGGCAATTCCGGTTTATAACCTGGCGCAAATAATTTAATAATGAAGGGAGCACCTAAGACACCGATTACCGTAATAAACAGTAATACTAAACTTAATGAAGCAGAAATATGACTGATAAAACGTTTGACATCTTCTTTTTCACGCTGATGTTTATATTCTGACAAAACAGGGACAAAGGCTTGAGAGAAAGACCCTTCTGCGAAAAGATTACGCATAAAATTAGGGATTTTAAAAGCCACATAAAAAGCATCAACACTGGCGGATGCTCCATAAATTTGTGCGGCTAAGGTATCGCGGATAAAACCTAATATCCGCGATATCATTGTCATTAATGAGACAAGGGAGGTTGTCTTTAATAATTTTTTACTCATTCCCTTTTCCTACATTAGATTACAAAAAAAATTATTGTATTTCTGATTTTTTAGAATGAGAAAATTTAGCAAGCACTATATAGGCAGTAGGCACAATAAATAATGTTAAAAAAGTACCAAATGACATTCCCCCAATAATTACCCAACCGATTTGGCGTCTTGCTTCAGAGCCTGCCCCACTCGCTAAAGCTAAGGGTAAAGAACCCAAAACCATTGCAGCGGTTGTCATAATGATAGGACGTAAACGCATACCCGCAGCTTCAATAACAGAATCTATGGGATTTTTTCCTTTTTTATGTAATTGTTCAGCAAATTCAACAATTAAAATACCATGCTTAGTGATAAGTCCTATTAATGTCACTAAACCAATTTGGGTATAAATATTCATAGAACAACCCATAATTTTCATGGTAAGTAATGCACCGAATAAGGAAAGCGGTACACTAATCATAACAATAAGTGGATTTCGAAAACTTTCAAATTGAGCCGCTAATACTAAGAAAATAAATACTAAAGCAAATGAAAATGTTTGTAACATTTCATTGCCTGATTCAATAAATTGTCGTGATTGACCTTTATAATCAATTTCCATTCCCTTTGGTAAATCTTTCGCAATAGATTTTAAATAATTCAATCCTTCACCTAATGTGTATCCTGGTGCTGGTGTTGCTGAAATTTCTGCTGCGCGTAATTGTTGGAAATGGTTTAAACTTTTTGGCCCCAAAATTTCTTTAATTTGTATTATGTTAGAAAATGGCACTAAATCACCAGAAGCTGTTTTGACATATACTTTATTTAATTCTGAAGCATTTTCACGAAAGTTACTTTCTAATTGTGGAATAACGGCATAACTTCGTCCTTCCATAACAAAACGAGTAATAATAGGTTCGCCTAATAAAATATTTAAAGTATTACTAATGACATTTGCACTAATACCCATATCACTGGCTTTATCACGATCGACATCAATATTTATTTGTAATTTATCTAATTTTAAATCAGTATCGAGATTTAATAATTTGGGATTTTGTTGGGCTTTTACAAATAACTTTTGAATACTGGCATTTAATTCATCATAACTTGCCATTGATTTAATCACAAACTCTATAGAATTTCCTGCATTACTGCCTGGCAAAGGTGGTAAATTCATAGGAAATGCGCGTATTCCCGGTATAGAAAGAATAGGCATATATAAACTTTGTAAAATTTCATTCGCGGTACGTTTTCTTTCTGCCCAAGGTTTTAATACTAAAAAGGAAAGTGATGAATTAACCCCTTGCGGAAATCCATTTATCACAATATAACCTATAGAATCGGGGACTTTTTTATAAACTTCTTCTAGCATTTTGGTATACTTTTCAGTAAAAGCAAGATTTGCGGACGTTGGTCCTGTAGAAAAAGTCATAATACCCCCTTGATCTTCCATAGGGGCTAATTCGGAAGGTAATAATTTATATAATCCATAACAGGCAATATAAATAATACTGGCTAAAAGAATAATCCATTTTTTTTTATTTAAGACTTTGATTAAAAATTGTTGATACGCTTTCATTAAACGATTAAAAGCCTCATCAATCTTAGCAACAAACCCTTTTCGTGTTACTTCAGGACGTAATACTTTTGAACACATCATGGGGGATAAGGTTAATGCAATAATTCCTGAAATAATAACAGCACTGGCTAAAGTAAAGGCAAATTCGCGAAATAAACTACCCGTAACGCCATTCATAAAACCAATAGGCGCATAAACAGCAGCTAATGTTAATGTCATGGCAATAACAGCAAAACCAATTTCTCTCGCTCCTTTTATGGCTGCATCGTAAGGCTTCATGCCTTCTTCAATATGACGATGGATATTTTCTAAGACAACAATGGCGTCATCAACCACTAAACCTATTGCTAATACCCACGCTAAGAGCGTTAAAATATTAATAGTATATCCTAACATTAACATTAACGCACAAACCCCAATTAATGATAATGGAATAGTAATAACAGGAATTAATACTGCTCTAAAAGAACCCAGGAATAAGAAAATGACTAAAATAACGCACAGGGCTGCTTCAATAATAGTATGTCGAACTTCCTTAATTGATTGATCAATGAATTTCGAGGAATCCCAAATGAGTGTTGCTTCAATACCTGTAGGTAAACGTTCTTTTATGCTCGGTAATATTTTATTAACGGCTTTAGAAACCTCTAAAGGATTAGCGGTAGGTTGAGGGGTGATCGCTAATACCACAGTACGTATACCATTAATATACGCAGATGAACGCTCACTTAAAACACCTAATACTGCTTTGCCTACATCTTTTAATCGAATTAAATAACCATTGTCTTGTTTTATAACAATATTATTAAATTGTTCAGGTGTATTGAGATCCGTGGCTGCCATGACATCAAATTCTTGCCATTTCCCTTCTAAACGACCTGCTGCTGTCTGAACATTATTGGTATTTAAAGCCGTGGCGACTTCATCTGCTGTCACATGATGGGCAGCCATTTTATCGGGATTTAACCAAATACGCATCGCATATTGGCGTTCAGAATAAATATCGGCACCCCCAACTCCAGGCAAAGTGGCTACTTGTGGTTGCACAACACGTAATAAATAATCACTGACTTGTTGTTCACTTAAGGTTTTCGTTGAAAATGAAAGAAACATGGTCGGATTAGCATTTGTATCTTCTTTTGAAACAATCGGTGAATCAATTTCTTTAGGTAATTCGGAACGAGCTGAAGCAACGGCATTACTCACATCTGTCAATGCTTTATTAATATCGTATCCTAAATGAAAATGGAGTGAAATATTACTTTGCCCTTGGGTATTCGTCGATTCCATAAAGTCGATACCATCGACTTTTGAAAGTGCACGCTCTAATGGAGTTGTCACAAAACCTTCCATTAATTTTGCACTTGCACCACCATAATACGTACCTACAGAAACAATAGAAGCTTCTATACTGGGATATTGTCTAACGGGTAAATCAACGTAAGCTCGAAAACCAATTAAAAGTATAGCTAAACTAATTACCGTTGAAAAAACAGGTCGACGAATAAAGATATCAGTTAATTTCATCCACTATTCCTCTTACTTTTTTACTATAACAGGGGCTTGATCCATTAATTTAAATTGCCCTGCGGTAATAATTTCATCATTATCTGAAATACCATTTTCAATGAGAATATCATTATCAATACGGTGGCCTAATTTAACTTCAGTTTTAATCGCTTTATCTTGTCCAATTTTAAATAAAAAAGGTTTACCTTGATCATAGAAAATAGCTTGTTGCGGTACTGTTAGCATGGAATGTTTTGAACCTAAATATAAAATAACTTCGGCAAAAGCCCCAGGTAATAGTGATTGGGTATTATTCATCATTTCAGCTCTCACACTTATACTGCGGGTTTTAGGTTGAATCACTGTGTCGATACCCGTAACCTTTCCTTCGAATGTTTCATTAAGTTTATTGGCTATTTTAAGACTCACTTTTTGCCCCAATGCTAATTGTGAAACATAAGTTTCAGGTATATCAAAATCTATACGCATAGGATTAATTAATTGAATACTGACTAAATCTTGTCCTACACTCACATAATCACCAATGTTAACTTTATTTAATCCTACTTTTCCGGGAAAAGGAGCCCGTATTTTTGCTTGCGTTAATTTTGCTAATGAACCCATTAAATCAGCTTCCGCCATTTTTAAAGCCGCATATTGTTTATCTAATTCCGCTTTTGGATACAATTGTTTACTATATAAATCTCTAGCGCGTTGATAATTAATACGATTTAATTTTAATTGCGCTTCTTTTGATTGATAATCCCCTTCAAGTATCCCTGGATTAATATCTATTAAAAGAGCTCCCTGCTTAACTTCTTGTCCAGGCTGAAAATAAATTTGAGTAATACGGCCAACAATTTCTGAACGTAGAATAGCTCCCTGCTTTGCTGATAATGTTCCTGTTGCCGTTATTTTTTCTTGCCAATCTTGGGATTTTACTTTTGCTGTTTCAACAACAGTTGGCGGCATTTTCGTATCTTGAGCATACGCAATATTTTTATAACTGAATGATAATGTGACAATAAAAAGAATAACATGTAATAAACGTAAAGACATATGACATAACCTATTTGGATATAATAGAAATAGCTAAATAACATTTCATTGAATCAGATTTTTTTTATAATCATTAGGATATTCAAAAACGTTAAAAAAATAAGGGTTTTCGACTATAAGCTAGAATGATGAGATAAGCAAGCTTTTCAAATTTAAGGATTGACTAAATCAGAGATTAAAATTAAATTTTAACTTTATTCTTCTAATTCTTAAAAAATTGTAATGAATATAATGTAATTCAAAAAAATAAATCATCCTTCTTTTTCATGTATTGATTACTCTTCTATAGGATTCCACATGATGTCAATGACTAGTTTAGAACTTGCTCAAGCATTAATCGCTAAACCTTCTATAACACCCGATGATGCCGGTTGTCAGGAAATTATTGCTCATTTTTTAAAAGAATTAGGCTTTAGCATTGAATTGTTGCGTTTTGGTAATGTCGATAATCTATGGGCTAAATACGCTAATAATGGCCCTTTATTTACCTTTGTAGGACATACGGATGTTGTTCCTACAGGTCCAGAAAATGAATGGAATTTCCCGCCTTTTCAACCCACCCTTTCTAATGGATATCTCTATGGGCGTGGCGCTGCTGACATGAAAGCGAGTATTGCAGCCATGCTGATAGCTTATAAGAAATTTTTAGCCCAATACCCTCATCAACCTCTATCACTGGGATTTTTAATTACCAGCGATGAAGAAGGTCCAGGGATTGATGGTGTGGCTAAAGTTATGGAAGTTTTAGAAAAACGCCAAGAAAAAATTCAATGGGCATTAGTGGGTGAACCTTCTAGTTCTGAAAAAATAGGTGATGTCATTAAAAATGGCCGTCGGGGTTCATTAACAGGAAAAGTCACTATTCAGGGTAAACAAGGACATATTGCATATCCTGAATTAGCCATAAATCCTATACATATCGCAAGTCGTGCTATTGCTGAACTCTGTGATAAAAAATGGGACAATGGAAATGAATTTTTCCCACCAACTCGTTTACAATTTTCACAAATTCAATCGGGTGGTATTGCAAGCAATGTCATTCCTGGTAATTTAACTGCTGTATTTAATTTTCGTTATTCAACTGAAACGAATGCAGACATTTTAAAACAACAAGTTAATTACGTCTTTTCCAACTATAATTTAGACTTTGACATAGAATGGATACATTCAGGTCAACCTTTTTTAACTCATTCCGGTAAACTATTAAAAGCCAGTATTAATGCTATTGAAAAAACCTGTGGGTATATTCCCCACTTATCAACGAGTGGTGGAACTTCTGATGGTCGATTTATTGCACCGACAGGAAGTGAAGTTATTGAACTGGGGCTTTGTAATGCCACGATACATCAAGTGAATGAATGTATCGCGATTGAACATTTATTCCAATTAGAAACCATTTATTTCCATTTATTAGAAGAACTTTGTAAGTTGAATAAATAAGGTAAAATACGGATAGTGAAATTAATTAATTGCCAAGGTCATAAGATGTTTCATTTCTTTAACGGCTTCTTTCATACCGGTAAATACAGCTCTAGCAATAATGGCATGGCCTATATTTAATTCAACCATTGTAGGAATAGCCGCTATAGCTTGAACATTGTGATAATGTAAACCATGACCGGCATTAATTTCTAATCCTAATTGATGAGCAAATTTTGCTGCTGCTTGAATTTTTTGTAATTCTTTTTGTTGAATCGCTTCCTTTGTTGCATTGGCATAATGTCCTGTATGAATTTCAATAATAGGTGCATTACACATTTTGGCTGCTTCTATTTGTGAATAAGAGGCATCAATAAATAAGGAAACTTGAATACCTGCCGATGTTAATTTATCACAAGCTTCACGAACATTATCCATTTGATGGAGGATATCTAATCCTCCTTCTGTTGTTAATTCTTGTCGTTTTTCAGGAACTAAACAACAATAATCGGGTTTTACTTTTAATGCAAAAGCAATCATTTCAGGCGTAATAGCCATTTCTAAATTCAATTTAGCCGTTAAGATATTCCGTAATACTTCCACATCTCGAGGCTGTATATGACGTTTATCTTCACGTAAATGTATAGTAATAGTATCTGCCCCACTTTCTTCCGCAATTAAAGCTGCATAAATAGGATCAGGGTAAAGTGTTCCTCTTGCTTGGCGAAGAGTGGCAATGTGATCTATATTAACCCCTAAACGAATCTGGCGTTTTTTCATTTTTGGCCTCCGCTTATTAATAATTCTCGACTCTTTAATGGTTTATCACCAATTATCATGGCTAATGAAAATTGATTTATTTTTTTAGCATCCCGTAAATATTCTGGCTGGGTAAATACTTCTTGCATAAAAGCTAATAAACTAGTACCAGAAAATACATATTGAGGATTATTAATTAATGTTGTAGCACTAATTTCAAATACCCCTAAGGAAGGTTGGAAATAATATTTTTTTTGTGCATCGACGGGTTTGCCTGTTTTCGCACAACTATCTAATATAAGTCCATAACCTAATTCTTGGAGTAATTTTTTTTCAAAAATGCGAAGTATGGGTCGAACATTATCCGCTAAAACCAATTGTGATAAAGCAGTATCATAAAAATCGTATAATTGGGGATAAGGAATAAATTTATGTAATACGCGCAATAAAAGTTCATTTAGATACATGGCACTAATTAAATTCAAACCCGTTAATGAATAATATGAGCCATTTAATTCTACCCCATTGATATACATTAATTCTCGTTTGCCTGACCAAGATAATAATAAGGGATTAAATGCTTGTAATATACCTTTTATTTTAGAACGGTTACTGCGTACACCTTGCGCAATACCAGAAATATATCCATAATCTCGACTGAATACATCAATAATGGCACTTGTATCCCGATAGGGGCGGCTATGTAAGATATAAGCGGGTTGTAATATGACGCGATTATTCATAGATAGTGATCAAGCTTTACCGTTTGCATTGAAAATACAAGCTTTGTTTATTGAACAACACAATACATTCTCTTTTAAAAATTTACAATGCTATGAAAAGCAAAAGGAATTAATATGTTTCGTAATATCTTCTTATTATTACTATTCAGTTTATTAATCGTTTTTTTTATGCCTGCCTTACATTGGTTAGCAATAAAACTGTATCAATTTGAATTAATTTTAGATAGTAAAACAAAATTTCTATTTAATCATCATGTTATTGGTTATACCCTTCGGAAAACCTTACTCTTAACATTTACTCCCGTGATATTAGTTGGAATACCTGCAGGAATATATGGATTAATTACTCGACGTACACTTCCTTATTTATCTGCAATTATTTGGACAATATGGTTAGTCCTTTCACTTATTTTTATTTTGCCTCATCATTAATATCTTTACTCAAATTGATGGTTAATCGAGGGAATTCGTGTCTGTTCTTGTGGCTGACTAAGCTTTTCCTGATTATGTACAGGTTCATTATTATTCGTCTGATTCACTGATTTTGTCATCGCAGTTGACATACCTAATGGGCTTAACAAACAAGATGTTGAGCCTAAGGAATAGCTATAAATTAAACCACAAATAAAAACAAGCATAATACAAATGGTAATAAGATTATAATTACGTTTTTCCTTACGTTCTTTATCTAAACTTTTCGTTGTAACATCATTAATAAAACGTAAGCGCTGACTTAAGTTTATCGCAAGTCCTTTATAAATTCCTGCCACTATTTCTGAATCCAGTGTCTGTAATGCAGCTGCGGATAATACTAATAAAGTGGTGGGTTGTATTGCTCGTATTGAAGCTGAACGATAACCATTATCAATTATCGCTAATTCACCAAACACTTCACTGCTTGAAATTGACGTTAATCGATGAAATTTACCTGTTTGATTTATTTTTTTAAGAACTTCAACACTACCTTGTTTAATAATAAATAATTCCGTTCCTAATTCCCCTTGCTGGATAATAAAACTACCCGAATGATAATAAACTTGATATAAGTGGGGTACAATACGTTCAATTTGGTTATCGCTTAATTCATTAAAGATAGCGCAATTTCTAAGAACAGCTAATATATCGTCCTGATTCTCCATGAATATAATTTTCCTCAGCAGTGATAATTTTATATATCTTTAACCTAGATAAGCTTACTATCACTTTATTAATTAGTCATACATTTAATGTATTATAAACGATAATTTCAAAGTTAGTGATTATTTATTCAATATTTCATTAACAGTAACTGTAACATGAATAGGTTTTTTATCGGTAATTGTGACTACTTTACTGACTCCCGTTAAATCCCCTTTCGTTGGCATAGCTTGTCCTGTTTTTGATATTCTAGCGATGACTAATACTTTTTTAGCATGAGATAAATTTTTATCAGGACTCATTGCCATATCATTGGTTAATAAAATACGCTTAGGTAATTGTTCTGCCTTAATTCGTGTAATGGCTAAAGGCATAGCGGATCCTTTAAATTCTCGTGCATAAATAAATACGATTTCATTCCCTGTTATTTTATTTTTTAATTCTTCATTAAGTGCAACATCAATAAACAATTGGACATCCTTCTTTTGCAGATGTTGCTGTGCACGTTGCATTGCTGCAGCAATAATTTGATAATCCTCACTAGAAGGTGGATATAAATGAATGACTTTTTCCCAATATTGAATGGCTTTTTCATAAAATTTATTTCGATAAGCATCAATGGCTAATAAATTAATTGCTAAAGCATTTTCAGGATTAAGGGTTAAGGTTTTTTTTATCAACTGTTGAATAATGGTATTCATTTTATATTGATTCGCAAAATATAAAGTTTGCGCATATTGAATTATATAATCGGGATTATTTTCTTCAATTTGAATTAATTTAGCATATACTTGAGACGCTTTTTCAAATTCCCCTAAACTTGCATAAAGTTTACCTAATAAATACCATCCTTCTGGACTTTGTGGTTTTTCTTGTAAATGTTGTTTTAAACGTTGAATAATTTCTTGGGGATTTTTGATTTGTTGACGTAATTTCAAAGCTTCTTCTTGTACTACATAATGTTTTTTTAAAGCTTTACTATAACCCCATTGATAATAAAGAAATAATGAAATAAAAGGTATTGCTAAGATTAAACCTAGTACAGACCATTTTTCATAACGCGAATAATGCGTATATTGAGACATGAAAGGATAAATAATAAAACCTAATGCAAGGATGACTAAAAAACCAATACCTAACCAAAATAAAAGCATTTCACAATTTCTCCCTGGTTAAGAAATATCTTCTACGTTGGCGAATAATCAATATTAATACCGTAAAAGCAATGGCTAATAATAAAAAGGGGCCAAACCATAATAATTCAGTTTCTTTTGTTAAAAGAGGTTTATATAAAATAAATTGCCCATACCGTTGAATTAAATACTGTTTAATTGCTTCATCACTATAATTCCGTTGAATTAATGTTGCCACTTCTTGGCGTAAATCCTTAGCTAAGGGTGCATTTGAATCTGCAATGGTTTGGTTTTGACAAACAAGACAACGAAGCTCAAGTATTAATGCTTGATATCGCTCTGCTTGCTGAGGATGGCTGAATGTAAGGGTATTTGTAGTAGACACGGCATCCGTTAATAGTATCCAAAAACATAAGCAAAAAATTAAAAATATCCGAAGCATGTTAATTATAAAACCTCACAGAAGTAATTCGCCCTATTTATATTCACATTGTACACTGATTTTAAAAAATTTTAGTAAGGGATGCAGCTATTTCATTTTTGGGTTTAGATTTAATGCTTCAATTAAAGGTAAAAATTGTTTTTGCCAAATTTGAATCGTTAATTTACCTGCATATCGATACCGAATGATACCTGTATTATCAATAAGAAAGGTTTCTGGCGTACCGTAAACACCTAAATCCATTCCTATTTTTCCTGTTAAATCTTCAATAATTTCTTCATAAGGATTTTCTTGCTTCACCTTTGTTAATGCTTGTTGATGAGTATCTTTATAATTTAAACCGATTAATTTAATAGGATATTGCTTAATTAATTCATTTAAAAAAGGTTTTTCACTTTCACAAACGTTACACCATGAAGCCCAAACATGTAATAACGTGATTTCTCCAAGAAATATTTTTTGTGTAATGATTTGCTGTGGCTTTATTAATGAATAAGCCGTAAAAGTAGGTACTGATTTATTTAGTAATGCCGAAGGCAATTCTTGGGGATTTAATGATAAACTTTTCCATAGATAAACCATTAATAAAATAAATAAGATAAAAGGTAAAATAGCCATAATTTTTTTATTTACTAAATAATTCATAGAGATTTTCTCTTTAAAATAGCGGATAAAAAACCTCTCAATATATTTAATTCTACTTTAGTTAATTCACATCGATTAAATAATTTTCTAAAACGGGCCATTAATAAACCTGGTTTATGAGGATTTAAAAATTTAACCTCAATACAGCTTTTTTCTAAATGTTGATACAATTTTTCTAATTCATTATGTGACGCTATTGCTTTTATAGGTAATGATTCTGAATCAGGAGTTAGCGTGATATTCGTTTTATAAAGTTCATAACAAATAATTTGTACAGCTGCCGCTAAATTAAGCGATGAATAAATTTCTGTGACGGGAATTGTTAAATGATATTGGCATCGTTGTAATTCTTCATTAGTTAAACCAGAACTTTCTCGGCCAAAAACAATAGCGACTTTTGTTGTTTTCGCTTGATGTAAAATTTTTTCTGCATCTTCATGGATGGATAGTAAAGGCCAATGAAATGATCGACTTCTAGCACTCGTGCCTATCACGAGTGAACAATCAGCAATCGCTAAATTCATTTCCTCATAAATTTTAGCCTGATTTAAAATATCTTCTGCACCAGCAGATCGCGCAATAGCTTCCTCCCACTGCAGGGTTACAGGGTTAACTAAACGTAAATCATGAATTCCCATATTTTTCATTGCTCTAGCAGCAGCACCAATATTTCCGGGATGACTTGTATCTATAAGTATAATAGCGATATTATTAAGCATAATATAAATAATAATGAATAGTGATAGTTAATAGCTGAGTCAATGACTCATTATGGATACATTAAGTTTATAGACTTAATTAACAAAGGAAAATAGTTATGAAAACAATTTCCATTCATTTATTTGCATTATTTCTCTTCTTTTTCAATTTTTTTTCTTTATCTGCTTACGCGGCACCTACTGCTTGCCCTGATATACCTGTTTTTGATAATAAAGATTGGGTACCTGAAGGGCATCCATCAGGGGAATTAGCTATGGTTGCTTATTATGAAGGAACACAAAATATTTATTGCTATTATAGGAATCCTTCCCAATACATGCTAGGGTTTTTACGTAGTAAATTTATGGTGACAGGCATAACCGGAAATGACTGGAAACGTATTTCACCCTGCCCTATGAATAAACCTTGTTATATTTGTGAAAAAAATTCACAAACCTCCTGTCATTTTCAGAGTAAACCGATATAATACGAGGCTTGATCATTTTATAACAAGGTTATTTTATGCACCCAATGCTTAATATCGCAATTGCAGCGTCTCGTAACGCAGGTAAAATTATTTTACAAGCTGTAGACAGACTGGATAGTATCTCAGTAACCCAAAAAAAAGGGCATGATTTGGTAACTGAAGTGGATATTAAGGCTGAACGGGCTATTATTCAAACTATCCAAAAAGCTTATCCTAATCATGGAATCTTGGCAGAGGAAAGTGGTAAAACTAATGGTAATGATTATACTTGGATCATTGACCCCTTGGATGGTACCACTAATTTCATACATGGCTTCCCTCATTTTTGTGTTTCAATCGCATTAGCTTATAAAAATAAGCTAGAGCAAGCTGTGATTTATGATCCCATCCGCCAAGAATTATTTACTGCAAGTCGTGGTAATGGTGCACAATTAAATAATCGACGTATTCGTGTTAGTACACGAAAAAACTTAACCGGTGCGCTTATTGGCACCGGTTTCCCTTTTAAAGATCCACAATATTTAGCCAGTTATTTGAAAACATTCCATGCCTTTTCAATTCCTTCTGCTGGCATTAGACGAGCGGGTTCTGCCGCTTTAGATTTAGCTTATGTAGCAGCTGGACGTTTAGATGGTTTTTGGGAATTTAATCTTAATCCTTGGGATCTAGCCGCAGGTTCTTTATTGATAAAAGAAGCTGGTGGCTTAGTCAGTAACTTTGAAGGCGTTGAAATTGATTTTCAAACCAGTAATATTGTTGCGGGAAATGGAAAAGTATTTAAAGAAATGCTCCAAACGATTTCTAAAAGCTTAAATCCATCAACAACATCGTCTACAGTGACTTAAGGTCTATCATCTATTGCTTTTTTGGGTGTAGGCATTAAGTCTTTTTTATTTAAACCTAAGGCTATTGCTAATGCACCCGCGACATAAATAGATGAATACGTCCCAATAATAATCCCTATAATTAAGGCGAGTGAAAAATTATGTATCATTTCACCGCCATAAATAAATAATGCTGTTACTACAATTAAAGTAATAACAGATGTCATAATCGTGCGAGATAAGGTTTGGTTAATTGATAAATTCATGATTTCTATAGGCGTGGATTTTCTAATTTTACGAAAATTTTCCCTTACTCTATCAAAAATTACAATCGTGTCATTCAATGAATAACCTAAAACAGCTAATAAAGCCGCTAATGCTGTTAAATTAAATTCAATATGATAATGAGAGAAAACGCCTAAAATGAGTATGGGATCATGAATTAATGCTAAAACTGCACTAATGGCTAAACGGTATTCAAAACGCATACTAATATAAAGAACAATACCTAATAAAGCGACAAGAATGGCTAATCCACCTTTCGTCGCTAATTCTTGCCCTACTTCAGGCCCCACAGATTCAATACGCTGTAATTCTGCCCCTGGTAATGCGGTTAATAATTTTTCTTTTAATGCTTGTTGGGAAAGTGTTGGACTAGGCGGTAAACTCACTAATGCATCTTCACTAGAACCATAACTTTGAACAATGGCTTTATCAAAATTCGCTTTAACTAATTGTTCACGTATTGTTGATAAATTTGCAGAAGATTGATAATGAAGTTGCGCTTGGGTTCCCCCTGTAAAATCGAGTCCCCACGTTAAACTATTTTTTATTAAAGAAAATGTTGATGCAAAAAATAGTAATAAAGAAAAAATGGCGCTCCATTTGCGCAAACCCATAAAATCAATTGCAGTTTGTTTTTTAAAAAACTCCATTCTATATCCTCAAATTACTTAAATTCCAATCGACAATTTCTTTGTTTGTGGACGTTTACCATAAACAATATTAACTAATGCTCGGCTAGCTGCGATCGCTGTCAACATCGAGGTTAAAATACCAATCGATAAAGTTACCGCAAAACCTTTGACTGCGCCGGCACCTACACCAAATAAAACAAACGCGACAATTAATGTTGTTATATTCGCATCAACAATGGTGGAAAAAGCACGTTCATAACCCGCATAAATACTTCCCTGGATTGAAGTTCCTTGACGTAATTCTTCCCGTATTCGCTCAAAAATTAAGACATTGGCATCCACAGCCATCCCTACAGTAAGAACAATACCCGCAATTCCTGGTAAGGTTAATGTCATACCTAATATTGAAAGCAAAGCCAGTAACATGACTAAATTAATTAATAATGCAACATTTGCAATTAATCCAAAAACGCGATAATAAAAAGCTAAGAAAAGCATAACCAGGCCCATACCCACTTCAATGGATAAAATACCCTTTTTAATATTTTCTATCCCGAGTTTTGGGCCTAATGTTCGCTCTTCGACTACATCGATATTTGCGGGCAATGCCCCTGCACGTAGTAATAAACTCAGCTTCACTGATTCTTGTTGGTCATTAATTCCACTAATTTGAAATTGATTAGGTAATGCTGAGCGTATTGTTGCAGCACTTATAATATGCTCATTTTTTCTATGCGCTTTTGTTTCGATACCATTTATAATTTTAGTCTCTGTCTTCGTTTCAACATAGACAATAGCCATTAATTTACCAATATTTTGTGCCGTAATTCGATGAAAAAGTGCTTCTCCTCCCCCACCTAATTGAACATTAACAGCAGGACGCCCATCTTCACTATATCCTGCCGAAGCATTGGTAATGGAAGATCCCGTTAAAATAATTTGATTTTTTAATAATAATTTTTGACCTTCATAATCATATAAAGTATCACTAGCGGGAATATTTCCTGTCACCGCAGCATTATAAGCATCATGCTCTTGATCAACCATTCTAAATTCTAATGTTGCCGTACCACCTAAAATTTCTTGTGCACGGGCGCTATCTTGTATTCCGGGTAAATCCACTGAAATTTGCGCTAACCCTTGTTGTTGAACGACAGCTTCGGCAATACCCAATTCATTTACACGATTACGCAATGTCGTCATTGTTTGTTCAATGATTCCTTGCCTTATGTCAGCGAGCATTTGCGGATTTCGCTGTAATGTTAATGTATAAACATTATTTGCTGACTTATCTGTAGCTTTCCATTCTGGAAAATGGTGTTGAATTAAGTTTTTTGCTTCATTTAAAGCAGATTCATTATTTAACTTAACATCTATAGTGCCATTTTTTGCTTGAACAATATCTTGATAACGAATATTAGATTCACGTAATTGTGTTGCAATATTACGCGTTATGCCTTCTACCCGTTGAGTTAAAACAGAATCCATATCAACGGCTAAGGTTAAATGAATACCACCACGTAAATCTAAACCTAGCTTCATGGGTTCTGCACCCAATGCGCGTAACCAAGAAGGTGTAGATGAAGCAATATTTAAAGCCACTGTATAATGCTCACCCAAGTGGCTTTTAATAAAGTCTTTTGCTTTTAATTGTTCATCCGCATCAAAAAAACGAAATAAGATTTCATCTTTTTTAAATTCTTTTGATTTAAAGCGAATATTGGCTTCTTTTAATAAGGTTGTTAACTGAGGTAAGGTCTCAGGATTTAATGGTTTACCATCCGCTAACGTTATTTGTAACGCGGGATCATCTCCATAAACATTAGGCAAAGCATAAATAAAAGCCAATATTGTTAAAAATAAAAGCAATAAATTTTTCCATAGTGGATATTTATTCAGCATGGGCATTTCCTAAACTGATTTTAAAGTTCCTTTGGGTATAACAGAAGCAATATAATTTTTTTGTAGTGTAACTTTTATGCCTTCAGCAATTTCTACGATAATAAAGTCTTCCAATACATTAACAATGCGACCCAATATGCCACCATTGGTTATAACTTCATCACCTTTAGCTAAATTAGTAATTAATTCGCGATGCGCTTTTGCTCGCTTATTTTGTGGACGTATCAAGAAAAAATAAAATATAACCACAAAGCCAATTAATAATATAAATGAACTGGCATCAGCACCGGGAGCAGAAATTGCAGGAGCAGCATACGCATTCGAAATGAATAAATTCAGCATAGTAAATCCTCTATTTTAATCGTTTTGAATAAAAAGCTTTTATAAAATCGTTAAATGTACCTTGTTCTAAAGCATTTCGCAAACCTTTCATAACATTTTGATAATAAGTTAAATTATGAATAGTATTTAATCGTGCGCCTAAAATTTCTTGACAACGATCCAAGTGGTGTAAATAGGCGCGGCTAAAATTCATACAGGTATAACAAGCACAATCAGGATCTAAGGGACGTATATCACTTTTATAAGTACTATTCCGTATACGAATAACACCTTCAGATGTAAATAAATGTCCATTTCGTGCATTACGAGTTGGCATAACGCAATCAAACATATCTATACCTCTTATAACACCCTCAACTAAATCTTCAGGTGTTCCCACTCCCATTAAATAACGGGGTTTATCCTCAGGCATTAAAGGTACAGTATGCTCAAGTACAGAAAACATTTCTTCTTTAGGTTCACCAACAGATAAACCACCAACTGCATAACCATCAAACCCAATATTAACTAAGCCTGCTAATGATTCTTGCCGCAAATCAGCATACATACCACCTTGGATAATTCCAAATAAAGCCGAAGGATTACCTTCATGAGCCACTTTACTTCGATAAGCCCAACGTAATGATAATTCCATAGAAGCACGAGCTACTTCCCACGATGCGGGATAAGGTGTACATTCATCAAAAATCATCACAATATCAGAGCCTAAAGCGGCTTGTACTTGCATAGAACGCTCAGGATCCAAAAAGATTAATTCACCATTAATAGGCGATCGAAAAGTAACCCCATCTTCGGTAATTTTGCGTAAATCACCCAAGCTAAAAACTTGAAAACCACCCGAATCTGTTAATATAGGTTTCTTCCACTGCATAAAATCATGTAAATCGCCATGTGCTTTAATTATTTCCGTGCCTGGACGAAGCATAAGATGGAAAGTATTTCCTAGAATTATTTCAGCCCCAGTTTCTTCTAATTCAACGGGTGACATTGCTTTCACCGTTCCATAAGTTCCCACGGGCATAAAGGCAGGAGTTTCTAAAATACCACGCGAAAAATGTAAACGTCCTCTGCGTGCTTTTCCTGTTGTACTCTTTAATTCAAATTTCACGTTTTCTGTCTCCAGCTTTATTCTGTGATTTATTTTATCAATTAGGCAACTTCACCCTATAATAATTAAACAGCTTTACTTAACAACATTCCATCTCCATAACTATAAAAACGATAACCTTGTTTTATCGCTTCTTGATAAGCCGCCATAATATTATCATATCCAGAAAAAGCACTTACCAACATTAATAGAGTTGATTGAGGTAAATGAAAATTAGTAATTAATTTATCGACACAGTGAAATTTATAGCCAGGATAAATAAAAATATCGGTTTCTCCTTCATAAGGAACTATATCTCCTCCTTGTGAAGCTGTTTCCAAACAACGCAAGCTAGTTGTACCTACAGCAATAATATTTCCGCCTTGGGATTTTGTTTTTCGTATTTTTTCACACACTGATTCAGTGATAATCATGTATTCACTATGCATTTTATGATTTTCAATAATGTCACAACGCACAGGTTGAAATGTTCCTGAACCAACATGTAAAGTAACGAAATCCATATCGATACCCTTATCCTTTACCTTTTGTAATAAGTTTTCATCAAAATGTAAACCGGCAGTCGGAGCTGCTACAGCACCTTCTTGTTTAGCATAAACTGTTTGGTATCGCTCTACATCAAAACCGGTATCTTGGCGATCAATATAAGGAGGTAAAGGTATATGCCCTACTTTTTGCAATACACTTAATATATTTTCAGTTGATAAAAAGTGAATGAGATAAAGATTATCTTGGCGACCCAAAACTTCAATTGAAATTTCCTTGTCCAGAAAAATTTTTGTTCCATCTTTTGGAGTTTTACTCGCACGAATATGAACTAATGCTTGATGAGAGGATAAAATTCGCTCAACCAAAATTTCAACTTTTCCGCCTGTATTTTTTTCACCAAATAAGCGAGCAGGTATAACTTTTGTATTATTGAAAATCAATAAATCATCTTTAGTTAAAAAATCAATCACATTAGAAAAATAAGTATGATTTACATCGCCTGTTTTCCCATTTAGACATAATAAACGGCTAGAAGAACGTTCTGGATTGGGGTACAACGCTATTAAATCTTTAGGAATATCAAAATTAAAATCGCTTAATTTCATAATATTTTATATAATCAAAATGTTAAATGGTAAATAGAAAGCCTTTTAAAAAGGCAAAAATATAATGCACTATATCCGAATAATAGGATTTTAAAAAGGAAGAGTATAATGCGAGCAAAAATACTTATTAAAAAATTTATTGTTGCTACTAATTTCTTAGCGGCTAGTTTACAAATCGCTTATGCAGAATTATTAATTCTTTTAACCCAAAATGAAGCTTATGGTATTCAATTTGCCAGTATCGCAGAAGTTTTTTTTTGGCCCGAATCAGTCGCATTCCTTGAAATCGCCATTATCAATGTTTCTGCTTTTTTATTTTCTGATAAAACTTATATCAATAAAAATAAGCAGTAATTTTGATATCACTGCTTATCTCGAGGGCTTACTTAAACCATTATTTTTGAGCATACATGATTATCATTCACATGATCTGTTTCAACAAAATTACTTAAATTATTCTCAAATAAGGTAATTTTTTTTATTGTATAATGTTCATGTTTCGCTTTTGTTTTCATTTCATTCAAGTGTTGTATTACTTTATTATTTTCTTCTACTGTTAATGTTTTTTTATTAACAATAATAGACTTAATCTTAAATAAAACTGTTTTTATCCTTTTATCAGAAACTAAATGCGCCGGTAACTTATTTTCAAAATTGAAATAATTTTGTGATAAAGAGCAAGACGTTGTCGAAAAAAAAGTTTTTTTTGGCTTTTGGTAATCAATAAAATCAGTATCAATTTGTTTTAATTTAGGTTTATTCATTTGCGCTATGTTATGAGAAGAATTTATGTCTTCGAGACAAGATTCAGCAATATCTCTATCCATCACTCCTCGAGAAAATTGTATGGATTTTTTATACAAAAAAATTGCACTAGCGCAAAGTAAGGAAACACAAAATATACTTAAAGCCGCCGCAGCAATCGGTAACAAAAAGGGAGTAACCGTAGATACAGCTACAAGAGAAGACAAACCGATAGATAAAGCAATAATCGCCGAAGATAAAGCTAAAGCTGGGAAAATATATCCAAAACCTATGTTTAACCATTGATTTTTAAATGAAGAAAATGTTTTTAATGATAAAGCAGTTAAACCCAAACCACCTATTAAAATACTTATACCAATGATTAATAGCGGAGGAAAGGATATTGTTAATATTAAACCACCTATTATACTGAGAATACCCATAAGTGCGGTTACAATACCTAAACCTGATAGCACAGTTAAAAAATTAAGGTTATCTTGTTTATCTTTAATACCATCGGCTCCCGGTGAATTTCTTCCTGCTGAAATATCAAAAACTTTTGCTATTCTTAAATCCTGAACGATATTTTCAAAATTTTCTCTCTTTATACCCGTATCATTGAAACACGGAAGGCACCCATATTGTTCATAATAAAATAATCCTGCTTGCATATATAACGCAACTTCACCAGTACGGTCTTTTCCACTTTTACAATTTGTGAAAGTGATGGCATGCATCGCATAGGCTAATAAATTTTGATACAACGTTTTGTACATGCGATAATTTCGAGCAGAAATATTATAAAAAAATTTCGAATTTTCTAATGTTTTTAATCCTTTAATAGCATGTATCATTAAAATAGCACGTGCTTTTTGCAAAGAATCTTCATCAAAAGGTAAATTTTTATTAACCCAATCATTAAGTGCTTCGTCACTTAAATCACTGGCTATCAAACTATCCAAATCATTCAAAAAACTCGCATGCCATGATTCATACTGTTCTTGCTCTAATAAATTTTCTTTTGAAACCGAATAGCTGTTTTTTTCTTTTACTGATAAGTCATCAAAATTAGTGAAATCATTTTTTTTAGATCCTTTTTTTAACATCATCGAATACAGCATATATCTTGCAGAATTTATTAATTCATCTGTATGCTTCCAATATTCACTTCGAGTGGTAAAAAAGCCTTGTAAGCCATTAACAGGATCATTGCCTTGAATCAATTGAAATTCATTACTTAACGTTGAATTTGGTGAATTGAAAAAATGATTAGCCGCTTTCTGTTGAGTTGTAATCATGTGGTTATCAACAATATGTAATTTACCAAAACCCTTGATTGGCGATAGGATAGATTGCAAATAAATCAGTGGTTTTATTACATAAGTTTCATTATTTCTTAAACAAATATTCTTGAAAAGATAGCCATCCCAAAAATCATTAAAGTCTTCCTTAGTAGAGTCTATATGTTCATATAATTGTTCTACATTTAATTGAGTGATATGTTTTCTAGTTTTATTATCTTTAATTTCAATTGGGGTTAACGTTGCCCCGTTATATCCAAGTTCATATTTTTTTTTACCATTGTTAGCCGTAGTAATGAATGAATATGTTTTTCTCGCATTTTTTATACCTGGAAGATTCTGGATAGTTGATGGAAAATGTAAAGATTCAAACTTAGACCAATCGTCGTTTATGTCAGTTGGGATATAACTTTTAAGCCAACTTTTCACAAAGTTTGGTAATTGAATAAACCACAATGGTTGTATGGGGTGATAAATTTTTAAATATTCTTCTTTTAATTTATGCGTTAAGCGATTCTTTAATGGAACTTCAAAATATGTCAATGTATTATCATTAATATTACTTTCATAAGAAATACCGCGGTTTTGATTTAACATAGCCGTATGATATCTTTCCGCATGCACAATATTGGATTGAATTTCCTCTGGATCAGCACTTTCACCAAGTACTACGCATATTTCTTTTGTAATTCTCGCAAGAAAAGAATTTAATGTTTCTTTTTTACTAAAAAGTTTCTTTCCTCTACTGACTCTTTTGACTCTACTTTGAGTATCATCTATTGATCTATTTATTTCATCTAATACAATTTTTTTTATTTTTTTAGCTTCTTCATGAGTTAACGTAATATTTTCAACAGGAAAGCCAGGATAGTCTAAAAAATTCACAATGGTTGCTGCATAAGAAACTTTACGCTGAAGTAAAGAATAAAGTTCAAAAAATTCATTTCCTGATATATTTTTCAACTTAAATTCATTAACTTTATCTCTTTTTTTAATGAAAAATATAGGTAATAGTTGATTCTCTTGAGTATCATTTAACTTAGCTTCTGTATTAATACATTCATAATCTAAAAGTTTAAATTTATCACATTGTAAAAAATCTATCAGATTTGCAAATTCAGATACTTTATTTACTTTTTCAATAAACGAATATGAAGTTTCAGAAGAATTTTCATTTTTGGATGAAGGATAAGAAAGCGTTATAGTATCAATGATTTTTTGCTCTACTTTTTCTTCACTAAATTGTCCTTGTTTTTTTTTCGTTATAGTCATATCAATTCAACTCCCAAATACATAATTATTAATATTGTTATTTTGAAATAATAATTCTCATAGGGTATACAAATCCTGTGTACAAGTCTAGTAACTTAGGAAAACACATATTCCTAAGCTTTTGTTTTAAATTAACAGAATATTTTTTCAGCTAAAAATAATTTCTTAGTAAGAAATTCATTTCTTTTTCATAAAATTTATAAGAAGATAGTAATTTAAATTACCTTTTTATTAAATTGTTTTTTATTAAGGATTATAAATGCTTCAAAATTCTAAAATAACACATTTAAGCTTATTTGCGCTTGTTATGCTTATCACTGGCGCCATTGATAGTATTCGTAATTTACCTGCAACCGCTTTGTTTGGTCATAGTTTAATCTTTTTTTTCATTTTTTCCGCCATTGTCTTTCTCATACCCACTGCCTTAGTATCAGCAGAACTTTCTTCAACCTGGCCTGAAAAAAGTGGAATTTATCAATGGGTAAAATTAGCTTTTGGTAAAAATGTTGCTTTTCTCGCTATATGGCTACAATGGATAAATACTATCGTATGGTACCCGACTATTCTATCGTTTATTGCAGGTACAGCAGCTTATTTAATTAATCCCGCACTCGCTGAAAATAAACTCTATTTAGTCAGTGTTATTATTAGTACATTTTGGTTATTAACCCTAATTAATTTGAAAGGGATTCATACTTCCGCTAAATTCGCGAGTTTTTGTGCTGTTATAGGTATGCTAATACCTATGGGTTTAATTATTTTCTTAGCCATTATTTGGGTGATAATGGGTAAACCACTGCAAATTACCTTAAATGCAAATTCATTAATCCCTAGCTTACATGACTCTGCAAACTGGCTTTCATTAACAGCAATTATGACATCGTTTTTGGGAGTCGAACTTGCCACTGTCCATGTTAATAAAATTCATAATGCACAAAAAAATTTCCCTAAAGCCATTTTCATATCAACATTATTTATTTTATTCACTATGATTTTAGGTTCTTTAGCCATTGCTATTGTTTTACCGCAACAAAAAATCAGTCTAGTTAATGGTGTCATGCAAGCATTTACTAATTTTTTTGCAGTGTATCATTTAAGTGCTATTACGCCTTTAATGACCCTGTTATTACTTATTGGAAGCTTAGGCGGTATTATTAATTGGATAATTTCGCCGGCAAAAGGATTATTACAAGCGGCACATGATGGCTTTTTACCTGCTTTTTTAAAAAAAGAAAATCAACATGGAATTGAACAACATTTACTTATTGTGCAAGCTATATTTGTCACTCTACTCTGCGCAGCATTTTTATTAATGCCTAGTGTTAATGGCTCTTACTGGTTATTAACAGCACTAAGTACGCAATTATATATGTTAATGTATGTCATTATGTTTCTGGCTGCTATTCGATTAAAATATAAATATCCTTTGCAACCCCGTCCATTTTCTATTCCAGGGAAAAAATTGGGTATATGGTTAATATCACTGTTAGGATTAATAGGTTGTAGTATTACTTTAATAGTGGGTTTTATTCCACCTAATGGTATTAATGTTGGCAGTTTTCAACATTATGTTACTATTTTTACCTTAGGGATGTTAGGAATGATTTTGCCAATCATAGGATTTTATATTTATAAAAAAGTTTCTACTACTGCTTAAATTGTAAACCCAAAGGAGTCATTATTTTTCTCCTTTGGGTCATTCAAATTATGCTTGAGGACGCATATGTGGAAATAATAAAACATCCCGTATTGAAGGTGAATCAGTAAACAGCATGGCTAAACGATCAATGCCTATACCTTCTCCTGCGGTTGGTGGTAATCCATACTCTAATGCATGAATATAATCATCATCATAATGCATAGCTTCTTGATCCCCCGCATTTTTAGCATTAACTTGTTCTTTAAAACGAGCTGCTTGATCTTCTGCATCATTTAACTCAGAAAAACCATTCGCTATTTCACGTCCTGCAATAAATAATTCAAAACGATCAACGATAAAAGGATTTTTATCATTACGTCGGGCTAACGGTGAAACTTCAGCAGGATAAGCAGTAATGAAAGTCGGATCTTTTAATTGATGCTCAACGGTTTTTTCAAAAATTTCTAATTGAATTTTTCCTAAACCATCCGTTGATTTTAAAGGAATAGATAAATTTTCAGCAATAGAACGCGCGGTATCAATATGATTTAATGCTTCACGGGTATAAGAAGGATTATATTTGATAATTGCATCAATAATGGTTAAACGTTCAAAAGGCTTCCCAAAATCAATTTCTTGTCCTTGATAAGTTAAAATGCTTGTTTGGCAAAGTGTTTGAATTAAATATTGAAAGAGAGTTTCGGTTAAATTCATTAAATCTTCATAATCAGCATAAGCTTGATAAAATTCAAGCATAGTAAATTCTGGATTATGCCGTGTAGATAAACCTTCATTACGAAAATTACGATTAATTTCAAATACTTTTTCAAAACCACCCACAACAAGTCGTTTTAAATATAATTCAGGAGCCACACGTAAATATAATTCCATATCTAATGCATTATGATACGTGATAAAGGGTCTTGCTGTTGCACCTCCCGGAATAGTATGCATCATGGGAGTTTCTACTTCTAAAAATTCTCGTTGTATTAAAAAATCACGGATGGATTGAATTAATTTTGAACGTAAATGAAAGGTTTTTCTTGTTTCGACATTAACGATTAAATCGACATACCGTTGACGATAACGCATTTCTTGATCGGTTAAACCATGAAATTTATCGGGTAAAGGTTTTAAGGATTTCGTTAATAATAATAAAGCTTCTACTTTTATAGATAATTCACCCGTTTTTGTTTTAAATAAATACCCTTCAGCACCAATAATATCGCCCATATCCCATTTTTTAAAATCGTCGTAAGCTTCTACTCCTAATGCTTGTTCGCGGATATAAAGTTGTATTTGACCACTCATATCTTGAATTTGTATAAAACTTGCTTTCCCCATTACACGACGTAACATAATTCGTCCAGCAACACGAACAAAATGCTTACCTTCCGTTAATTGTTCATCACTTAATTCATTATATTGTTGGTGTAAATTAGCTGCCAGTGAATCACGGCGGAATTGATTGGGAAATGCAATTCCTTTTTCACGTAATTTTGTTAATTTTGCTCTGCGCTGGGCTATCAATTCTGCTTCTGTTGAAACATTGACATTATTTTCATCATTTATATTTACTGTCATTCTTCACCCTTACTCATTTTTAAACTTGCTTCTAGAAATTCATCTAAATCTCCATCAAGCACTTTATCTGTATCCGCACGCTCAATGCCCGTTCGTAAATCCTTAATACGGGAGGCATCTAATACGTAAGAGCGTATTTGACTTCCCCATCCAATATCTGCTTTCGAATCTTCCAGCGCTTGCTTTTCAGCATTTCGTTTTTGTAATTCAAGTTCATACACTTTAGCTTTTAATTGTTTCATTGCTTGAGCACGATTTTTATGCTGTGAACGATCATTTTGACATTGTACAACTAGCCCAGTAGGAATATGAGTTAATCGGACGGCTGAATCAGTACGATTCACATGCTGCCCACCCGCGCCACTGGCACGATAAGTTTCAACCCGCAAATCACTTGGATTAATATCCATTTCAAATTCTTCATCAACTTCAGGATAAACAAAAATAGAAGCAAATGAGGTATGTCGACGATTTCCTGAATCAAACGGTGATTTTCTTACTAAACGATGCACCCCTGTTTCAGTACGTAACCAACCAAAAGCATATTCCCCTTCAAATTTGAGAGTAGCCCCTTTTATACCCGCCACATCACCATAACTCATTTCGATAATTTCTGTTTTAAATCCATGTTTTTCACCCCAACGGGTATACATTCGTAATAACATTTCTGCCCAATCTTGAGCTTCTGTACCACCAGAACCTGATTGGATATCTAAATAAGCAGAATTAATATCCATTTCCCCACAAAACATTCGATTAAATTCTAATTTTTCAATGTGTTGTTGAATGTGTTCAATTTCTACTATTAAATCCAGTAATGCTAATTCATCATGTTCATCTGTTGCTATTTCAAATAATTCATTCATATCAGATAATTCATTTTCAACATTTTGAATAACATTGACCATAGATTCTAATTGTACTTTTTCTTTACCTAATGCTTTTGCTTTTTCTGGGTTAGTCCAAATAATCGGATCGGCTAATTCTTGACTGACTTCATCTAATCGTTCTTTTTTTGTATCAATGTCAAAGATACCTCCGCATATCCTGACAACGTTTACTTAAATCCTGTAAACGATTACTTAATGCATTAATTTCTAACATAAAACATCCCCTTTATTTTTACTGAGAATATTTACCTTATCCCTATAAAGATATAATCGAAAATCATGTATGATTCAATATTCATTATTGATGAAAGGTAACTAGCTTAAATCTCTCAATTTTATGTATTTGATCGATAACGTGAAATTATTACAATTCAATTCATAATAAGCAACTCATTAAAAATGTAATTATGGGATCAAGCAATAAAAAATTTACTAATTTCATTGCACAAGATTAGTTTTTATTACGTTTATCTCTTATAATTAATGCAATTTAATTCTTTCTCCTTCATTGTAATGAATAATGAAAGGAGTATTTTTATTCTATTTGATTTTAGGAGAGTATTATGCTTGAGGCTTATGATAAACATGTTTCGGAACGTACTGCATTAGGTATTCCTCCCCTACCCTTAAACGCTTCTCAAACCGCAGAGTTAACTGAATTATTAAAAAATCCAGGGAAAGAAGATGCCTCTCGCTTATTAGAATTGTTAACCCATCGAGTGCCACCCGGAGTTGATCAAGCCGCCTATGTTAAAGCAAGCTTTTTAGCCGCTATCGCAAAAGGTGAAACTCATTCGCCGGTTATTGATCCGGCTCATGCTATAAAATTACTCGGGACTATGTTAGGGGGATATAATATTCAACCTTTAGTTGATTTATTAACTTCAGAAAAATTAGCACCTCTTGCTGCAACTGCACTCTCGAGTACATTATTAATGTTTGATGCTTATCATGATGTTGCAGAAAAAGCGAAACGCTATCCTTACGCACAACAAGTTATTGATGCTTGGGCAGCGGCAGATTGGTTTACACAAAAGAAAAATTTACCTGAAAAAATAACACTTACTGTTTTTAAAGTACCCGGAGAAACAAATACCGATGATTTATCACCGGCTGTTGATGCTTGGAGTCGCCCTGATATTCCATTACATGCATTAGCTATGTTGAAAAACCGTATGCCAGAAGGATTAAAAACCATTGAAGAACTCAAAAAGAAAGGGTACCCACTAGCTTATGTTGGCGATGTAGTGGGAACAGGATCTTCACGTAAATCAGCGATTAATTCATTACTTTGGTATATTGGAAATGATATTCCTCATGTACCTAATAAACGGCAAAGTGGCGTTATTTTAGGTGGTAAAATTGCGCCTATATTCTTTAATACAGCTGAAGATTCAGGTGCATTACCTATAGAAACCGATGTTAGTTCCATGGATACGGGTGATATTATTCATCTTTACCCCTATGAAGGGCGTATTACTAATGAAGCAGGTGAAACAATTTCTGAATTTCAGTTAAAACCAGAAACATTATTAGATGAATACCGTGCAGGAGGACGCATTAATTTAATTATTGGCCGCTCATTAACGGATAAAACACGTGAAGCATTAGGTTTAACTCCTTCGCCTGTATTTATACGGCCTACTATTCCTACCCATGAAAATAAAGGTTTTACATTAGCGCAGAAAATGGTTGGTCGTGCTTGTGGTGTTGAAGGTATTCCACCGGGCACTTATTGTGAACCCCGAGTGACGACAGTAGGTTCTCAAGATACGACCGGTCCTATGACCCGTGATGAATTAAAAGAATTAGCTTGTTTAGGTTTTTCAGCCGATTTAGTCATGCAAAGTTTTTGCCATACCGCTGCTTATCCAAAACCCGTTGATATTGAATTACAACATTCATTACCTGATTTTATTGCTTCACGTGGTGGCGTTGTATTGCGTCCGGGTGATGGCATTATTCATTCTTGGTTAAATCGAATGTTATTACCTGATACGGTTGGAACAGGTGGCGATTCTCACACACGTTTCCCAATTGGCATTAGTTTTCCTGGTGGTTCTGGTTTAGTTGCTTTTGCTGCTGCCTTAGGAGTCATGCCCTTAGATATGCCTGAATCAGTTCTAGTCCGATTTAAAGGAGAAATTCAATCCGGTATTACCTTAAGAGATTTAGTTAATGCTATCCCCTATGTTGCTATACAAAAAGGTTTATTAACGGTAGCCAGTCAAGGTAAGAAAAATATTTTTTCAGGACGCATACTTGAAATTGAAGGTTTACCCGATTTAAAAGTTGAGCAAGCTTTTGAATTTGCTGATGCTTCTGCTGAGCGTTCAGCTAATGGATGTACTGTTCGCTTAAATAAAGAACCTATTATTGAATACTTACGTTCTAATGTCAGTTTATTAAAGTGGATGATTGCCAATGGTTATCAAGATCCTCGCAGTATACAACGCCGTATTGATGCCATGGAAAATTGGTTAGCAAATCCAGAATTACTCGAGCCGGATGAAAATGCAGAATATGCTGAAGTGATTGAAATTGATCTTAATGAAATTAAAGAACCTTTACTTGCATGCCCCAATGATCCGGATAATATTAAACCTTTATCAGAAGTCGCTGGTGATATTGTGCATGAAGTCTTTATTGGTTCTTGCATGACAAATATAGGTCATTATCGCGCAGCAGGAAAAGTATTACAGGATTTCAAAGGCCAAACACCGACTACTTTATGGATTGCCCCACCAACAAAAATGGATGCACAGCAATTAACGGAAGAAGGTTATTATTCTATTTTTGGTCAAGCCGGTGCACGTATTGAAATTCCAGGTTGTTCTTTGTGTATGGGAAATCAAGCGAGAGTTAAAGATGGGTCTACAGTGGTATCAACTTCTACCCGAAATTTCCCTGGTAGAATGGGTAAAGATGCCAATGTCTACCTTTGCTCTGCAGAACTTTCAGCCGTTGCCGCTATCCTGGGAAGATTGCCAACAGTTGCTGAATATGAAGAAAAAATGCAGGGAATTAATGCAGTAGCCAATGATTTATACCGTTATTTAAATTTTGATCAATTAGAAGCTTATCAAAAAGCGAGTTAAATATTAGGCTAATTTTATAAACTTTACTTGCAGAGCTTATCTTTAAAATAAGCTCTGCAATTTTTTATTTCATTTGCGATTAACTTATAACATTGGGCGAGCTAAAGCTTGTGTTATATTCACTAATTGTTTCTCACCGGTGGAATAACAAATTAATACATTCCCTTTTTCATCCCAATCACTTAATGTATATCGAGTAATTAAATCATTTTTATATTTAAAAAAATGAACTCCCGGGTTATGGGTATGCCCATGTATTAATTGTGTAACTGAATATTGTTCTATGTAATGTATAATTCCTTCTTTAGTTACATCTACAATGGACGGTGTAACCGTGTGTAAATATTTTTTGCTTTTTTTTCTTATTTTATTTGCTAATTTTTCGCGGATTGAAAGTCGAAGTTTTAAAAAAAGGCTTTGAATCCAAGGCTTACGTACCCACTTTCGAAATTTCAAATAAGGAATATCATCGGTACAAAGTAAATCTCCATGTAATAATAACGTTGATACGCCATAAAGATTAATTAAAGAAGGATCACTTAAATAGTGACATCCCGTTTCTTCCATAAAACGTTTACCTAATAAAAAATCACGATTGCCCGGTAAAATATATATGTGAGTTCCTGTCGCACTTAATTGTCGTAATTCCTGTTTAATAGTTTGATTGAAAGGGGAATTTTCATCATCGCCTATCCATGTTTCAAATAAATCTCCTAAAATATAGAGTGCATCTGCAGCGAGCGCTTGATTTTTTAGAAATTGTAAAAATAATTCAGTAATTTCAGGTTGAAAAGGATTTAAATGTAAATCTGAAATAAATAATGTATACATTACAATTTCCTAGCTAATGTTAAACCATCACCAATAGGAATCATGCATAAATCAATACGTACATCATTCACTAATTGCGCATTAAAATTACGTATAGCTCGGGATGCATTTGCTTGGTCATTTTCATCGACTAATCGACCTCCCCAAAGCACATTATCAATTAAAATAATTCCACCTGGGCGCATGCGAGGAAGTAAATATTCATAATAGGCTAAATAATTGCGTTTATCTGCATCAATGAAAGCCATATCAAATATTAATTCTTTATTTAATGAAGCTAAACTAGCTAACGCTTCTCCATACATAAATTCAATTTTATATGCAACACCCGCTTTTTTCCAATATGTTTTTGCTATTTCTGTTGCTACAGCATCTCTATCACAAGTAATTATTTTTCCATTCTCTGGTAAAGCTAATGCCATAGCTAAAGCGCTATACCCTGTATAAGTTCCTAATTCAATGATGGTTTTTGCAGATAATAACTTCACTAACATTGCCATAAATTGGCCTTGCTCGGGAGCTATTTGCATATTATGGGAAGATAATTCTAATGTTTTTTCACGTAATTCCATTAAAATAGCGGGTTCACGAATACCCATTTTTAAATAATAATGGTATGTTTCATCGGACATAATAATTGTTCGATTCGTCATTTTATTTCCTCTATTAGTAATGATATAAACCTTTTATATCACGCTATTTAAAAAAAATTTAAATTCATAATGTGTATAATAACAATAACACAGTTTCAACACTAATTATTGATATAGAAAATAACTTTATTTTAGAAAAGGATACCCAGTAAGTATTTATTTAGGAGATTTGATATGCCCTCTTTTGATATTGTTTCTGAAATTAATTCACAAGAAATACGTAATGCCGTTGATCAAGCTAATCGTGAAATTGATACACGATTCGATTTTAAAGGTAGCCAAGCGAAATTTGAATTAAATAAAGAAACCATAACACTTACAGCACAAGATACATTTCAATTGAAGCAAATGATTGATATTCTCGTAATTCGACTCAGTAAACGTAATATTAGTATTGGTAGTTTAAAAATTGAAGAACCAGAAAACAGCTTACATCAAGCACGTCAAATTATTACTGTGCTCGAAGGTATTGATAGTGAATTGGCAAAAACACTCGTTAAAACACTTAAAAATGGTAAATTAAAAATACAAGCGGCTATTCAAGGCGAGCAAGTTCGTGTCACAGGCAAAAAACGTGATGATTTACAAGATGCCATTGCATTAATTAAAGAACAAAAGATAAGTTTACCCTTACAATTTATTAACTTTAGAGATTAATGAAAATTTTCCCAAAAAAAATGAGCCAAGATAAATCAACCTTGGCTCATTCATCTGCACTAAAAAAATACAATTATTTAGCAGTTGTTTCAGCAGATGTAGTAGCTGGAGCAGAAACGTCAGCAACTGGAGTTGTAGCAGCTGTTGTATCTGTAGCTGCTGCAGGTGCAGCTTCAGCTGGAGCTGGAGTAGCAGGTGTAGATTCAGCAGCTGGAGCGATAGCTTCTGGAGCAGGAGTTTGACTTGCAGCAGGAGCAACATTTTCATCTGTTGGTGTTGCAGGCTGTGTAGCTTCAGTTTGCTCAGTTGGTTGATTGTTACCTTGGCATCCAGCTAAAACAACAGTAGCTGCCAAAATTGCTGAAAGAAATAATTTTTTCTGCATAGTTCGTATCCTATAAAAAAACAATTCGATATAATCTGAATGATATGCCCAACGTTCAATACAGCGATAGGCAAGCTCTTGGTCACAAGTACCAATTCCACTAAGCATAGCAAATCTTTTTCAAAAACAAAATAACCTGCTTTACATTTTAGTTGAAAATAATACAGAAATAACTTTTCTTCTTTTTTAAGAAACAAATTCGATATTTATAATCATCAAAGTATAATTTTATCAATCCCTATCTTTATAGTTACTTTTTTATTTAGGTAGCTATTTATTTTAGAGGAGATGGTTTTAATAATAGGTTAATTCTATTTTTCAAAAAAGAATTATGCTATCTTGCTTAATTCTCAATTTATTAAGGATATCTTACTTAATGTTAGTGATAAACAAGAAAATTAAGCAAATCAGCTTCATAATATTTTTCCTACTATTACTTTCAGTTGTAGCTATTTATTACTTTTATAATAAAAAATATCCCAGTACTGATAATGCTTATGTTCAAGCAAATACTATATATATTGCTTCTCGTGTTCCTGGCCCTATTCTTAATTTAAAAATAGCTAATTACGAAAAAGTAAAAAAAGATCAATTATTATTTCAAATTGACCCTATTCCTTATCAACTTGCTTTTGATAAAGAAAATGCTAATTTACATTTAACAGAACAACGTATTGCTGCCAATAAAGCAGCACTCGAAACATCAGAAGCTGTTATTAAGCAACGTCAAGCTGAATTAGCATTATCTAAAAAAAATGCTTACCGTATAATAACTCTCGTTAAACAAGGCCAATTATCTCCTGCCACCCGTGATGATGCGCAAAGTAAATTAGCCGTTGCTCAAGCGTCTTTAGTTGCCGCTCAACATCAATATGAACAATTCAAAAACCAATTAGGCGATATGGGAGAACATAATGCGGATTTACAAACAGCTAAAGCCGCATTACGTGAAGCTGCATTAAATTTATCGTATACCCAAATTAAAGCGCCGGCGAATGGATTAATTATAAATTTTAATTTACGTGCAGGTTCTATGATTACTTCAGAACAACCTTTATTTGCTCTTATTGAAAATAAAGGATGGTGGATAGATGCTAATTTTAAAGAAACCGAACTTGAAAATATTCGAGAAGGACAAAAAGCAAAAATTAAAATTGATATTTATCCTAAAAAAATATTTCAAGGCAGAGTTATTGCTATAAGCCAAGGCAGTGGGGCAGCCTTTTCTATTTTCCCACCTGAAAATGCAACCGGCAATTGGATAAAAATCACGCAACGTTTTCCCGTAAAAATTATTATTACAAATCCTGATCCGCATTATCCACTTCGTGTCGGCGCGAGTTGTGAAGTAACTATAGATACCACATCAGTGTAATAATAAAGGATAACTTTTTGTGGATACTGAAACTTATTCGAAACGATGGTTAATTACTATCACTATTATGTTAGTCACGGTATTAGAAGTTTTAGACATGACTATTGTTAATGTTTCACTTCCTAATATGATGAGTAGTTTAGGTGGAAATAATGATAGTATTACTTGGGTATTAACTTCTTATATAGTTTCAGCAGCTATCTTTATGCCTTTAACCGGCTTTTTAGTAAAACGTTTTGGGAGAAAACGCTTATTATTAATTAATATTACAGGATTTTTAATTACGTCATTATTATGTGGCGCTAGCCTTAATTTAGCTGAAATGGTTTTATTCAGAACGTTACAAGGCATGTTTGGTGCCTCACTTATCCCTCTTTCGCAATTTATTTTACGTGATACTTTTCCACACGAAGAACAAGGTAAAGCTATGGCCATTTGGGGGATTGGTATTATGGCAGGTCCTATCCTAGGCCCAACACTAGGGGGATACATTACTGAAATGTTAAATTGGCGTTGGATTTTTTACATTAATATCCCCGCTTGCCTTATTTCTTGGTTCTTAACTCTCAAATTAATTAAAGAAACACCAACAGAAAAATTTTATATTGATTGGCTGGGTATGTTCCTATTAGGGTTAGGTATAGGTTCTTTTCAATTATTTTTAGATAGAGGGAATACAGAAGATTGGTTTGAATCAGCAACAATTACCCTCTTCGCTATTACCAGTGTTATAAGTCTATTTTATTTCATTATTAGAGGATGGAATAAAACCAATCACATTATTAATTTACACTTATTTAAAGATCGAAATTTTGCTAATGCTTGCCTTATGTTATTACTTTATGGGATTGCTGTTTTTAGTACGATTTCTCTCAATCCTATGATGCTGGAAAAACTGTTAAATTATCCAACGCTTGATTCTGGTTTAGCAATGGCACCACGAGGCATTGCAAGTGCTTTTGCGATGTTACTAGTATCTAAATTAATTAATAAAATAGAACCTCGTAAAATTATTTTTATTGGTTTACTTTTTTGTACATTTGGTACTTACCTTATGACTCAATTTAATACCTTAATGAATCCCCAAGTGTTTACTACTGCAGCGATTATTCAAGGATTTGGAATGGGATTCTTTTTCGTTCCGCTTTCAATCATTGCCTTAAGTAGTTTACCGAAACAATCTACCGCGGAAGCATCAGGTTTATTTAGTTTTTCTCGCAGTATTGGAAGTTCAATTGGTATATCCATTATGAGTATCATTGTCACTCGAAAAACACAAATGAATTGGAATTATTTAGGGAGTTTTCTCAACCCTTTTCGTCAACAATTTCATTTATGGTTAGCGCAGCATCAATTCACTATCGATAATCCCTTAAGCATTGCCTATTTAAAGCAAACTTTACAACAACAAGCTTATATGTTAGGTTTTATTAATGCTTATACAGCCACTATTGGCATTTATCTTATACTTTTTCCTTTACTGCTAGTTTTTAAACCTAGCAAAAAAACGAAATAATTTTATAAATTAAAAATTTATTTTTTTATGTATAGAATAACTAACAAACACACTATTTTAAGTAAAATGGCAATTTTTCAAATTAACTTTCACAAAATTTGTGATTAACCATAAATAATTAGATATAAAAATTAACGCATAACCTCATTCAGAATAGAATTATAGGAAAAAGCGTTTTATGGAAACTACTTACAACTATAAAATTGATGCTGCTGTTTTTACTATTCCCCCTTTTTTTCCCATTACTATTTCCAAAATAACACCTTTATTGGGACATTGTTTTCTTATTTTAGTTGAAAGAAAAAATCAACAAGAAATAGATATTGCTCAACTTCATGGCTATGCAACACTACGTACCTCTCCAAATATTATGGTCCCCATTGGTTAGAAAAAAGAACATAGTATTAGAGCGCACCATATTATATTAAATGAAAAACGCGCTACTATTTTAGGTATTAAGCAAATTGGTGCTAAACAAACATTAATGGCTAATTCACGGCAAACACTGGTAGAAGGAAATCGAAAAGGAGTATTGGAAAAATGGCATAAAGCTTTATCTATTTTACCAGCAATTAATACTAAAGATTTAGATTATTCACGCTTTGGCATTAATTGGCAAAGTATAACTCAACAAGAAAGCTATAATAGTAACAGTGTTTATAATACTTTTTGTCAAGCAAGGGGAATCACTACATTTAAATTTCAAGGATATATTTTACCGTGTATTGATAATCTTATTGAAAGTGTAATTCCAACCTTAAATTAAGGATATTCTATTAAATAATAGGTAATGGAAAAATAGCTAAGTCACCCCTATGCTATTAATAATTTTCCTTTTCATAAAAACGATAGTGTCGCCATTTTTGAGACCCCTTTTGGGACATCCAAGTCCCCAAAAGGGACAAAAATTGTCGACAAGTATGCCTGCGGCAGCCCTGGCCGTCCTGCGTACGCTCGTTATGACACGACTAGGTGTCATAACTTCACTTCCACAAATGACTTGTCGACCGTTTTGTGGGCCTTATATTTTGCCTTCGGCAAAACATCCGGCACTACGGTCTACCAGGGACTATCGGCCTCGCTCCTTCGTCGCTTCCTTGGCCGACAGCGTGTGAATGCCTACCCCCCCTCTCTTGTTAATTAAATTTTCATAAAATTTCCAGGTATCAACATAATAGCTATTATCTTACAAATTTAAGAATAAAAACCCCCTGGTAAATAAATTAATCAATTACATACTTAACTTATAAGCAGCAAACATTAAGGATGATGTTAAGGATAAAAATTAAATAAACTGCTAGACAGATGATAAGGATTATCTCTGTTTACTCACTCAAACAAATAGTTACATAAGGACAATGTGCTATTTGGAGTTTTTAGAAATAGACTCTATTTCTTTTTGGCAGTAATTATTTTTTTTCCTTTCTATTTGTTGTTTATTAATTAAAAAAATAAATAGTAAAAATCTAAATTCAAAAAAAAAGGAAGATAAAAAATGATTACATTAACCAGGGAAGATTTAAAAAATTCGAAAAATATTTATATCAAAAATATGTTTTCAAATGAAGCAAGTAACGGTTTTATTCAAAACATCAATATAGATAACTTACTGATAAATGAAAAAGAAATAAAAACAAAAGAAGATGAAATAAAATTACTAAAACAAATAAATAGTCAACTTGGAATTAGTAATGCGGAAGAAATTACAAAAACTTGCCGAATAAAAACATCTACTTTCATAAAAGCGATAAAAAATGCACTTATAACAAATAAAAAATTAGATGAAAAATTTAATGTATTAATTAAAATATACAAAGATCAAAATCAAATTTACTGTAATATAGAATTAGAAAATTTAAAATTAAGGGATGGTACTGAGCTAGGCAACATATCTTCCGTTTTTATATATGATGAAAAACAAAAAAAGAATATTTTAAAAGAAATTAATATTGATAATTCAATACTTCATGATATTTTAATTAAAAATAAGTTACAACTTGACGAAAATAATAAAGTACAATCTACGACAAAAGAGAAATCAAATCTTGAAAATTGTAATTTTTTCAAATCACTTCAAAAATCAACAAATTCTATTCAAATATCAGAACCTATTGATTTAACCAAAGTTGCTGAACAATGGTGTAAGGATAACACAAATAATAAAATTCAGTATCAATATGATACTAAAACAAATAGAATTTCCTATGCTGATGAAAAACAAAATAGTTCAGAATTAATTTCTGTATCAAAAAATAAAATAACATTACCTAATGCTACAAAAAACCATTTTTTACTTGCTCTAAAAGCTAGTTTGGAAATAATTGAAATAGCAAAAATAAACAATATTGTAATTACAGGAGAAAATAAAAAGGAAATAGATGCCATACTTGATTATTTCTTAACTAACTCTGATAATAATTTTACTATTAAAATAGCTGAAACAAATCAAACATTCAAAAATAAAGAAGATATCAAAAGCTATCAAAAGCTATTTAAGTAATACATCTAATGAATATAAGTATAAACCCTAGGGATATATTAATTATTTAAAAAATATTAGTATAAGCTAAATTTGAAATAAGAAATTATTTTACTCATTTTAACTTTTATAAATTGATTCAGAAATGTATTTCGCTCATTTCTTTTTTAAATTTATTCGAAAATAGTTGATTCATTTTAAAAGCTTTTTTAAAATGAATTCACAGTAAAAATAATATCTCTTCAATGATCGCTAGCTTATACAAGGATTTTTTATGCTAATTCCAATGCCTCAAACTTATACTAAAACTTTATCTAAAAATGAAAATGTTAGTTTAAATAAAGAAAATCTAGCTACAGTTAATAATGTTATCACAACGAATGAAAATAATTTAGAATCTTTGTTTTATGCTAATATAGAAGATATTAAAAATGTAATAGAAAATATTAAAAATTTATTATCTAATAATGAATTTTTCACAAAAAATGACATAGCAAATATTTTAGGTGAAGTTATTGACTTAAATAATGATGTAATTGTTAATCATCAAACATATACAAATGAAATATTAGAAGAAAATAAAAAAATAAAAGAAATTTTTTCCTTGGATCAATTTGTGAATGTACCATATGAAAAAAACAAATATTCTCAAAATCCAAATTACACTGAAAATTCATCGATACAATTCTTTCATAACTCTAATTCTACAAATAATACAAAAGATAATTGCCAAGAACCAACAGCACCATTTTATGAAGAAGCTTCTCCGCGTCCCTAATCGAGAGTAAAATCAAATTTCTATTTTTTATATAAAATTAAATAGAGTTCGATAGAGTCGCTATTTTTTACGAAACCTGACGGGACATCCAAGTCCCCCTCAGGAGCAAAAAATTAGCGACTAGTGTGCCTTCGGCGGCTCGCACCAGTCCTGCGTTCGTTGCGTTGAACTTATCGTTCAACACAACTACCACAGTGACTTTCTATCTGTATCGGTATGCCTTCTATTTTGTCTTTGCCTATGCTAACGCATAGACCTCGACAAAACATACGGCCCTACAGATGATGCGAGGGCTGTCACACTCGCTTCGCTTCCTTGTGTTCCAGCAGGCAAAGAGTAAAATCATTAAAAAGCTATTTTGATAAAACCCTTTGCCAAAACTTATGCTAAAAATATATATATATGGTGCTTACATAATGACGCCTTGTAATCGCACACCGTTTACAAGATAAATTAAAACAGGGGTTTTATTTTTTTAAGTTACGCTAATACGCTAATTTGTCCTTTCTGCTTTTGAGTTTCGTTGACTTCTTTAATAAAACAAGCAAACTCTTATTGTAATAAGGCTGATTACTAAATTAGGTTTTTGCTTTTTCAAGATATTGACGGCATTTTTGTGTATTTATTGTATTATTCATTATTAAACTCATTTTTAGCGTTTATTTATCGGTATTTATTGAGTACTGCTTCTAGCTCTTTTTCAAAAAGTGGTTTTGTTAAAAAATCATCCATTCCTGCTGCTATACAAGACTCATACACTGTATCCCCAAATGCCGTTGCCGCAATAATAATGACATGGGAATTCAGGGATAATTCTTTTTCGCGGATACATCGCGCCACTTCTATCCCGTCCATATCGGGCAAACCGACATCCATTAAGATAAAATCATAACTTGAATCAAATTTTTGAAGGGCTTCTTCTCCGTTATAGTAATTTGATTTTAAAATGACTTACATATTGTGATATACTCATAAAATTTATTATGAGTCATTCAACAGATATAAGAAAACTAGTATTAGACTACATCAACTCAGGAGGATTGATTAAATCTGCCTGTGAACTCTTTAAAGTAAGTCGCTCGTCGATACAAAGATGGAGAACGAGGCAAGAAGAGTTAGGAACTGTTTCTGCTACTGTAAGGGCAAATTTACCCTATAAGCTGAAAGATGAATTACTTCAGTTATATGTGGCAAATCATCCAGATGCTTATTTAAGCGAAATAGCGGCTCATTTTGGAGTGACTGAATCTGGGGTGTGGCGAGCATTGTCTCGACTTAAGATTTCACGAAAAAAAAGACCTCGCTCTATTCGGAACGAAGTGAAGAAAAGCGTCAGCTGTTCCTAGTAGAGCGTTTAAAATACAGTGATGAAAAGTGCGTATATATTGATGAGTCTGGCATTGATAGCTTTATCTCCCGAGAATACGGCTGGGGTAAACGAGGTCAACCTGTTGCGGGTGAAGTCTCGGGAAGGCGCTTTGCGAGGGAAAGCTTCATTGCTGGTTTGAACAATAACAACGTTATCGCGCCTTTGTGCTATCAGGGGACGTGTGATACTAATCTTTTTAATTTCTGGTTGGACTCATTCCTACTGCCAACTTTAGGCCCTGGCTACACGATTATTATGGACAATGCTGCGTTTCATAAATCTGAGCGCACTAAAACATTAATAACCAACGCTCAATGTCACTTGTTATTTCTTCCTCCTTATTCGCCAGATTTTAATCCTATTGAAAAGTTCTGGGCTAACCTAAAAGCAAAGATAAAGAAAATAATATCCCAATTTACTACTCTTGCTGGAGCTATTGACCATTGCTTTCAATCAATCATTTAGAAATCAAAACACTATATTAGCAATCACCACCTCATAACCCATCATTTCTAGGGTTATACCAGCGACTTTTTGATTTAATGGGTTATCTTCTACCACTGAAATTTTGTATTTTTTCAGTTTCATTTCAAATTCCATTGGTAGCAATTGATATTTTAAGCTATTTTTTTTATAGTGATGTATTGTTTTCATTGCTGATTTCCTTATTTTTTTATCTAATTTCCATGACAGTTTTTTATGAAACGTTTTAAAAGAATTTCCATTAAATCATTAGATATATCATCTAGATATTAATCTGTGTTTAGTTCTTTTTGTTCTTCCGACTTTATCAAGGCAATTAAACTTTTTTCATAGTTATTTTTTCCAAAATAGTATTGTGAAAGGTCAAAATATGAGTGGCATTTATTGTTTGTATTATTTTTCATGGGAAAACATCCTTTTATTGATTATAGCTAATTCCTTATAAATTGATTACGGGCAATGGTATTTAAATAGATCATAAATAGAACGGTGTTGTTGTTTTCGAATTGCTTTAGCTTGTGCCCATTCGCTGTCGGCCAAGGAAGCGACGAAGGAGCGAGGCCGATAGTCCCTGGTAGACCGTAGTGCCGGATGTTTTGCCGAAGGCAAAATATAAGGCCCACAAAACGGTCGACAAGTCATTTGTGGAAGTGAAGTTATGACACCTAGTCGTGTCATAACGAGCGTACGCAGGACGGCCAGGGCTGCCGCAGGCATACTTGTCGACAATTTTTGTCCCTTTTGGGGACTTGGATGTCCCAAAAGGGGTCTCAAAAATGGAGACACTATCGTATGTTAAATAGGATTAAGAACAGGGGAATAAGGAGGCAGAAACATTAAGGTATGTCCTGCTTTGTCGAGTAGTGTTTGAGTTGCGGGTCTTTTATGAAAAGCTGCCTTATCCATAATCACCACACTGCGTTCTGGCAATTTCGGGATCAAATCTTGTTCTAGCCAGCCTTCAAAAATATCTCCATTAATCATTCCATCAAACAAACTGAGTGTTGAAGGTATTTCCCTGTAACGCGCCAATAACACTTGTTCGGCCACGTGCACTCCAGTTATGTTTGCCATAACACCGTTTCCCCTTGGCAGAATAGCCATGGGTACGGGGCATGTCATGAGCAAAGACACTTTCATCCAGGTAAATTATCTTACGATTAGAAGACTTATCATTCGTTAAATTCTGTTGAATTAATAACCGCCGTTCGGCGTCGGCTTTGGGATGCTGTAGCGTTTTTTTTATAGCTGATACCCATACATTTTATTGCCCAATAAATTCCCGTTTTACTAACGCCTAAACGTTGGGCTCGTTCATGATAATAACTATCGGTATAGCTCTGTATATCCTGCTTCAATAACGCCATATTAATTTTAGTTGCAGGTTTATCACGCTTTATTTTAGGCCCAAGACATGTGCTCCAACGCACAAGGCTTGATTTGCCTATCTTAAATCGTAATGAGGTTTCTGCAAAACTTAAATTCTCTTCCGCTTTAATGGTTAATACATGTCTTCTAAAATCAATTGAATAGGTCATAAATTAATAGTTATATCCAATTTACAAGGAATTAGCTATATGACTGCAATTTTTACCTTTTATCCAAAGCTTTAAAAAAACCCTTTACAATAGGGATGGGTCCTATATGGACCATGCCTATCCGAGATTGGAATTTAGCCATGGCCTATTTTATGATTAAAGTTGAGGATAGAATTTAAATGCCTAGGATGAAATTACACAGTTTCTGGGAAATACCCCTCAAAAAAGCAGCTTTTTTATAAGCTGCTTTTTTGAGGACATGCAGAAATGTTTATTAAAATCGTCTGTTGTTAGTAGATGCTTGCTGTGAAGATGTAGATTGATTGTCCATACGGCTTGATGAATAGGTATGGTTAAAAAAAGTAGGTAACGAGCCAACAGAAGATCTTTGGATACTGTTTTGTTCTACTTCCCATTTTTTGCAATTTTCGTGATATTCATCGATAGAGTTTTTAAGCGCATAATTAGTGATTAATTTATCGCTAATAGTTTGTCTTGTTATTGGACTGATATTTTTAAGTTCTAGCCACTGCATAATAGCAATACGCTCATAGCTATGCCCATCTTCAGCAATAACGGGATCTTCCATAATTAGTTGGGTTATAGGACAAATCCAAGTATCATGGGATTCTGGTTTTTTACTTATTTCTTGAATTAGGGGTTGATTACTCGTCATTTCGTTATGGGGTATTGTTTGTTGCAGCATAATATTTATTAAAAATTCTACTCTTTGTTCTTGCTGTTTATATTTTTCGTCAATATCCATTACTTTTTCTTTCTGTTTTTTGATTTTCTTCAAAAAATCTTCTTTTAACGTATTTTTTTCGATGAAGCGTTCTTGCCTTTCTTGTATGAATTTTTGCTCAAAGTTTTGTTTTTGAGTTACTAATTCCTGTTGAAAGTTTTGTTTTTGAGAAACTAATTCCTGTTGAAAACTTTGTTTTTCGGAAGCACGCTCTTGTCTTTCTTGTTTAAATTTCTGCTCAAAGTTTTGTTTTTGAGTTACTAATTCATTTTCTACATTTGTGATTTTTACCTTCAATTCAGAATTTTCTTGTTTTACTTCTCTCAATTCTTGCTGTAGTCCTTGTTTCTCTTTATCAAGAATTATATAGATTTCTTCTTTTTTAAAGAGTTCCAGCTCTTGTTGTGTTTTAGTTAATTTTTCAAGCAGTGGCGTTACTATCTCATTATGCGTTTGCTGAGCAGTTGCCCCAAGTTTAGCCAATTCTTTTTTGAGTGCCTTATATTGTTTTTTGATTTCAATTACGTGTGGATTGTTTTCACCTTTAATTCTATTTCCAGCCAGTGTGCCATCGTTATATTCTTTTAAAATCGCATTGAGGTTTTGTCTAAAGTTATAAAACTTAAAAATATCCGAACCATTTTTAATCCAGTATAACCCTGACAGAGAACAACCTGTATTAGCAGGTAATTGTTTTATTTTTAACAAAAATTTTGCTAACGGTTCATCATATTTTGCTTCTTTTGCGTTTTTTAATGCACATTTCAAATCTGAAAGGGTTTTGTCAATCGCATCTTCACACTTTGGATTATTTTTGCGTCTGTTATAGTTTTCAAAGGAATAAAAAGCGGATTGATAGCGATTTAAAAGCGCTTCTACTTTGTTGTAAAAATCACTTTGGGTTGCTTTCACAAGAAGTGATTCAAAATGATTATCAATCAAGCTAATGATATTTTTTTCACCTTCTTGGTACCGCTTCTTAAAGATATTCATTTGTGTTTTTAACGATTCTTTATCTTGTATAGGCGCCTGATTCAGTGGTTGTGTTATTATTTCTTCGCGTTCTTGAGATTTGTTATCTTCTATAATAGTTAATTCATTATCCGCATTTTGTTGAGGTAACATCGCTATAAACTCCTTGTGAATAGTTATAATGCTATTTTTTAACGAGTGGGATTGATTGTTTATTGCCTCTAGCGTTGTTTCTATCCGGTCACGTAATGTGGTGATACGTTGTAGTCTTTTGCTCTTTTTTTCTTTTTCAATGAATTGATTATCTTTTCGTAATTTTTCTTGGGCTTCTTGGTATTTTAGTTCACCTTCTATCCCATGTTGGGTGTAGTAATAGAGTTTTTCAGCATCGTCACTTCCTTCAATTGCTGCATCCCAAAAATACTTCGTGGCTTTTTGTTGGTATTGTTTAGAATACAGCGTATCGAATGTGGGGCTATTATCAATCGCTTTTGCTAAATAGATATTACCTAATGCCATTTTAGCTAAGTCGTAGTAAGCGCTCTCTTTTTTATCAAGCTTCGAATACCAGTAGATGGCTTTTTTTTCTTCAAATTTTCCTTCGTAATACTGCCCAAAACGATAATAAAGACGGTCTCGTAACGTGATTTCACTTAAGCGTGGTTCTTGGGGAAATATTGCCATTGCTTTTTTTAAAAAGCTGATGGCTAATTTATCTAATGAAAGAGACAGATAAGCATCAGCTATCCATAGGAGTGTTTTACTATCACCATACTGATAAGCATGCTGTAAAAAAGTAAAGCTTTCTTGGGTTTTTACCGCTTGTTGTTTTTTGACATCAATCGGTTGTGAATTTTTGTTAAAAAGACGTGAAAACCAGTTTTTGGTTTTATACCAACCTTCATTGAGGTTGTTCAGTGCTCGATTTATGAAAGCACTGACGGGTTTTAACGAAATTCCACGCATGTAAGGGCATGTCCCAAAAGATACGTATTATCTTTTTAAGTAAGAATAACTAGGTGTTAAGACGCTTTAACTAACGTTTTAAGCATGAGATGCCAACATTTTTGGCTTTTTTGGTAATTTCGTCAATCAAATGTCATTAGAACCGTAGAAGTCTTACACTATTTTAAGAAATGGCTTACAAATGTTCAGATAATGCTATTACTGTGGATATCGATTTCTGGGGAATTATTGAGTGCGATTTCTCAGATGAAAAAATGGTTGATTCTGTTGGATTGGACGTTCCCAAAAAACGACCCATTAAACCAGGCTAATTTTGGAATATCAACAATCGCAAACAGACTATGATAGATATGGGTTTCATTAAATTTCCGTGAGACTTTTATGTCGTTTGTACGTTAGCACCCAATGATGATGAGAAATGATGGTATCAATAGCTTTCATTAGCGTTTGTATAGCTTTTTGTTTATTACCCAGGATGTAATAAAGTTTGGCTATCTATTGTTTTCTAGGAAGATGTGGATTTAAACAAGCTGCTTTATTCTCTTGTTGCTGAGGAGAAATAGGATTCTCTAGAATTGTTTAAATAGGGGATAATACTTGATCTTACAGTTATCCGTTTTTATTTATTATTTTTTTGATCAAGTAGGTAGGTTCTATGGGCTATTTTAGCTACCTACCTGATTCTAGGTTTAAAAAGATAAAAAAATAGCTTTATTTCATTAGAGTTCTTTCGAAACTCACAAATAGAGCTCAAAATTGTAGATGCTGGCAATCAAATTAAATCGTAGTCCAAAC
>CBCSKA010000002.1:0-11206 GCA_965140885.1 Legionellaceae bacterium | reverse complement strand
ATACCGGTAGCTTCCACGACTACCATTTTATTATTTATTTCTCTAACAACCGCGGATAAAATTTTGCCCGGACGCATTTGCATGCTTGCGGCATGTTCTTCAAGTAATTGTTCAAAACTTTCTGTCATGTTATATAAACCCTAATGTTAAGCTTTAAAAACTTAACTGCCAAAAAAACAGATACATTCGTATCCCGTTAAAGTTAATAATTACTGCGATTCTCTTGTAAGCGAAATCTTTGAATGACTTATTAATAAAGCTATCAAGTTTTTGTCACAGTCACCCAATTTTCAAAACAAAATAATATTATTAATAAATAGACTTTTATTTTGTCTTAAATAGGCAATGGATGCAAAGTTGTTTTTACTTTTTCACAAATTAAATTAATCACTTGGTTAACACTAAAATGTGTAGTATCAATTACTATTGCATCCTCTGCCGGTAAAAGAGGCGATACTTTTCGATTTCTATCTCGAAAATCACGCTCTTTTAATTCTTCAAAAAGTTTTTCAAGACTAACATTTATTCCTTTATTCTTCAACTGATTGAATCGTCTTTGTGCTCGTTCTTCTATAGTAGCATCTAAAAAAAACTTCATTTTCGCTTCTGGAAATACGACCGTTCCCATATCTCGGCCATCAGCCACTAATCCAGGTTTTTCTTGAAACGCTTTTTGGCGTTCTAATAAACCCATTCTGACAGAAGCTAATGAAGCTATTACTGAAGCTGCATTTCCACAATCTTCCGTACGAATTAAATCTGTCACATCAATCCCTTCTAAAATAATACGAGAAGAAGAGGATTCAGGTCCATTTGCAATAAATTGAACATCTAAATGTTTTGCTAATACGTTTAATGCGGCTTCATTTTGAAAATCAACTTTATGGAGTTGCGCTGCTAAAGCCAGTACACGATATAAAGCACCACTATCTAACAAATGCCAACCTAACTTTTGCGCAAGCAATTGACTAATAGTCCCTTTTCCTGAGCCACTAGGCCCATCTATTGTAATAACCGGGGCAAACACTGAACTATCCTCTTTAAACATATAATTGTTCAAATTCATACATAAACTTCACTAAGGCATCAACTGATGTTTCAGGCACACCATTATAAATACTTGCCCGAATACCACCGATTGCTTTATGGCCCTTTAAATAAGTTAAATGCTGACTTTCGGCTTCTTTTAAAAATAAGGTTTCTAATTCAGGATGCTTGAATGTGAAAGTAACATTCATTTTTGAACGGCAATCATTAGCAATAGAATTTTGATATAAGTCACTTTTATCTATAAGGCTATACAATTTTTCTGCTTTACGTTGATTAATTTTTGATATGGCATCTACACCACCTAATTGTTTTAACCATTTAAATACTAAACCCGACAAATACCACGCAAACGTAGGAGGTGTATTCGCAAGAGAATAATTTTCTGCTTGTATTTTGTAATTGAAAATAGTGGGTGTTAAAGGTGAAGCATAACCTAATAAGTCATCACGTATAATAACAATACTTAATCCTGCAGGCCCAATATTTTTTTGTGCGCTTGCATAAATGACGCCATAACGAGAAACATCGATAGGTTCTGATAAAATAAAAGAAGACATATCAGCAACGAGTGGAATATTTTCTATTTCTGGAATCCAAGAAAATGCAACACCACTAATCGTTTCATTCGGCGTATAATGCAAATAAGCTGCATTTGGATTTATCTGCCATGTGTCATAAGAAGGTATAGCTGTATAATTTGTTATACGACTATCAGCTGCAATAGAAACTTCACAATATTGAGTAGCTTCTTTAATCGCACATTGTGACCAATAACCTGTATTTACATAATCTGCTTGTTTTTTCTTACCCAGTAAATTTAATGGAAGCATAGCAAATTGCGCTCGAGCGCCTGCAGGTAAAAATAAAACTCGATAATGAGAAGGTATTTGCATTAATTCTCGCAAATCTGCTTCAGCTTCAGATGCTAACTGTTCGAAATCAAAACCACGATGGCTCATTTCCATAATTGACATACCGCGGCCTTGCCAATTCATTAACTCTTCTTGTGCTTGAAGTAAAACTTCGTCGGGAATGGCTGCAGGGCCTGCACAAAAATTAAAAGCTCTTGTCATTTAGCTTACCTTAATTTTAATTATTTCTTTCCATTATAAAAACGCAATAAAATGTCTTTTATACATTTACTCTATTCTTTATTTAACGATTAAAATAATTATAGCTTATGATTCATCAGAGGGTATATCGCTATCCGTAACAATATCAACCACAGGTTGAATACTAACTAATGTTTCCCCTTCTGATAAATTAATTAATTTCACACCTTGCGTATTACGACTTATGATAGAAATTTCATTGGCTCGCGTACGAACTAATGTACCTTGATCAGAAATCAACATGACTTCATCATCAGGAAACACTTGGATTGCGCCAATCACTTCGCCATTTCGTTCATTCAATTTAATAGAAATAACTCCTTGCGCTCCCCGAGCAGTCACTCGATAATCATTAACGGGTGTTCGTTTTCCAAAGCCATTTTGCGTCGCAGTTAAAACCGTTCCTTCGGGTTTAGCAATAATTAAAGAAATAACTTTTTGCGATTCCCCAAGGGTGATCCCGCGAACACCTCTCGTTTTTCTTCCTAAAGGACGTATAGCAGCTTCATTAAAACGAATAGCTTTCCCTGCATTAGAAAATAACATGATTTCAGATTTACCATCTGTCAAACCGACATCAACTAATTTATCGCCTTCATCTAATACGATAGCGATAATACCCATTGAACGAGGTCTGGAAAATTTTTCTAGTGGCACTTTTTTCACAACGCCCTGTACGGTCGCCATAAATATAAATTGATCGGGAGAAAATTGCTTAACAGGCAACATGGCACTAATTTGTTCATTTTCTTCCAACGATAAGAGATTTACTATTGGTTTACCTCTTGCATTACGTCCCGCTTGGGGTAATTGATAAACTTTTAACCAATAAACTTTTCCTAAACTCGAAAAACATAAAACATAAGCGTGCGAATTTGCAATGGCTAAATACTCAATCACATCTTCATTTTTTACAATAGTGGCTGATTTACCTCGGCCACCTCTTCTTTGTGCTTGATACATTTTTAAAGGTTGTGCTTTTACATATCCTTCTCGTGATAAAGTCACGACCATTTCTTCTTCAGGAATCAAATCTTCAATATTAATATCTTCTTGCGTTTCTACTATTGCTGTACGTCTTTCATCGCCAAATTGGGCTTGCATTTCTATTAATTCATTGCGTATCACTAACATTAAACGTTCAGGATCCGCTAAAATAGCTAGTAAATCTTTTATAATGAGTAATAATTCATTAAATTCTTCAAATATTTTATCTTGCTCTAATCCAGTTAACCGATGTAGACGTAAATCTAAAATCGCTTGCGCTTGAACAGTAGATAAAAAATAACCTTTTTCGGTAAAACCATATTCCGGTGTTAAATCTTCTGGTCGACTAGCAGCTTGTCCTGCTTGAGACAGCATTTGAGTCACTATCCCTGCTGGCCAAGGTTTTGATAATAACCCTTCTTTTGCACGGGCTGGATTTTCAGAGATTTTGATTAACTGTATCATTTCATCAATATTAGCTAATGCAATGCCTAACCCTTCTAAAATATGGGCACGTTCACGCGCTTTTCGCAAATTATAAATTGTGCGGCGTGTTACAATTTCTCGTCGATGTTGAATAAAAGCTTCAAGAATTTGTTTTATATTTAATATTTGAGGACAATTATCGACTAAAGCAACCATATTAATGCCAAAAACAACTTGTAATTGTGTTTGGGTATATAAATTATTAATGATAACTTCGGCAGATTCACCTTTGCGTAATTCTATACAAATACGCATCCCATCTTTATCAGATTCATCACGTAATCCACTAATCCCTTCAATGGCTTTTTCTTTAACTAATTCAGCAATCCGTTCAATTAATTTTGCTTTATTAACTTGATAAGGTAATTCAGTAACGATAATGGATTGTTTTCCAGATTGACCTTGTTCTTCTATTTCTGTTTTAGCGCGGACTAAAATTCGACCTCTGCCGGTTCGATAAGCTTCAATAATGCCTGCTCTACCATTAATAATACCCGCAGTTGGAAAATCAGGCCCAGGCACATAAGTCATTAACTCATTTAAATCAATTTCTGGATCTTGTATTAAAGCTAAGCAAGCATTGATCACTTCTGTTAAATTATGGGGAGGGATATTCGTTGCCATACCTACTGCAATACCCGAAGAACCATTGATTAATAAATTAGGAAGACGGGTGGGTAAAACAACAGGGGCAAATTCAGTTTCATCATAGTTAGGTGCAAAATTAACTGTTTCTTTATCTAAATCCATTAATAAAGCATGAGCAAGTTTAGACATTCTAACTTCGGTATAACGCATTGCTGCAGCAGCATCACCATCAACAGACCCAAAATTTCCTTGTCCATCAACTAATGTATAACGTAAAGAAAAAGGTTGAGCCATACGAACAATCGTATCATAAATTGCTGTATCGCCATGCGGATGGTATTTACCAATAACATCACCCACGACACGGGCTGATTTTTTGTAAGGTTTATTCCAATCATTTCCCAATTCATACATAGCATAGAGTACACGTCGATGCACAGGTTTTAAGCCATCTCGTACATCGGGTAATGCCCGTCCTACAATAACACTCATCGCGTAATCTAAATAGGATTGTTTCAATTCAGCTTCAATAGTAACGGGGATTATTTCTTTTGCAAATTCAGCCATGTAATCCTCAAGAAAACAGTATTCGATTGATAAATTTAGGGTTTATAAAATTTGAAATATAAACTCGCCTCTAAATTGTGCATAAAAAAAGTGTATAGTATCATAAGCGTAATTAATGCACGAGTGAAAATATGGAACCTTCTATTCAATAAACAAAAATCTATATTCAAAGAAAAAGGTATTTTCATTGACTACAAATAAATGATTAGTCTATCTAGAAAAAAATGTTTAAATAACTTTTTTGTATACCTAATTTCTTGTTTAAAAAAATTTAATGAAATGGCTAATTCTATTGTATAAAGAATTAATGATATTGAAACCTTTATTAAAAAATACAGTAAATTAATAATCTCTTAAGTTAGAATAAGCTATAATAGAAATTATAAAGCAATCAATACTTATAATTAACCTAAGAAGAAAATTTAGTCACACGGTATCTGAATAGATTTGTATTAAGAAACATAGTATATAATTGAAGGAAATAATTATTACAGTTGTGCAATTTTACATCCCTTGGATACATTTATCATGAATGGGAAGTTGGAAAGTCAGTGGTATTGCAAATTCAGATTTATTAATATTTTTATCTCTTTTCGAACATTTCCATGTCTTATAAAAGAGGTAGGAAAAAATACAGTTACTATAGCAATAATTTACATTAATAATGAGGTTATATATGACAGTTGGTGCAGATAACACAGAGGCTAATACCCTTTTACTACAAACAAGTAGTACTCAAACACAAAATAATATTGTCATGAATAATGAAAGAGAACAAGCAAATACCAAAGAAAATAATGAAAAGGAAGAGAAAAGAAAAGCCGAAGCTACAGCTTTAAATAATAATTCAACAGCACATGTTTCTATGGGAAAAAAGGATGAGATTATTGAAAAAGTTGAAAAATTTCAAACCGATTTTAATAAAAATATTATTGACGCAGTAAAAACACTAAAGAGTAGCAATAAAAAAACTTCTTCAGAAAACCCTTATCCTTCATGGCTTAACTTAGCAATGAAAAGTGCCTTTTTCATCGCTATAGGTGTAGGTGCATTATTTGCTTTAGCAGGAGTAAGCCTTCTTTTTATGAGTGGTTTTGGTTTAGGAATTATAGCAATAGGAATGGCAGGTGCCCTAATAGGTGCAGCAGCAGCAGGTTTTTTTATTAAACATAAAGTTGAGCAGCATTTAGAAGCAAAAAGTCCTATCGTAACTGATGCCAATGAAAAAATATTTCTTACTGATATAGGCGCAAAACAAGATACTACGCTTGAAAATAGTCCTATAGTAAAAAGATTAATCGAACTCTCAAACAACACAGGATTAAATGACGAGGACAAGAAAGTTTTTATAGAAAAAATTATAAAAGATTTAGAATCTATTACAACAAAATTAAATGATAACCCCGGTAAAAAAACAGTTGCTGAAATAGAAAATCTTTCTAAATCACTCAACGATAAAGTAACTGAATGGACAAATGAAATAATAAAAAAACATGCAGCTAACCCATCTCCTATTCCTGAATCAACAACACCAAAGGGAAGTTCGCAGAGTAAGGATATGACAGGTGCAGCAGCTCATATATTATTCAATCAACAACAACCAGCTTCGCCTGAAACGGAAAAAACGCCGACTATACTCTTCATCAATAAAAGTTAAATCATAGTATCAATTGCGAAAAAATAATGTTGCTTTTAAATAAAACTCATCTACACCCTTCCTGGAGCGCTTTGGTTAACAAAGCGCTTTCCTTGGTTAATCAAGAATATTTAAATGATTTAATTACTACACAAGATTGGCTCCCCGGAGAAAAAGCTATTTTTAGTGCCTTTAGTTATCCTCTTTCTGAAACACGGTATATTTTATTTGGTGAATCGCCTTATCCACGTCCTGAATCAGCCAATGGGTTTGCTTTTTGGGATGCTGCGGTTAAAGATTTATGGTCACCAACCGGTTTATCAAAATCAGTTAATCGGGCAACTTCATTACGGCATATCATTAAAATGTTATTAATAGCAGCAAATGCATTATCTATAGAAAACACGACCCAACCAGCGATTGCTACTATTGATAAAACGCCTTATGTTAAAACCATTGATGAATTATTTACGCATTTTATTCAAAAAGGTTTTCTCTTATTAAATGCAAGTTTAGTATTAAGTAATAAGCCTGTGCAGCGAGAAGCAAAAGCTTGGCAACCTTTTATCAATGGTTTATTAGAAGAACTTTTTTTAATCAATCCTCAAATCCAATTAATTTTATTTGGGAATATTGCAAAATTGATATTATCACTTCCTGCAGCGAAAAAATTCCCTCATTTTACCTGTGAACATCCTTACAACCATTCTTTTATTTACAATTCTGCCGTAATAAACTTTTTTCAACCCCTGAATTTACTATTAAAATAATTACCTATCTGATACTATTTGCAACTATGAAAACTAATATCGATACTCGAGAAATTATTAAGTTTAATGAAATGGCTTCATCCTGGTGGGATGAAAAAGGCCCCTGTAAGCCATTACATGATATCAACCCTCTTAGGCTTCATTTTATACAAGAAAATATTAGTCTAAAAGGCAAAAAGATACTTGATATAGGATGTGGTGGTGGTATCTTAACAGAAGCCTTAGCTAGACAAACAGAGTATGTCACAGGCATTGATATGAGTCCTGAAGCCATAACTATTGCACGGCTTCATGCTTCAATAGAAAAATTAAATATTGATTATCAACAAGTAACGGCAGAAACTTTTGCAGAAAAAAACCCTCAGCAATTTGATATCATTACCTGTATGGAATTATTAGAACATGTGCCCCACCCAGAATCCTTAATACGAGCGTGTGCAAAATTAATTAAGCCAAATGGTGGCATTTTTTTTTCTACGCTAAATCGAACACTCACCGCTTATTTATTCGCTATTTTAGGGGCTGAATATTTTTTGAAATTATTGCCTAAAGGAACTCATGATTATCAAAAATTTATAAAACCTGCTGAATTAGAAAAAAGCCTTTTTGAAAATGATTTAAAACTTCAAACAATAAAAGGTATAAAATATAATCCCTTATTTCAAAAATACACATTAACCAGTAATGTATCTATTAATTACTTAATTTATTGTGAACCTAAATAACCTTTCATCTATTAAGATGATAAATCGCTGCAAGCAAAGTGAAATAATCCTACACTTTCCAACAATGTACCTCTTTAGTAAAACTGTCTTTTTTAATGGTGAGACTCATGCGTAAATATTTTTTCTTAATTTTTTTGTTATTCACTTATGGTGTTAATGCTGAAGCGAATACTATTATTGAAAATAAAATAAATGCTTATTTTTCAGCATTAAAAAAGAAACCCACTGAACTCTATCAATTTCTTTATCACATGCCTAAAGGGGGAGATTTACATAGTCATTTTGGGGGGGCTGTTTATGCGGAAAATTTAATTTCTTTTAGTCAACAAGATCCGTATTGCCTCAAAAATTATCAAGTTATTAATAAAATGAATTGCCAAACTGGTGAAAAAATATCTCAGGTAAAAATCAATACACCACTTTATAATAATTTAATTGATGCTTGGTCAATGAATCGTTTTATACCTGGTAAAGAAACACAAGCTAAACATTTTTTTGAAACTTTTAGTAAATTTAGTATTTTAGTGACACAACATCCCAGTGAAGTGTTAAGTGAAATTCTAAATCGAGCAGGAAAACAAAATATCAGTTATGTTGAATTAATGTTAACCGCACATAATTTAAATTTTATGAATGCTAAAGGGGAAGTAACAGCTGCGATCGGAAAAAAAGTCGGTTGGGATAATAATTTACTTCGTTTACGGGAGAAAATGCTCAATCAAGGATTAGCCAAAATTATCGCTCAAATTCCTTATCGAATAACTCAAATAGAAAAAGGGATGCGTAAACAGCAAAAGTGTTCATCAAAACACCACGCTAGTCCCGGATGTCATGTCATGGTTCGTTATCAATATACTGCGTTACGGGGTTTACCACCTTCAGAATTTTTTGCACAAGTATTAACCGCTTTTGAAGCAGCGAAATTAGATAAACGTATTGTAGGTATAAATATCGTTCAAGCAGAAGATGGCCCTATTGCCATTCGCGATTACCCTTTGCACATGAAGATTCTTAATACTTTACATAAATTATATCCAACCGTGAATATTAGCTTACATGCCGGCGAATTAGCAGAAGATATGGTTTCTCCTGAAGCGCTTCGTTTTCATATACGCCAAGCTATTGAAATTGGACAAGCTCAGCGAATTGGGCATGGTACAGATATCACTTATGAAGATAATTCACTTGATTTATTAAAAGAAATGGCTAAAAAACAAGTAATGGTAGAAATTAATTTAACCAGTAATGATAGTATTCTCGGTATTCGGGGGATAAAACATCCCTTCCCGCTTTATTTAAAATATGGTGTTCCAGTGGCTTTATCAACGGATGATGAAGGCGTATTAAGAACGCATATTACACAGGAATATCTACGAGCCGTTCATGATTACCAATTACCTTATCCACTCTTAAAAATGTTAGCACGTAATAGTTTAACGTATAGTTTTTTACCTGGTAAAAATTTATGGTTAAATGCAAATAGTCAAAAACAAGTTACAGCTTGTGCAAATGATCCATTAGGAAGTGCTAAATTAACGAAGAGTTGTACAAATTTTTTAAGTGAAAGCCCAAAAGCACGATTACAATGGCAACTTGAAAATAAATTTCAACATTTTGAAAAAGAAATGCTTCGTAAACTCGCTGCTAAATAAAATGTTATCGCCTAAAAAAATACCTTTCCTGCCACAAGCAATGAGCATTGAGGCAGGTGATCTTCATATTTGGCAATTTAATACGCAGCTTCAAAGTAATTTATTAATGGATTTATCCCGATATTTATCTGAAGAAGAAAATCAACGTAGTCAATTCATAAAAATACAAAAAAAACGTCAGCAATTTATTATAACTCGTGGAAAATTGCGTCACATTTTAAGTCTTTATCTAAAACTATCACCCTCACAAGTTAAATTTGCTATTGGCAAGCATGGTAAGCCCTATTTAATTAATAAGAATACGTTACTTGAATTTAATTTATCTCATTCTAATAATCACTTATTAATTGCGATCACTAACAATATTCCTGTAGGTATTGATATTCAATATATGGATACCAGTAAAAATATAGTTAAAATAGCAAAACGTTTGTTTTCAATAGAAGAATATGAACAAGTAATTTCAATCAAAAATGAAGAACAAAAGCATGTATTTTATGAATTATGGACACAAAAAGAAGCCATTGTTAAAATGTTGGGGAAAGGCGTGTTTCATCAAATAAGTTATATTAATAGCAATAAATATCCCTATTTTAAACAATTGAATCCTTTGCTAAATTATCTAGGTGCAGTTTCTACTGCTAAAGAGATAAAAAGTATTCATTATTATTTCGTAGATTAAAATAAAATTATTAACACTCACTAGGAAAAGCTCTTCTCAATTTTTCAACGCCCATGGCAAATAGTGATAGCACTGCCTCACGACTTTCTAAACCCAGCTCGCGTAATACGTCTAATCCTAAATACAGGCATGATCTTTGTATAACTTAGGCTGCATGTCAAAAAATTCTCCTATTGAGTAAAAAAATTATTATAGAAAATATTCCATTAACCCATTAGTACACAAGGATATATTAAATCAATTATCTATACCCAACATTACCATAACCTATATAAACATAGGTATATAAGGAGTATATATGGCATTCATCACTAATTATTCGATATGGCATAGCCTTATTGAAACATTAAAAACATTAAATATAGCGGCGGGGGTTAGTTCTTTCGCTACTTTTGTGAATATGCTAACAACTATTTTTATTTATCGATCGAACCGACAAATAAAAATCATTAGTAATAAACAATTCAAAAGTGATTTATTTAAACAACGTTATGATTTATTTAGTGAAATGGCTAAATTTATCTCTGAAAATTTGCCACAAGAAGATAACTCCAATGAAGAAAAAACTAAAAAGCCTTTGCTGGATTTTATTTTTATGGCAGAAAAAGCTAAATTTTTATTTCCAGAACCTAAGCTCGAAAATTATATTGAAGAAGTGATTAAACAATTATATTTAGCTTATCAAGCAAATGAAAATGAAGAAGTTAAACATACTGATGAAAGTCAACAATGGCTAAAAGATCAAATAAGTTCTGGCAAATTCTCAGCACAATTTAGTGATTATTTAATATTACCAAAATAATTATTGTCGCTGATTTCAAAGAAAATGAACGCTAAAATTAACTGATCTTTAATTTAACAAATAATAAATGTCAGAATAGAAAGCAAAAAAAAACCCTGATTACGTTAATAATCAGGGTTTACTAAAAAAGCCTGGCAATGACCTACTTT
>CBCSKA010000001.1:0-11272 GCA_965140885.1 Legionellaceae bacterium | reverse complement strand
AAAGTTTGCACTTCTATCAAAACCGGAAACTCTCACTTTTTCAAGTGCTTGTGTCAGATTAGGTCTAAACTAATTCAACTTATGTTATAACACAGAGCTTGAACTTTAGAGAAAAGTCTAAATTTCGCTGAGCAAAAGCCGATAACATCAATATGCGCATAGGCTAACGCATGCGACTTTTTGCTAATCAAGGCCCGTTTCAATCCATTGATTTAGAAAAATTAACAATAAAGGCAACGTTTAAATTTAATTTCCAATGTCATTTTGTATTGAAATAATTAAATATGAATTCTGTTATAAGCAAGCTAAGAAAACAATATATTGAAATTAATAAAAATACAGAAGAGTATTACTGCTATCGTATAAGCAAGCCAGACTTAATGACTCTGACTTTATTCGCAAGAAATAGAGTTTGGCTAGTAATTTCAAAGTAATACAGTTAGGGAGTAAAACCTATTTTATAACCCTTGGTTTTCGTAGGTTTATGCCGAAGTGAAATTAGAAAAACGAGGGTTAATATTATTTCACCCTCGTTTTTTATTGATGATTATTAATCAACTTTAGGTGGAGTAACAAAGCTATGATATGGCGCAGGTGATGAAATTGACCATTCTAAACCCTGTGCTCCTTCCCAGACTTGTGAGGTTGCTAAAAGTGTTTTCCCTTTAATGGTTTTATACATATTATAAAAAAACAGTAATTGCGAAAATCCAAATACAAAAGCCCCAATTGTTGCAATTTGATTAAAATCAGTAAATTGTAAAGCATAATCAGGAACACGTCGTGGCATACCGGCTAATCCTAAGAAATGCATTGGAAAGAAAGTCACATTTAAAGAAATAGCAGTTAACCAAAAATGCCATTGTCCTAATCGTTCATTATACATATACCCTGTCCATTTAGGTATCCAATAATAAATGGCGGCAATAATGGCAAATAATGAACCTGGTACTAACACATAATGAAAATGTGCTACTACAAAATAAGTATCTTGGTATTGATAATCCGCAGGAACGAGCGAAAGCATAATTCCTGAAAAACCACCAAAGGTAAACATAATTAAAAATCCAATTGCAAATAACATGGGTGTTTCAAAGGATAAAGAACCCCGAAACATAGTGGCCACCCAGTTAAAGACTTTAATACCGGTAGGAATTGCAATCAGCATAGTCGCATACATAAAATATATTTGGCCGACTAGTGGCATACCCACAGTAAACATGTGATGTGACCAAACAATAAAAGACAGAAAAGCAATACCCATCATGGCATAGACCATGGAATTGTAACCAAAAAGCTTCTTACGGCTAAAGGTAGGTATAATTTCTGACATAATACCAAATGCAGGTAAAATAAGAATATAGACTTCAGGATGGCCGAAAAACCAAAATACATGTTGAAATAATAAGGGATCACCACCACCTGCAGCATCAAAAAAGCTAGTACCTAAATGGCGATCGGCTAACATCATGGTTACTGCACAAGCTAATACTGGCATAACGCCTAATAATAAAAATGCGGTGACTACCCAAGTCCAAATAAATAAAGGCATTTTCATCCACGTCATACCGGGTGCACGCATATTAAAAATAGTTGCAATTACATTCATAGCACCAATGATTGAAGATATCCCCATTAAATGGATAGAAAAAATCATAAAATCCGTACTTGCAGGACCATATTTTGTTGATAAAGGAACATAAAAAGTCCAACCAAAATTAGGAGCAGAACCTGGCATAACTAAAGTGCTTAATAAAATGGTAAAGGCAAAGGGTAATAACCAAAAGCTCCAATTATTTAATCGAGGTAATGCCATATCTGGCGCCCCTATCATCATAGGGATTTGCCAATTTGCCAAACCTACCATCGCAGGCATCACAACACCAAAAACCATGATTAAACCATGTAATGTTGTCATTTGGTTAAATAATTCTGGCTGAATAAAGTGAATACCGGGATGAAAAAGTTCTGCTCGATTAAGCAAAATCATGATACCAGCGACAAAAAACATAATGCCGCTAAAATATAAATAAAGTGTACCAATATCTTTATGATTCGTTGTAAAAAGCCAACGCTTAATACCGGTTAATGGTTGATGATGCTCTTCGTGAGCAGAATAATCAGGGGAAACTGATTCATTCATGGTTTACCTCATATATGTTTGCAATACCACTTTTAGTAAATTCGATAATGCTTTCTTAAAGAAAAATTTTAATTTAAGTTAATTTAACCACATTTGCGGATAATCGATAATTTTATTTATTTTTAAATGCTTTAATATCTTTAGGTTGTACTAAATCGCCAACTTGATTTCCTAATGCATTTCGCTGATAAGTAATAACTGCCGCTAATTCTTCATCGCTTAATTGTGTACCAAATGCCTGCATTGCGGAACCTGGCTTACCTCCATTAACAATAATCGCCATATGCTCTTTTATGTTGCCTGTGGCAATTTTGCTTCCAGTAATCGCAGGAAAAACGCCAGGGGTCCCACTGCCCTCCGCTTTATGACAAAGAGCACATTGGCTTGCATAAACGCTAGATCCTTTTTTCATTAATTCGTCTTTGCTAAGTTTATTTGCAGAAGCGACCGCATTAAAAGTTGCTTTACCGGCTGATTTTTCTTTAATCCATTGCGCAAATTCTTCGGGTGTTTTCGCTATAACCACAATAGGCATATAAGCATGATTAGTTCCGCATAATTCAGCACAAACCCCACGATATACACCCGGTTTTTCTATTTGTGTCCAAACTTCATGAATGAAACCCGGAATACCATCTGCTTTAATACCTAATTCTGGGACCCACCAGGAATGAATTACATCATTAGCCGTAATTAAAAAACGAATTTTTTGATGAATAGGAACAACGATAGGATTATCTACTTGTAATAGATAATGCGGGTTTTTCGTAATTTTATTATGAATTTCATCTAATGGGGTCGAAAGATTACTAAAAAAACTAATACCTTGATCAAGGTAATCATATTTCCATTTCCATTGATATCCAGTTACTTGAATATTAACGGCAGCATCCCGCGTATCTTCCATTTTAATTAATAATTTGGTTGCAGGAACAGCCATAATAATTAATAAAACAAGAGGAATAATTGCCCATGTAATTTCGATTCCCAAATGGTCATGAAATTCTGCAGCAACCGCTCCTCGAGATTTGCGATGCATGATAATAGAGTAAAAAAGTATGCTAAAAACAACGACTGCTATCCCTACGCAAACCCAAAACGCCAACATATGTAAATCATATATACCTTGACTTACTGGTGTAGCTCCCAAAGGCATATTGAATTTTAATGCTTCTGATTGAGCAAAAACACTAGTTGTATGTATCATCATAGCTAATGCCATCACAAACCATTTTTTAAATCTTTGTAAAAAGCGCATAGCGCTAATCTCCTACTCGATAACCCACTAATTAATAATCCTTAAATACTATTTACCATAAGGTATAATCACCCGATGTTTTACTTTCTTGAACCATATATTTCACTGCTGCAATAATTTCTGAAGTTGAGCAATCAACACAAGCGCCCTTAGCTGGCATTCGATTATAACCTTTAATAGCATGCGTAAATAACACATCAATATTTTGATGAATGCGACCGTTCCATAGTAATTTATCACCCACTTTAGGAGAACCTAATTCACCTTTAGCATGGCATACACTACAATTCTCTTGGTAAATACGCTTACCATCCGCTAAGCTTAATTTAACAGGGACAGTATCAATAGGTTTACTTTCACCACCCACTTTACTTTCATCAATCATGTATTCAACCGCAGCTTTAATTTCTGCATCACTACATGACATACAAGTCCCTTTAGGTGGCATAGAATTATAGCCTTTTATGGCATGCGTAATAACAGTATCTAAACCCAATTTTAATCGTTCATCCCACACACCACCATCACCGACTTTAGGCGCACCCGCAGCGCCAGAATCATGACATACAGCACATTTATCTTGATAAATTTCTCTACCAGTGTCAGCAGATACCACCCCATTTGCATTTGCTGTAGCATTGGGATTCTGACTTTTCACCGTTTTTAAGTAAATAGCGATGGCACGTAAATCTTTTTCTGGAAGATAATGAAGGCTATCTTGATTGACTTCTAACATAGGCCCACCCACTTTACCTGCATTATGTAATTTATTATTTTTCTTAAAAACGTCCACAATTTCTTCAACTGGGACCTCACTTAATGCATTCGAGGTAATATCGGGCGCATAATAACCATCAACAAAACCCCCGGTTAACGCATATGATTTTTTCTCGCCACCCAAAGCATTATGAGGCGTATGACACATACCACAATGTCCCAAGCCTTGAACTAAATAGGCACCTTGATTCCATTCAGCACTATGAGTTGGATCATATTGATATTGGCCTTTTTGAAAATAAAAGAATAATGTTTTCCAACCAATTTGCAAAAATCGTATACTAAAAGGCCACGTAATATCATTTTCGCGATTGGGTTTTTTCACTGAAGGGATGCTAAATAAATACGCTTTGATCGCTAATACATCACTTCTACTTAATTTATTAAAATTAGGATAGGGAAAAACAGGGAAATAATGAGAACCATTCGGCGCAACACCTTCATGCATTGCTTTTACAAATTCATCATCAGTCCATTTACCAATACCGGTTTCTTTATCCGGCGTAATATTAGGGGCATAAAATGTACCGAATGGTGTATTAATTCCAGCACCACCCGCAAAAGCTTCACCATTATTTTTAACATCTGTATGACAAGCAATACAATCGCCTGCTTTGGCTAGCAATTCACCTTGCACAATATATTGACGTTGTTTTTCTTCTTTTCCATAGTTAGGTTTAGGATAAGCCGCTATTTTATCTGGCGCATTATTTAATAAACGTGCTTCAGCTAAACCAACTTGAGGTAATATTAATAAGCTGCTTAAACATATTAAGGATGTAAAGCAACGCTTAAATGCCGTATTAATAAATTTAGGCTGTATTTTGAATCCAATCATATATACTCCGCCAAGCGGGAAAAATAAATTAACATAAATTCTTCTCTGTTACTTATCATTGATATAGTGAATATTCAGCAAAGAACATTGCTTTACTTCTTCAAAGTAGGTTAAAAACTAGTTTAACCATTTTTTTTAAAAAAAAAACACATAAAATATGTTTTTACTCATAAAAAAACTTACACTATTTACCTGATTTTTAATAATTACTCAACAAACATACCAACAAAAAATTAAAAAAGCCATTATTTTAAACTTCTTAATTTATGAAATAAGGGAAAAAATGTCACTTTCTATTATTGCTGCTCTAGCCAAACAAAATGTGATTGGATATCAAAATAAATTACCTTGGCATTTACCTGCTGATCTTCGGCATTTTAAAGAATTAACACGGGGTAAACCCATTATCATGGGTAGAAAAACGTATGAATCTATTGGTAAACCATTACCTGAACGTCTCAATATTATCATTACCCGAGATACTTCTTATAAAGCTGAAGGTTGTTTGATAGCACATTCATTTAATGAAGCCATTGAATTAACTCGAGATACAGCTGAAATAATGGTTATCGGTGGTACGGAAATTTTCCGACATGCGCTACCACTAGCACAAAAGTTATATTTAACGTTTATCGATGCGGATATAGAAGGTGATGTATTCTTTCCACAATGGTCTATCGACGAATGGAATGAATTACAAAGAGAAACCTTTAATCCAAATGAAAAAAACCCTTATCCTTATAGTTTCGTCACTTTTGAGCGAAAAATAAAATCATTTAAAGATAATACGTAATGGATGTCATAATTTTTGATGCCATACGCATACCCATTTTAACCACGAAAGGTAATTCTTCTGCACCCGCCCGCATGGCGGTATCAGCATGCTTTTGTTCATCTATCTTCATTTGCTCAACTATTTGACGACTTGGATTATCATTTGAGGGTAATTGTTGTAAATGCGAATTTAAATGTTCTGCTACTTGTTGTTCTGTTTCAGCCAGAAAACCTAAACTCCATTTATCACCAGCGATACCCGCTATAATCCCCATAGACAATGAACCTAAGTACCAAACAGAATTGAGGTGACTTGGGCGACTCTGAAGTTCTTGTAATCGTTTTTCACACCAAATTAAATGATCAATTTCTTCTTCTGCTGCTTGTTGCATTGTTAAGCGAAGACTATCATCACGAGCGGTTAAAGCTTGTCCTTGATATAAGGCTTGGGCGCACACTTCTCCCGTATGATTAATACGCATTAAAGCACCAGATAAACGTTTTTCTTCGGATAATAACGTTTGCTCAGAATCAGACGTGGTATTGACTGGATATTCTCTTGAAGGAATTGCTTTGGATGCATCCATTGTAAAAAAACGCAGAATTTGATCTGCTTGAATGAGGCATTTATCTAAAAAAGAAAGTGAAGTAAACATGCATTCATCCTCGCAATAAAAATTTAATATGACAGTGATTTTAACGAAAACTTCATGATGGGTAAATAAGACTCTGTGTAGTATAGGGTATTTTTTTCATTAAAACTTACCTATTTTCATAAATAAAATACCAGAGTGACTTCACCAAAACCATGGAATATTGTAGAATCCTTTTCTCAAACCAATTTTGGTCGCGAAATTGGTCATTTGTTTGAAATTATGGAGAACTATTTTTATGGCTTTAACATTTGAAATTCCTGCACAAAATCGCAGCGTTATGGGCAAAGGTGCGAGCCGCCGCCTACGTCGAGCAGATAATCTTGTTCCCGCTATTGTTTATGGTGGTGAAGAAAAAGCGGTTAATATTGCTATCAACCATGACTTTTTACTTAAAGCACTTGAGCATGAAGCTTTTTATTCTCATATCTTAACTTTAAAGCTTGATGGAAAAACAGAAAAAGTTGTATTAAAAAATATACAACGTCACCCATTTAAACCTCGTATTTTACATTTAGATTTATTACGTATTAATCCAAATAATCCAATTACGTTACGTGTTCCATTACACTTTATTGGTGATAATGTTGCTCCTGGAGTAAAAACGGCGGGTGGACTGGTCTCTCATTTAATTAATGATATTGAAGTACGTTGCTTACCTGCTCATCTTCCTGAATTTATTGAAGTTGATTTATCCAAAATGGAATTAGATCAAACATTACATTTATCTGATCTTCAATTACCTGAAGGTGTAGAATTAGTTGCATTAACTCATAATGATGATTTACCTGTGGCTAGCATCCATTTAGCCCGTGGTGGCTCAGCGGATGAAACAGTAGCAGAAAATGCTTCCACTGCTAGCTAATAGCAAAATCAGTTAAAAAAATCACTGTTTCATACAGAATGAAGTGTCGCCGTTATTTTTTAGCGGCGACTTTTTTATTAAAAAAAAGAGAAATAATACAATTTAGGCAAAGTATTTAGCCTAAAAGCATTTTATAAGGTAAGCAGTTATGGCTATAAAGTTGATTGTTGGCCTTGGTAATCCAGGCAATGAATATTCATCAACTCGACATAATGCTGGTACATGGCTAACCGAAAAATTAGCCCAGGAATATGGTCACTCTTTACGTTTAGAAAATAAATTTCATGGTTTAACCACCACTTTTTCATTAAATAGCTATACTTGCCGTTTATTGAACCCCCTCACTTACATGAATCGAAGTGGTCAAGCAGTTCACGCAATGAGTCACTTTTATCAAATCAATCCTGAAGAAATATTAATTGTACATGATGAATTAGATTTATCCCCAGGATTAGCGCGATTAAAATTTGATGGCGGCCACGGTGGACATAATGGTTTACGTAATATTATTAGTCACTTGAATACAAAACAATTTTATCGCGCTCGTATTGGTATTGGTCATCCCGGTGACCGTGAAAAAGTCGCGCAGTATGTACTGTGTCGGCCTGCTATTCATGAGCAACAACAAATAGATATGGCCGTAGAAAAAATTATAGCCATTATTCCCTATTTATTATCAAGCGATATGGCTAAAGCGATGCAACAATTAAATACATAAAGGAAAATTATTATGGGCTTCAAATGTGGTATTGTTGGTTTACCCAATGTTGGAAAATCTACCTTATTTAATGCATTAACAAAAGCAGGTATTGATGCTGCAAATTACCCTTTTTGTACAATAGAACCTAATGTCGGCATTGTTGCTGTCCCAGATCCCCGTTTATCTATGCTTGAAAATATTGTTAATCCACAAAAAATTATACCGACCACTATGGAATTCGTGGATATTGCAGGTTTAGTTGCCGGGGCATCCAAAGGTGAAGGATTAGGAAATAAATTTTTAGCTAATATTCGAGAAACAGAAGCTATTGCTCATGTCGTTCGTTGTTTTGATGATTCCGATGTCATTCATGTTTCTGGTAAGGTTGATCCCATTGCGGATATTGAAACTATTAATACTGAATTAGCTTTAGCAGATTTAGATACTATTGATCGCGCTTTATTAAAAGTGACTAAAGCTTCTAAAAGTGGCGGGAAATTACACGCAGAAGAAAAATCTTTACTCGAAAAAGTAAAAGCACATTTAGATGAAGCTAAACCTATTCGTATATTAGAATTAAATGCTGAAGAATTAGCTTTACTTTACCCACTTCAATTATTAACGATAAAACCCACACTATATATTGCCAATGTCAAAGAAAATGGTTTCACCAATAATCCTTATTTAGAAAAAGTCAAATTATTATCAGAACAAGAAAATGCAGCCATGGTGAGTGTGTGTGCAGCGATAGAAGCTGAAATCGCTGAATTAGAGGAACAAGATAAAAAAGATTTTTTAAATGAATTAGGTTTATCAGAACCGGGTTTAGATCGCGTGATTCGTGCTGGTTATGATTTATTAGGGTTACAAACCTATTTTACCGCGGGTGTTAAAGAAGTTCGGGCTTGGACAATTAATAAAGGTTCAACGGCTCCACAAGCCGCAGGCTGTATACATTCGGATTTTGAAAAAGGCTTTATACGTGCAGAAGTTATTGCTTATGAAGATTTTATTCAACATAAAGGGGAACAAGGTGCAAAAGAAGCCGGTAAATGGCGACTTGAAGGAAAAGAATACATTGTTCATGATGGTGATATTATTCATTTTCGATTTAATGTTTAATACTCTCACTTAATCATAAATACATTAACTTAAAAAAAAATAAAATGCTAAAATTACCCTAATGTTTTGTTTAATAACACTATTTTAATGGAGCCTTAATGGATTTAATAACAATGATTATGGCGTGTAGCTTATATCGTGACAATGCTATTGTTAATGCGATGGTAAAATTAGGTTCACAAAATAATCCTTTACAAATAACCAGTGTACAAGAAAATGCCACAGTAAAAACAATCACTGCTCCTAATCCTAGAGCGGGCGAAATATATGTTAATCAAGAATTAGCTAATGGACATATTGTTTATATTGGTCTTATGCAAATCTCCAGTGGATGGTTAAAAAAATATAAAGAACAAACGCGTATTTCTGATTTATTTCGGCCTTGCAAAAATATGGCTATTGCAACCATGATATTAAATCATACCACTAAAATATGTGCACATCATTCTGCTCCCAATCCACGTTGTGCATTAGCCGTTTATCAAACAGGTGCTAATACTTCAGCAGGGAAAAAATATGCCGCTAAAATTATAACTTATGCAAAAACCCATCAAATACCTTTAACACCTAATTTTGAACCCATACCCGTTAAACAAGAAGATAAAGATATAGAATTACCTATGCCTGAATTTAATAATCCATAGGAAATAAGAGGAAACCATTATGTTCACTTTTCTTCCAAGGCCTATCATTGCCATATTCATTGCCATAAGCTATACATTGTTAACTTTTTTATTACCCATTCCTATTTTAATAGTGGGATTATTTTACTATCTTATTCCCAATAAACGATGGCGTATTTATTGTGATCGATTAATGCAAGCGATAGGTAAAGGTTGGGGAATCCATAGTAATATTATTTTAGCTTTATTTACTCGTATTCATTGGAATATCAATGGGTTTAACCATTCACTTATATCCCAAAAATCTTACTTACTCATTGCTAATCATCAATCGTGGGCTGATATTATTATCATTCAAAAAGTCTTTAATCAAAAACTACCCTTATGTCGATATTTTATTAAAAAATCATTAACCTATGTTCCTATTATTGGTTGGTGCTGCAAATTATTACATTTCCCCGCAATGAAACGTTATAGCAAAGCATTACTTGAAAAAAAACCAGAATTAAAAGGAAAAGATACTGAGACCACACGAAAAGCCTGTCAAATTTTTCAACATATTCCGGTGACACTGATTAATTTTGCCGAAGGAACTCGTTTTACCTTAGCGAAAAAAAAATTACAGCAATCCCCTTATGAATATTTACTTTTGCCTCGAGCAGGCGGAATTTCATTTACTTTATCGGCATTAGCGGACTATTTACAAACCATTTTAAATGTCACCATTATTTATGATCAACATTCTCCCACCTTATGGGATATTTTTACCGGCAAAATCAAAACCATTACCGTTGATATTAAAGAAATACCGGTAACAAAAGCCTTAATTGGTGATTATCAAAATGATGTTGAATACAGGAAACAATTCCAGGATTGGCTAAATCAATTATGGAAAGAAAAAGATAAATTAATAAAATCGAGCTATTAATGATTTTTTTAACGTAAAATTCCAGGTTCCGTAAGTACAGGATTAAATATCCCTGTGAAGATAGATGCTGAATAGCAATCTAAAAAAAAATCTTTCCGATCGATATAGAATTTTGGAAAAAACAAGTAAACATAATGCAGAAGTTCATGATTTTTTAGCGACAAGAATCGAAAGCCTAAATAAAATCATGTTAAACAAAGATAATAATTTTAAAATTCGCGTTAATATTTTCACAAAAAAAGAAGAATCATCTCAAAACCAAAAGATTCATGTAGATATTGGCCTTAAAGATGATATTTACGTGAATATTGGAAGTAAAGAAGAACAAAAGAAAACGGCAATAGATTTAGAAACTCCTGTTTGAGTAAAGGCGCGTAATTAACTACCCAACACTGAATGGTCTACATAAATTCCGCGCTCACCCAACATTTCTTCAATATTCTGGTAGCTTAAAGAATAAGCAAGATACCAGTGAACGACTAATAAAATAATATCTTTTTGAAAATGCCGCTATTTATAGTAATTTGATTTTAAAATGACTTACATATTGTGATATACTCATAAAATTTATTATGAGTCATTCAACAGATA